>CAMOSA010000063.1 GCA_946624335.1 uncultured Prevotellaceae bacterium
ATAAGGATAACCGATCGCAAAATAAGGAGACAACAATGACAAAAGCACTGAAAACATATTGCACCGCCATCGTCATGATGCTGGCCGTGGTTCCTCACAGTCACGCACTAACCTATCAGAAGACAGACAGCCTGCGGGTCGTCGAGCTACTCACGAAGGGTCGTCGGCTACCGGCATCGGAGAATCTTATGCTGTACTACGCCACAGCCCTGAAAGGCCTGCCGTATGTAGGCAAGACCCTGGAGGTGAATCCCAAGGAAGAGCTGGCTGTGAACCTGCGCGAGTTAGACTGCACGACCCTGGTCGAGAATGTCGTGGCGCTGGTCATGACGACGCGTCAGGGCAGCACACACTTTAGAGACTTCTGTCGCAATCTGGAGATAATACGTTATCGCAATGGTCGGCTCAGCGGATACGCATCGAGAAACCATTACTTTAGCGAATGGATAGAAAGCAATGGTAACCAACATATTACAAAAGAGATTACCGGCAACAAGAACGATAGCCGTGGGGCTTACTATCCTTTCATTGAAGCTCAAAAGCTGGACATCACCTATATGAGCAAACATCCCAACAGCTACCCGATGTTGCGCAGTGATGCCGAAGCGCTGAAGCAGATCAAGTCCAATGAGCAACGCCTCTGCGGTAGGACGGTACACTACATTCCGCGACGGCTGTTGGGGCGTTCACAGAAAGAGTTGGGCTGCGTACATGACGGCGACATCTTGGCCATCGTCACGAAGAAGGCCGGCCTGGACGTCTCGCATCTCGGCATCGCCGTGTGGGGTCGCGACGGCAAACTGCACCTGCTCAATGCAAGCCAAATCCACAAGAAAGTCGTACTCGAGCCCATGACGCTGGAAGAATATATGAAAAAACACCCTACACAACTGGGAGTGAGGGTGATCAGGATGATTAGATGAGGGTTGAGAGTTGAGGGTTGAGGGTTGAGAGTTGAGGGTTGAGGGTTGAAAGTTGAGAGTTGAGGGTTGAGGGTTGAGAGTTGAGGGTTGAGGGTTGAGAGTTGAGAGTTGAGAGTTGAAAGGAAAGTTGTTTCGATATAAACATGAAGAATAAGGCTAATGACACATCAAGTTCCACGCCCCTTGGCAAAATCGGGAGAGGGCTGAAGAACCTGCAAAAGTGGTTGCAAAGACTGGTCATCTTCTTCTTTGCTTCCACGATACTCACCGTCGTCGCTTACCGCTGGCTGCCAGTGTATGTGACGCCGTTGATGGTGATCCGCTGCTGCCAGCAGATAGGCCGCGGAGAGCAAATCCGCCTGCGCCACCACTGGGTCGCACTCAACGAGATGTCTAAATATATGCCTGTGGCAGTGATGGCCGCTGAGGATCAGCGTTTCATGGAACACCACGGCTTCGACTTCAATGCCATTGACGCGGCCATCAAGGAGAGCCAGTCCGGGAACCGCCAACGGGGCGGCAGCACCATCAGTCAGCAGACCGCAAAGAACGTGTTCCTGTGGCCCGACCGCTCATGGGTGCGGAAAGGGCTGGAAGCCTATTTCACAGTGCTCATCGAGCTCATCTGGGGCAAGCAACGCATCATGGAGGTCTACCTGAACTCCATAGAGATGGGCGACGGCATATATGGCACCGAAGCGGTAGCGCAATGGCATTTCAACTGCTCGGCCGACAAGCTCATACGCGCCAACTGCGCACTCATCGCCGCCACACTGCCCAATCCGCTGAAGTACAGCAGCAAGGAGCCGTCGGCCTATATGCTGAAACGCCAGACATGGATCATGAGGCAGATGAAGCACATTGACTTAATGAAAATTGAAGAATGAAGAGTGAAGAATAAGAGCCACCGCATGATGAATGTCGTCTGTTGACATTCTGGTTGCAGTGGCTCTTATTCTTCACGCTTCATTCTTCACTCTTCACTGAGCCAGGCCAGCGTCGACCCAGTCCTGTAACATCTTGGTGGCATCGCGAAGAGCGGTGGCCTCGTCGACGTCATATTCCTCGGTCAGCAGCCGTGCCAGCTCCTGCGCATCGAAGTCGCGGTTCTCAACCTTAGTCCAGAGGTAAGCCGCACTCTCGTTGAGACTGATGATCTTGGAGAAATCGATGTTTGCCTTGCCGTGGCCGACGACGATCGTCTCGCCACAGATATTCCTTAGTTCAAATCCTTCTTTAATTCTCATATCCTTATTATTTGATTATCGCGTTGTTATATTAAGCAATACTATTCATTAGAAGGCGTTCAGATCGTTGCTTTATAGAAGAACAGGAGCCATCGCCGCAGGGGCAGCAGCCGACGCCAGCGCCTGATCTTGCGTTTCAGCGAAGGGTCATCGGCCATGAGGGTATGCCCGTTAGGGCGGAGGTATTCCGTCACGATGCCACAGACATCATCCTCGGTGCAATGCTCAGTACCTCGTATGTTGCCGTCGCCCATGAGCGTCAGTGCCCCACCCTCACCTTTCTCGATGATACGGTGCAAGACGAAGTGCCCGGGCGCAACCTCAGCCAAGACGGCATCGCCCACCGACAACGTCGTCCACGGCGACAGTTTGACCCTGTCACGCAGATGTTCGAGGAAAGGGCGCATGGAATAGCCTTTGACAGAAATAATGACCGACTCGCCTTTCTGCACATATTCGCGCACCAGTGGCAGGAACTTGTCGTTAGGCAGTTCTATGCGCGACATAGCCGCAGCCTGAGCCTCGGTATATCGCAGCCTCTTTGACCTACGCCAAGGCGTGGCCAGACATCTGGCCACAGCTGTCGCGCCTCGTTTTACAGTCTCTTTCATGCTCATATCCTACACGCTGCAGTTTTTGAACGTCACGACTGATTGTCCTGTCTGACATGCACGGCTTCGAAGCAGATGCGGGCCGCCTCCTCGTCCGGACGGCATCCGAGCCAGAAGACGGGTGTGGTGGCGAGGAGATGCGAGATGGCATCGCAGATGCCCATATACACCCGGCGATCCCACTTCATCGAGCTCACGGCCGGCAGCAGCGTGGCAAAAGCCTCGACGGGCGCCATGCGACGGATGGTGTTCTCGGGACGTTGCTCGATGCGTGTGATGGCACCTACAGGTGCCCAGATATTGCGGTAGCAGGGCGTCTTGCCGCTCCACGGCGAACCGTAGATGCGGGTCTCGCCGTCAATGACGCGCACGACAGGGTTATCGTCGTTCATCAAGTCGGAACCAGGGATATGCTTGTACCACAAGTGGGTATGCGTACTCTTACCCGTCCCGCTGGGAGCGGTGAAGAGGTAACCGTAGCCGTCGTTACGGATGACGGAAGCGTGGACGAGCAGCGTGTCCTGTTCGGCTGCGGCAAAAGCGTAGGCCATCATCAGGGCATTGTTGAGCCCGAACTGATGCTGGCGCATGGAGCTGCCGGTCAGCACGGCACTGCACCGACGGAAGTCATCGCGTGCGGTGAGACAACAGCTGAGCATACCGCCATCGCACATCGGCAGGCTGATCTCGAAGAGATAAGTGCCGTCGTCGCTACGATAGACACCGTGGTTGGCGCCTCCGCAGTCAAACTGACCGATCTCGTCCATGCCTCTGCTGTCTGTGGCAACGCCCTCGCAGACATCCATCGTGAAAAGCACATCGCCCTCCGCCTCGCACTTGAAGGGCGAGAAAGAGGGGATGATATCTGACGCCGGAAGGGCGTCGGGCAGGTTGACCTGCAAGAGATGCTGTGCTACCTTGTAGAAGAAGGACTTCATTTCTTCCCTCCTTTCTTCTCCTTAGCGGCCCTCATGCGGGCTGACACCTCAGCGGCCTGTGTCGAGTCGGCCGGTGCGACAGCCTCGCCTATGATGACGGGTCTATACTCCTCGGCCATAAAGCGGAAGCGCTCTTCGGGCAGTATCTGCAGGCGAACGACCGGATCGTTCTCATAACGCTTGCGCACTTTTTCCCATCGGCGTTGCACCTTACGCAGGCTGGTACCGAAGAAGACGGTACACACGGTGTTCTTGCGATGCTCAACGCTCTCGACGTGGTACTGCAGTTGCAGGCTGTAGAGGGCTCGATCCACGAGGAGCTTGTGCTTCGGCTCCAGCCATGCGCTGTCGATGGTCTGAACGGTCGTCTGGAAGGCGGTGGAGTCGGTCAGCGAGGCTGAGAAGCCAAACATATAGACACGCTTCATCACCGGCTCCTTCGAAGCGGCGGTGACGTTCAAGGCGAAGACGAGCAGCAACAATGCCAGCAAGCCCCTTTTATGCTTTTTCATTGATTTACCTATGCTAATTAGATTGATGGCGCCTGTCGTGTGAGCGGGCCCATGGTCTGAGGGCACGACTGGCACGACGCAGCCTGACTATGAATACATTAGCCCAGATAAGTCTTGAGGAGCTTGCTCTTCGAGTTGTTGCGCAGACGGCGGATGGCCTTCTCCTTGATCTGGCGGACACGCTCACGGGTCAGGTTGAAGCGGTCGCCGATCTCCTCGAGCGTCATCTCCTGATGGTTGATGCCAAAGAACATCTCCACGATCTGCTTCTCACGCTCGGACAGGGTGGAGAGCGCGCGGTCGATCTCGCGGCTAAGGCTCTCATTGACAAGGCTCTTGTCGGCCATAGGGCTGTCGTCGTTGACGATGACATCGAGGAGCGTGTTGTCCTCGCCCTCGACGAAAGGAGCATCGACGGAGATGTGACGTCCGCTGACCTTCAGCGTATCGGAGATCTTGTCGACGGGGATGTCCAGCTCCTCGGCCAGCTCGTCGGGGCTGGGACGGCGCTCGTTCTCCTGCTCAAACTTCGACAAGGCCTTCGAGATCTTGTTCAACGAACCCACCTGGTTCAGGGGCAGTCGGACGATACGGCTCTGCTCAGCCAAGGCCTGAAGGATGCTCTGACGGATCCACCAGACGGCGTATGAGATGAATTTGAAGCCGCGCGTCTCGTCGAACTTCTCGGCAGCCTTGATGAGTCCGAGGTTACCCTCGTTGATCAAGTCGGGCAGCGAGAGGCCCTGGTTCTGATACTGCTTGGCCACACTGACCACGAAACGGAGGTTGGCACGCGTCAGCTTCTCCAGCGCAGCACGGTCACCCTTGCGGATGCGCTGTGCCAGTTCCACCTCTTCCTCCACGGTGATCAGGTCTTCGCGGCCGATTTCCTGGAGGTACTTGTCCAACGACGCGCTCTCGCGGTTGGTGATGCTCTTTGTGATTTTTAGCTGTCTCATTCCTTATTGGTATAAAAAACGATATAATTCGATATTACCTTTTAAAGCGCGCAAAATTACAACAAATATAGTTCACGCGCAAATAAAATTCAAAGATTTCGCGTAAAAAAGTGCGAAGAAGCAAAGCTTTTGATAAAACTTTGCCTCTTCGACACCTTGGCGAACGTTTTGGCCTACTTTTTGCAGGGCCCGAAACCGCGCTTATTTCTTCTTGTCGTCAGACAAGTCGATAGCCGTGGCTACACGACGTCCGCTCTGCGTGATGGCACGGATCCAGAGGGTGCGGTCGCTCGACTGGTTGGCAGCCTTCACGGCCTCCTCGAAGTCCTCGACGGTGCGCATCTCCTTGTCGTTGACTTGCAGCAGGATCATGCCCTTAGTGATGCCGGCTTCCATCAGTTTGCCTTTCTTTATTGCTGTGACTTCCAGTCCGTAGCGCAATGCCAGCTCACGCTTTGCTTCATCACTCAGCGGTTTCAGCTGTGCGCCGAACAGATCGATGTCCACTTCTTCGAGCACCTCAGTGCCGCCCTGTGCATTACGCAGCGTAGCCGTCTCGTTGTAGGTTTTCTTGTTGCGGATATAGGTGACCTTCACCTTGTCGCCGGGTCGACGCTGCGACAAGGCTTCCTGCAGCTCGGCCATCTTCTTGACGTCCTTGCCGTCGACGGATGTCACGACGTCGCCTTTCTTCAGGCCCAGTTCCTCAGCCGTCGACTTCTCCTCGACGCTCTCGATATAGATACCCGTGTTGGTGCCGAGGTCGATGTCGTTGCCCTTCTCCTTCTCGATGTCGATATAGTTGGTGACATCCATGCCACGGACGCCCAGCAGAGCACGCTGTACGACGCCGAACTCCTTCAGGTCGGCCACCACCTTATTCATGATGGTCGTCGGGATGGCGAAGCCGTAGCCGGCATAGGAGCCCGTCTGGCTGTAGAGCATCGCATTGATGCCGACCAGCTCGCCGCGCTCATTGACCAGCGCGCCGCCGGAGTTACCTGCATTGATGGCCGCGTCGGTCTGGATGAAGCTCTCCACGCCATTGGCACCGAGCGAACGGGCCTTGGCCGAGACGATGCCAGCAGTGACGGTCGACGTCAGGTTGAACGGGTTGCCTACGGCCAGCACCCACTCGCCGATCTTCAGCGCATCGGAGTTGCCGATGGTGATGGCTGGTAGGCCCTTAGCCTCGACCTTCACCAGGGCGAGGTCGGTGGTCTCGTCGAGACCGATGATGCGGCCCTTGTATTCGGTGTTGTCGTTGAGCTTCACGAGGATCTCGTCGGCACCGGCAACGACATGATTGTTCGTCACGATATATCCGTCCTGCGAGATGATGACGCCCGAGCCGGCACCCTGGCGCTTCGGTTGCGTCTCTACCTCCTGCTGCCGGCCCTGTCCGCGGCCGCGGTTGCCATAGCCGAAGAAGTCGCCGAAGAAGTCCTCGAAGGGGTCACGGACGGTCACCGTCTGGCGCACGGCATTCTTTGTTACCTTAATATATACCACACTGTTCACCGAACGCTCGGCGGCCGCCGTCAGGTCAACCAGGCCGGCAGGGGCTGCCACCGCAGGCGACGCCAGTTGGGGCGATGGAGCCGCCTGCGCCGTCGAGGCGACGGAAATCTTGTCACTCATGATAGCGCCTGTCAGCAGGCTGCTGCTCAGCGTCAGCGCTGCTGCGCCGAGCCACATCTTCTGTTTCTGTGTCATAGTCGTACAATTATTGTTTTTTGATGATGATCGGATGAATTCAGTTCACTCTCATTATTCCGTTTATTCTGATGACTCAGGTTGCCCGGATGCCCCGGAGCCCTGCTCACGAAATCGGACACAAAAGTAGTGCAAAAGTTTATCTCGCTGACATTTTGTCGCCGTTTTTTCCTTTCTTTTAACACGCTTGCCCCTTAGCTTAACAGCGGTTAAATCCGTTGACTGACATTTTAGCATTTCTTGTGCCAAACGCGTTCCGAGCGCGCCTCCGAGGCCCATAAATGCTAAAAACTCTAAACGCGATAAAAAAACTTTAAACAGCAGGGCGCATACCTTAAACTATTTGACTACCTTTGCCGCCGAAAGCAGTGGGACGGCTTGCCGCTGGCGGCTCCCTTTCGAGGGAGCGGCGAGAGGAAAGTCCGGGCAACACAGGGCACTCCGCTACCTAACAGATAGAAGTCCGCGAGGGCTTGCAAGTGCAGAAGAAAACAACCGCCTGCCGACGGCTATCACGCTCATCAGAGCTCAGATAAGCCGACGGAAGGTAAGGGTGAGAAGGCGAGGCAAGAGCTCACCAGGCACGTGGCGACACGTGTGCTGTGCACACCGGAGGTTGAAAGTTCGCGTATACCGGCGAAGCATCGACTGCACGACCAGTGCGTGCAAGGTTGAGAGAGGGCGGCCCGTCCGAGCCGGAGGGTAGAACGATAGAGACGCGGCGAGAGTCGCGCCGTAGATAAATGGCAGGCACGTCTGCGTCGCCCCCAACAAGTGCGGCGAAGGCGTACAGAACCCGGCTTACAGTCCCACTGCTTCCTTTTCTTTATACCTTATATTCTTTATACCTTATACCTTCGGCGTGCTCTCAATGATTCAACTTTCGCAAGCTTCGCTTGCCTTGGGAGTCAAGGAGTTAAAGGAGTTAAGGAGTTCTTTAACTCCCATAACATCCGAAACTTGAGTCAATGATAGTTTACCGGACGCTCTTGATAGCCCCCCCAAAAAAAGGCATCCCTACGGGCCACCTGGCTCACCCACCGAACAGTCGTCGGAGGAAGCCACGCTTGGGCTGGGCCGACTCGTGATGCATCTCTTCCAAGAGCACCTGCTCGTAGGTCTTGTTGTCGTGGATCATGTGGTAGATCGTGCCCCAGTCGGGCAGTCCGCCCACGTTGCGGTCGTCGATCCACAAGTCCACCTTCAGCTTACGCGAGAAATGCTGGTTGAGCGTGATGTCCTCCTCGGGGAAGTCACGATTGATGGCATAAAACTCCAGCCCGCGCTGTCGGCACCACTCCACGGCATCGTCCAGGAGCTTGCCCTCACGCACCGTCCACAGGATCAGCCTATGGCGCTCTTCGGTCAACATCTTCAGCGTCTCTACGGCAAAAGGTATCTCCTCGCCGATCTCGGGATAGCGGTGACGGACTATCGTGCCGTCGAAGTCTACAGCTATGAGCATAGATAAAAAAAGGGTTTATATGTTTTGCGGTGCAAAGTTACACAAAATCCGCGAAAAAGCTACGCTACGACACTTTTTTTGCCTGTTTTTTTTGACAGGCTACGAAATTGGAGTATCTTTGCGCCCGAAATAAGCATTTACACATGGCTGGACAGCAGCCAAAGACAAAGAATCTCGACTTCATCAGCAACCACCATATTTAATAATAATCACAATCAAAATTCATCAAACACTATCTACTAACTAAAAACAATGTTCACAACAATGAAACTGCGTTTACTTTCTTTCGTGGCCGTAGCGGCGATGTCGCTGACGGCCATGGCACAGACGTGGACAGCACCTGTCGCTCCGGAGAGCCCCGCAAAGGGTGTCGACTACGAGGCTGACGGCGCCACCGCCTACTACCTCTATAATGTAGGAGCAGGCCAGTTCGTGCTCGGTGCCAACACCTGGGCTACCCAGATCAGCCTCAGCTCGGACTCCAAGCCTTACATGGAGATCGTCGTCGAACCCCTTGATGGCACCGATGCAGAGAACTACCCCGACTGCGTCATGCTGAAGCTCAACGGCACCTTCTACTTCTCGGGTGACCACGATCGCAACAACTACGAGGTGAGCAACACCTATCTCTTCCGCGACAGCGAGGCCAGCGGCTTCATCGACCACAACAACCAGGCTGTATGGTTCTGGAAGTTCACCAAGGCCGAGAGCGGCAACTACTATTGGCAGTCAGCTCCCGGCATGGGCGACAACAAGTTCCCCAACAGCGAGACTCAGTACGCTAAGGGTACCCCCGGTGCCGGCGTTGAGTTCAACGCAACAGCCGATGCCGCCAACATCGAATGGGCTTTCGTTCCCGTCGGCTCTGTCAGCGAAGAAGACATGGCAGCGTTCGCCAGCCAGATGGAGCTCTACAATGCGCGCTTAGACCTCTACGACCTGCTCAACGACGCCGCCCTCTACGGTGTCGACTACGCTGCCGCCAGCACGGTATACAACAATGCCGCCGCCACGGCCGCCGAGGTCACTGCCGCAGCCGAAGCGCTGCGTCCCGATGTCAATGCAGCAGCCATCCCCTATGGCATCGCTCATTCCTCAGAGGATGCACCCTTCGAGCTCACCAAGTATGCCCTCGTCAACGCCGACTTCGAGGCTGCTGCCAACAACTACACCAATCCTACCGGATGGACTGTCACCCCGGGCATGGGTCAGAACTTAGGACAGCAGAACGCCAGCTACACCAACAACGACGTTGACCCCGCCGTCTCCATCAACAAGTTCATCGAAGCTTGGTATCCCACCGCCACCGGTGCCCTCCACGACGGTGTCATCTGCCAGCAGGTGACAGGCCTGCCCGCCGGACGCTACCGCATCGCGGCTGACGTCATGGCCGTATGGCAGGGCGCTGCCCTCGAGGAGGATCCCCGTGGTATCTACCTCTATTATGACAACGGCAGCTTCAGCATCCACGGCGAATCGCTCGCCACGGAGAACGGAAAGCCCCTGCACTTCGAGTTCGATTTCGACTACGACGGCACAGCGCCCTCGATGGAGATCGGTCTGATGGCACAGAACACCAACCAGAACTGGATGGGTATGGACAACTTCAAGCTCTTCGCCATCGGCCCGATGAAGGATCTGCCCTCGTTCACCGCTCTCGTGGGCGCCGTCAACACCGCCAAGGAAATCGACACCGATACCCAAAAGGCTGAATACAACCTCATCACCGACTTCGAGAGTGCCATCGACGCTGCCGAAGAGCTGGTCAACGCCGGTTCTGACGAAAGCAAGGAGCAAGAGTACAAGGATGCCTTCCAAGTCCTCGACAAGGCACGCTCCGCCCTCACCGAGAGTCAGGCAGCCTACAAGAAGTTCCGCGCCTTCATCGACCAGCTCAATGCCGACGAGCGTCGCTACAACGGCGACCTCAAGACCTTCGTGGCTGACCTCGCTGGTGAGTATGAGTCAAAGTATGACGAAGGAAGCATCACGACAGCCGAGATTGACGCCGCTATCGAAGCTTATCCTTCAGCAGTACGTCAATTCGTGCAGCAGCTCTTCGACGCTGCCGTCGCACAAGGCGGCACCCTCGACGAGCCCCTCGATATCACGCCGCTCATCGACCACATGGACTTCCCCGACACCAACGGCGGCGACCAGGAAGCCTTCGCCAACGGCTACCCCGCCGACGCTCCCGTTTGGATGAATGAGACGTCGACCGGCAACTTCAAGACCAACTACGGCACCGCCGAGGTATGGGATGCACGTCCGTTCAACATCTACCGCGACTTCACCGACCTGCCCAAGGGTAACTACACCATCAAGACCCACGCCTTCTTCCGCGTCGAGGCCAACGATGCCAACTATCCCAACTGGCAGGCTGACAGCGAGTACGGCAAGGGCTTCGCTACCCTCTACGCCGGTGTCAACCACACTCCCATTCCCAACCTGGCGCAGCTGGCCAGCCCCATCCTTGCTGACCTCGACGCCCCCTACGACTGCCTTGACGGCAACTACCTGCCCAACAACCAGCACTCCGCCAACATGATCTTCACCGACGCCAAGTACGCCAACCTGGCCGGTATGTGCTACATCGGAGCCTCCGGCAACGTCCTCGAGGACGGCGGCACACTGCGCGCCGGCATCCAGGGCACCAGCGACCTGCAGGGCAACCACTGGACCATCTGGTACGGCTTCGAGCTCTACTACAACGGTATCGCCAACCTCGACGAAGACATTCAGTCGCTCATGACACAGCTCGACGAGCTCTATGCTGCCGGCGTGGCTGAAAACGTCACGAAGAAGGATCAGGCCCTCAAGGACGGTAACGCCGCCCTCGGCGAAGACTTCGACACACAGACGGCTGCCATCAAGAAGCTTCAGGAGGCCATCGACGCCATTAACAAGACGCAGGCCCTCATCCAGAAGCTCAACGTCGCACAGGCTGAATATGCCCAGATGCAGAGCGACCTCCTCGACCTCACCCCGACCGACGCTACGCTCGACCGCATCCTGGCCGAAATCGACGCCGCCATGAATGCCGATGAGTTCGAGAGCAACGAGCAGATCGAAGGCTGGATCAACGGCCTCCCCGCAGCATGGGCCAAGTATGTCCTCAGCGCTGAGGAGATGTCTGGAGCTACCGTCGACGCCCCCGTTGACGTGACACCCGCCCTCATCAACGCCGACTTCGAGGCTGCCGGCCATGCCCGTGGCGTCATGCCTTCAGGCTGGACGCTCGATGGCACCATCGGCGCCAACCAGGGCTTCCAGGACAACAACACCTACTCCAGCGAGGACGGCACCATCACCCTCTCCAACTTCCTCGAGTGCTGGAGAAGCGGCAACGCTGCCCTCACCGACGGCACCATCAGCCAGACCATCGCTGCCGCCCTGCCGCAGGGTTACTACCGCCTCTCCGTGGACGGCTATGCCACCAACCAGGGCAACGAGGAGGTCGTCGACGGCGTATTCGTCTTCGTCAACGGCGCAGGTGCCAGCAACAACATCAGCATCGGCGCAGCCACTGCTGCCCCTGCCACTTGGAGCTTCGACTTCTCGGCCAACGGCAGCGGTCTGACCACCGTGGGCATCTTCACCCAGTCCACCACCGCCAACTGGTTCGCTGTCGACAACTTCCGCCTCGAGTACCTCGGCACCGTCGCTCCTGACGCCGTCGAGAGCCTCAACGCCGACGCTACCGGACCCGCCGTCATCTACGGCATCGACGGTCGCCAGCAGAGCCAGCTCCGCCGCGGCATCAACATCGTCCGCAAGGGCGGCAACGTCGAGAAGATCCTCGTCAAGTAAGCTACACCTTATATATATAAGCACGTCAAGCGCTGCGGCTCAAACCGCAGCGCTTTTCTTATGCCTCTGCCACAGCATCGGCCCGGCGATGTCGTGTGACCAGCCAGCGAATCCGATGACGTCAACATGGAGTGCCCCATTCAGGGCAGAGATCTTACAAATCTATACAAATCTAACAAATTATTTGAATGATTTGGACAGATTTGTAAGATTTCTCCAAGTTACTATGTTTGCACCCGCTAACGATACTTCAGACGGTCTGATGCGCT
>CAMOSA010000064.1 GCA_946624335.1 uncultured Prevotellaceae bacterium
TCGTGGGCGTGTATGATGTCAAACTGCTCGGTGCGTGCCACGACACCGGCGATGATGGAGTAGTTGTTGATCTCCTCGGTGAGGTTTGAGGGATAGCCGCCGGCAAACTCCATGCAGCCGAGATCGTTGACGTGCATGTAGTTGAAGTCGGCATATAGGTGTTCGCGATAGCGATAGTAGTCTTCAGGCGACATGATGTTGCCGATGCGCTGTTGGACGTAGTCGAAATTGACATCACGCCAGGCGATGGGCACACAGTTCATGCCGATGATCTTGGCGGCCGAGCGGTCCTCGTCGCCGAAGGGGCGGGGCAGACACAACAGGGTCTCAATGTCGCCCTGTGCCTTCAGACCTTGTGATATGCCGTAGTTGGCGGTGGCGAGTCCACCGAACACATGAGGAGGATACTCCCATCCGAACATTAATACTTTCATAAAGCTATTTTATGATTTGAAGATTTACGATTTAATGATTCCCGAATGACGTATGGTCTTCATCCTGCAAATCCTTAAATGTAAAATTCTTAATTAATAAATGAGAGTTAATCCATAATATATTTATCCAGAAGCTTGACGACGCGCATGATCTCGGCGACGTTGGCGGCGAAGCTCATGGCGCCACGGCCGTGGAACGGCGGGTTGCCGTCGAACACTTCTGGCAGGGTACCGATGCAATGGTAGAAGAGCTCTTCCTCGTAGCCGACGAGCTGACGCTCGACGAAGCTGACGCGTGAGTAGCCGAAGACCTTCAGGCAAGCCTCAAGGTAGAAGCCAGCGAGCCATGGCCAGGCGGTGCCCATGTGGTAGGCGTAGTCGCGCTGCACTTGAGGACCTACATACATAGGGTTATAGCCGCCGCTCTTGGGCGAGAGGGTGCGCAGCCCCTTAGGTGTGAGCAGCTCCTTGGTGCACAGGTCGAGCACACCTTTCTTCTGCTTGGCATCAAGCGGTGAATAGTCGAAGGCGCAGGCAAAGATCATATTGGGGCGTACGCTCCAGTCGACATTTGTGCCGTCAACGTAATCGAGAAGGTAGCCGTAGTCATTGAGGAAGGTCTCGATGAAGCTGCCTTTCGTCTTTTCGGCCAGTCGCTCCAGAGGCTCGGCCGCGGCGACATCGTTCATCGTCCGACATACGTTGGCACTAAACATCAGCGCGTTGTACCACAGGGCGTTGAACTCTACGATATAACCTGATCGCGGTACGATAGGCCGTCCGTTCTGGCTGGAGTTCATCCATGTGATGGCCTTATCTCGGCCGTTGGCATAGACGAGCCCGTTGTCGTGAACATAGAGGTTGCCGTGCTTGCCGGCAAGCAGCCAGTCCATGATGTCGCGCAACAACTGACCATACTTCTGGATGCCTTTCTCCATGCCTACGAACTTACAGTACTGCTGAATGCACCATATAGCCCAGAGCAGTACGTCGGGGTGCTCCATCTCATAGATCCTGACGCTCAAAGGCTTGCCTTCGATGAACTCACGGATACCTTTCTCGGCAGTGGTCATGACTTGTTCGAAGTGCTCTACCTCGTGGTTGGTAAGCGTAAGACCGGGCAGCGAGATGAACATATCACGTGCACGACATTTGAACCATGGGTAGCCGGCCAAGACGTAGGTCTCGCCGTCGCGGTAGTTGAGGAACTGATGGGCGCTGTTGACGAGGCAGTGGTAGAAGTTGTCGCGCGGCGTGCGTATGTTGACTTCGTAGTCTGCCAGGTCTTTTAATTTGGCGGGATTACATTCCTTGGTGCCTGCCGCAAAGACGACGCTCTCACCTTTCTTAATGTCGAACTCGAAATATCCGGGGACGTAAAGGTCCTCGTTGGAGGCATAGCCGCGTTCGGTCTCCTTGGGATAGTCGACGCCGCGATACCAGTCGGGACGGAATACCCATTCGGCTTTCTTGTTGAGTTGCATGAACAGTTCGGGATAGCCGGGGTACATGCAGGTCTTGATGCCGTTCTTCACCTCCTGATAGTCGCGGTTGGCACGTGGATTCTCATGGGTGAACTCACGCACGCTGCGGAAGGCGAGCCAGGGTTGCAGTCGAAGCGTCGTCTTGGAGTGGGCGTCGAGCAGTGTGTAGCGTACGAGCACACGGTCCTCGAAATGCTGGAACATGAGTTCCTTCTTCAGGATGACGCCACCGACGCGGTAGATGGTGGTAGGTACTTGTTGGCAGTCGTAGTCACGGATATATTTATGTCCGCGCGGACTGAAGTTGTCGCCTTGATACTTGTGGAGGCCGAGGTTGAACTCGGCACCATGCTGGATGACGGTGCAGTCGAGTGATGAAAGCAGCACATGGTTCTCATCATCCAACTCTGGTACAGGCACGACGAGAAGCCCGTGGTACTTACGCGTGTTGCAATCAAGAATGGTCGAACACGAGTAGGCGCCAGAGCGGTTCGAGCGCAGTACTTCTTTCTTCAGAGCTTCCTCCAGGTTTGTCATCAAGGTCTTGTCAAACTGTAAATAGCTCATAAGGTAGTTGTATTTGTTATTTTATGGGTTCAGAATAATCAGTTTTTTACTCTTTTTTTCTTGTTTCGTCTCCAAAATTAGCAAATTCCTCGCAAATGCAAAAATATTTCTTGTAAAAGTTGCGTTTTGATTTGCCAAAATAAAAAAATAAGCATATTTTTGTGCCGTAAAACATATTTCGAAGCGATTATAAGCATAGTTATGGCACGTAAAACGATAACAATAAAAGAGACTCTGCCCAAGTTGGCATCGCTGATGGATCTGCTAAGTGCCGAAGAGCACGAAGTTTTTGAGCAACGAATGACGCTTCACGCCTTTCGTCGCAATGAAATCATCTATTCCGAAGGTGATGCTTCCACCTATCTGCATTGCCTCATAGCTGGCAAGGTGAAGATACAGAAAAAGGGCGTTGGCGGCCGGCCGCAGATTGTGCGTGTCATCAAGCCTGTCGACTTTTTCGGCTATCGTGCTGCTTTCGCCGGCCAGAACTATGCTTCGGGTGCACTGGCTTTTGAGCCGTCGGTCGTCGTGCGCATTCCTATGGCTACCATTATATCAACGCTGATAGAGAACCCGCGACTGGGGTGGTTCTTCATCGAACGTCTGTCAAAGGATCTTGGACGAGCCGACGAGCGGACGGTCAACCTGACGCAGAAGCATATTCGTGGCCGTCTGGCCGAATCGCTGCTTTTCCTGCGTGACAGCTATGGCTTGGAGGAGGATGGCTCCACGCTCAGCATTTATCTGAGCCGCGAGGACCTGGCCAACCTCTCTAATATGACGACTTCTAATGCAATCCGGACGCTCTCTGCCTTTGCACAGGAGAAGATCATCGCCATCGACGGAAAGAAAATAAAACTATTGGATATCCCAAAACTCGAGAAGATCAATAGGATAGGATGATCCAAGGGGAGCGGGGTGAATAAGATGTTGAACTTGGTTCAGGTCGGTATGATGAAGTTGATATGTTCGTGCTTCAGTCCAATCTCAAAAGGCGGTGCGATGGCTTCGAGCACACGGCCGTCAGTACTGACGGTGGCGCCTTGTGTCTCTTCGAAGCGGATGGGTCGTGCTGTGCGATAAGCTTTCACGTTCTTGTGGTTGAGAAATTGTCCGGTGAAGAGCATGACCATACCTTCAAAGAGACGCGCTATCTCGGGGTGTGAGACTACGGTGACATCGAGCATACCATTGTACGGCACGGCGCTGGGCGTTTGTCCGTAGCTGTGTCCGTTGCCGATACATACCGTCATCACTTTCTGTTCGACGTGTTCCTCGTTGACCTTCAGCCTCATCCTGACTTCCATCCGCTGGAACAGCAATGCCAGCATACTGGCAAAATAGGTGAGACCGGTGAGAGCAAAGATACGGCGTGCCTTGTACTTGATCTTCATGATGTTAGCAACGAGCCCGACGTTCACACAGTTGATAAAGTAGCGGGTTGCTGTCTCGCCTTTATCATAGGTCCTGTAGTTGATGTAACCAACATCGATGCGCCGTAGACGCCTGTTGATCAGCCACTGTATGCTTTGCTCGTCATTCTCCTCGGTGAAGCCCCAGTAGGTGGCAAAATCATTGCCGCGCCCATTGGGTATTATGCCTAAGGCCACCTGTTGTCTGGCTTCGTCGGGCATCTCGAGTAATCCGTTGAGCGCACGGTTCAACGCCGAGTCGCCACCCACGATGATGATTGTCTTGTAGCCATTGCCGACGAGCATCTTGGTCAGTCGTGTCACGGAACTTATCCGTTCGCTCTGCACGAAGTCATAGTCGACGTGATGCTTCGTGAGGATATCGCGTATCCGCTCCCACCGCTTTTGCGAACGATGGACGCCCTGCTTGGGGCAGTAGATGATACCCCAACGCTGTGAAGGCCCGCTCCCTGACGCCCCTTGCTCAGGACGTTCCGCTGTAGCTTGTGCTGTTGTTATCTGTTCCATTATTCTTTGTGGAGAGAGGATATAATATCGGTAATGATGTCGTCTGTGGAGCGTGTCGCATCAATCCAATGGATGGTGACGCCGCGCCGCTCCATGCCTCGGAAGTATGTCATCTGACGCTTGGCAAACTGATGAATGGCGATTTCCAATTGGCTGACCATGTCGTCGTAGGTCATCTGTTTGGTCAGATAGAGGGTGAGATAGCGGTACTCGAGTCCATAGCTGATGAGGGCTTCGGCTGGCACACCGCTGTCGAGCAGAGCGCGTACTTCGTCGACCATACCCTCTTTGTCGAGCCGTTGATGAAGCCGGGCGCTGATGCGCTGGCGGCGCAGGTCGCGCGGCAGGTTGAGCCCTATCGTCAACGAAGGAATGGCAGGGAATGGTTGCATCTCTTCGACATGATGCTCGCGGTAGAATTCCTCAATCTCTATGGCGCGTATGGCGCGACGTGCTGTGTCGACATCGGTCGTATTGTGCAGTCGCTTGTAAGAGGCGAGTATCTTAGTGAGCTCTTCTAAGGGCTTATGCTCCAGTCGTTCGCGTAGTGTTGGGTTAACTGGGACTTCAACCAGCTTGTAGGCTCTGAGCACGCTCTCGATGTATAGCCCTGTGCCGCCGCAGAGGATGGGTTGCGCTTGTCGACGACAGATGTCGTGGTAGGCTTTAAGAAAGTCGCGCTGGAAATCGAACACGGAATATTTTGTGCCCGCATCGGCGATGTCGATCAGATGATAGGGTATGTGACAGCGTTGGGGTTTGCCGTTGACAACCGTCTCGACATCATAGTCGCTGAGATCCTTGCCCGTGCCGATGTCCATGCCGCGGAACACCTGTCGCGAGTCGGCCGAGATAATCTCAGCGGCGGATAGGCGTGCGGCCAGCTGTGTGGCAACAGCTGTCTTGCCGCACGCCGTGGGGCCGAGTATGGTGATGAGCTCGTGCATGGGTTGTTCACGCTGACGGTTTAGGCTGCAGGGCTTATTCCTCTTCGTCGATGGACTGGAAGTATGGCTCGTTCTGCCAATGAACCTTATTCGACAGCTTGCTGAAGTATTCGCCGGCTTCATCGGCGCTCATCTCCCTGCCGTCGAGGTGCGCCTCGGAGAGGTCGCCGTAGATCTCCAAACGCGTGAAGGTGTGAGCGAGACGGCTCTTCTCGAGGATGTAGTTGGCGTAGTAGTACGAGGGTCCTCCGGCAGGTCCGCTGATGCAGATGTGTCCATCGTAGACGGTAGCGGTCATACCGTTACCTTCGGTGCATATCAGTTTGGGCTTGCCATCCTTCATCGAGAAGAATGCTCCGGCCTTGCCCTCCTTGTCGCGTAGCCATATCTCGTCGATGTCGTCGTTGTCGATGTCAACCCACGCCCATTTGGTCAGGGTGTTGTACTTGTTGTCGTGGTCGTCGGCGTTGTATAGCTTGACGAGCTCAGCAAAGTCTTTCTTCCAAAAGGGCTTGCCCTCGTCGACGTAGACGTAGAACGAATCGTAGTCGACGCGCTTGATTTCTTTGCCGCTTAGGAATAGCAGTCCCATGGTGAGGCTCTCGGGTGCACTACGTGTGAAGGCAATCTCCAGTCCGTTGGGTCCGTCGAAGGCCATGGCGATGTCGGAGCAGTAGAAAATGCCGTCGTCATCGACGTTCCAGGTGCTGTTATTGTCCTCTTTGTTGTAGGGCGCCTCGTCTTCGCGGAGATAGAGTTTGTCGTCCTTCTGGTCGTAGATGACGTCGAGGGCCATCACCTTGTCGCCCTTGGGCTTGAATTGTACGACGCCATAGATGTAGCGTTTGCCGATGAGGCAGTATTTGACAGAGCGATCCACCTTCAAGCCATATTGCTTGGTCAGCTTGTCGAGGATGTCCTTGGGCATGGGATATTCCTTGTATTCTTCTTCATCATCCGAGCCGAAACCTTCGATGTCCAACATCTTGTGGGTCTTGAGGTAGAGGTCGGAGATAAGCACAAAGAGGCCGCCGTACTCTACTTGCTTGAATAGTTCGTTGTCGGGGTTCTTGAAGGCATAGTTGAGTCCGGCACCACGGTTCCACTGGTTGTGGATGATGCCATAGGGCAAGTCGCCTCCGTCGGGGTTCTTCAGCTGTTCGTCGACGTAGCTGACCGTCTCGTAATGTTCGTTGTCGAGGTAGAGGCGGGTGTAGGTGGCTGCATTGCGGCGTATGCGGTCCTGCAGTTGCCAGTTGTTCATCATCTCATCGCGTATGGCCTTGTCTTCCTCGGTGTCGGCGGTGAAGTCGGGGCTCTCCTCGTTGCGCCAGTAGAGCACCGTCATATTGTCGGGGCTGTAGTAGTAGAGGAAGGCGGGTGGGGGAGTGGTATCCGCCATGGCGATGATGGAGTCGGTCGTGAGCGAGTCGGTCGTCGTGCTGTCCTGCGGCTCGGTCTTGTTGCCCTTGCAGGCTGCCATCAGGGCGAGGGCACCGATGGCTACTATCAATGATTTCTTCATATCTGTTGTCGTTATTGATCGGTTACTCGTATTTCTCGATGTAAGCTTTCATCAGCTGTCGGTGGTCGTCGGCACCTTCGTCTTCGATGATGAGGAAGAAATTGTCGATGGCCCATTGTCCGTCGTCCTTGATCATGGCCCATCCGATCTTGCAACCTTCGCTCTCGGCAGGCATCAGGTAGAAGGAGACAAAGGCAGAGTCCTCAGCCAGTGCCGTCACTTCAATATCGTTTGGCGTGAAGGGCGCGTCGTAGGAGCCCATGGTCCAGCAGTTTGCGCCCTCAGCGAAGAAGGCGTTTTCATCGTTGCCGTCCTTCTCCAACTGCCGGCTTTGGACTTCCATGACTTTGTCATACAGGCGCTGCCATCCTTCGGTACAGTAGACCTCTTCGAGGGTGGCGTCATCGGTGCCTGCCACGTAGTCGGGCCGCCACTGGTGGTTCACCTCCTCGTAGATGGTCTTCACCATCTCGGTGACCTCCTTGGTGATGCGTTCTCTTGTCTCGTCACCTACCTTGTAAGGCATGACGGATCCGGGTCCGTCGAGCATCATCGTGTCCGTCGTCTCGTAGGGTTCGCAGGGTCCTTGCTTCTGGAATGCGCCGTTGCAGCTGGCTATCATGATGATGGCCGTAGCTGCGATGAACAGTTTCTTCATAGCGTGTTAGTTGCGTTTGGAGATTGATGCTTAATTGGATTTCTTGGGGCCTATGTCCTCTTTAAATCCGAGGGGCTCGCTATCGCGGAACCAGCGCGTCTGGTCGTCGCCGTACTCGAGCTCATTGACCTTGCCGAGCGACAGGGCCTTGGGGTGATGGATCTCGCAGCTCTCGAGCCGGACCTTGGAGTAGAGGTTGAACAACTCGCCCTGGTTCTGAGCGAAGCGGCAGCGTATGAAGCGTGTGTTCTCGCTCTCGCCGCCGATGCCCACGAGGTCGAACTCGCGGCAGCGCACGAAGTCACAGTCGATGAATGAGGTGAAGTGTGTGTCGCGCAGTTGCATGATGCCGTAGGAGCAGTCACGAATAATGCTGTTCTGCATGATCAGCGTCGTCGTGGATTCTATCTCCAGGCCGTAGGTGCCACATCCGAAGAGCTCGCAGTGATCGATCACAATGTGCTCGCAGTTCTCGGCAAGGATGACACCGCCTTCGCAGTAGCCCTCCTCGGTGTGTCCCAACGTGAGGTTCTCGAGTCTGATATTGTGGCAGCGGTAGAAGTTGAGTACGTTGGCGTAGCGCGGTTCGACGATGATCGAACATTCCTTGCCGCCGACAATCGTCAAGTTGTTGACATTGACCAAATCCAGCTGGCGGCCATCGAAGCGGTCACAGCTGACGAGGAGCTCCTCTTCGCCCTCTCGGGCTTTGTAGTAGTCCCCCAACCACTTGCGTCCGTCCTGTCGGAAGAAGCTCTCGTCGTTCAGCACGTTCGACAGGTTCAACACCGTGCCGTCGGCGATGCGGATGAGCCGGTTGCTGCGTAAGTTGGCGATGAAGGAGCGCTCGTCGCTGACCGTCACCTCCACTATCGGCTCGCCCTCATTGCCATCGGGCTCAGCGTCGACAGCCGCCTCTCCTATAGCCAGGATATAGGCGATGAGGTCTTGGTTGGTGCCTTCGATGATGCTTTTCTTTTTCTTGTCTTTCAGCTTGTTGAGCATTCTCTGCAGCACTTCCGAGTGAAGGCCTTTGATGTAGTTCTGATTCATGAGCCAGCTGCTGCATAGCTTCATCGGGTCGCCTTCCTCCTCCACAGCTTGCTGTTGTGCGATACAGTTCTGCAGATTATCGGGCGTGAGCACAGCCGTCTGTCCTATCGAATGCTCCTCGGGGTAAAAGGCGAGGAAATTCATGCCGTCCTGACGGATATACTGCACACGGCTGCCGAAGAGGCAGCCATAGGGCGGCTTGTCATCCTCTGAGGCGGGCATCATCACATACTCACCGGCCTTGTCGCCCTCTTTACGGAGGATGAGGAGTCGGCTTGGACCTTCCTCGTTGAAGCCCATGAGTACGATCATACCGTTGCCGTTGGTGTTGGCCGTGTAGAGTGTCTCGCCGTCCCAGAACTTGTCGCCGTTGTTGATTGTCTGAGCTTGCAGGCCTGTGAGGGCTGCCATCCACAGCACGACCAATGCGAATAAGCACTTTTTCATAGCTTAAAAAGGTTTAGGATAAATAACTGTTGATCCTTGTCTCGGCATGATTCATCCGTGCCGTCATGAAGCCTGCGGTGTCACCTCAGGCGCAGCGTTTGTTGAACGCCTGGCCAGCTCCTTCAGCTTGTCTTTGCCCTTGAAGGCGAAAATCCAGACGAGAGCACCGGCCACCGCCAGCAGGGCTATGCCGATGAGCGGACGGTAGAAGAGCCAAGCTATGCCGATGACGATGAGCGACCATGCGATGCCCACGATCGTGCATACGACACCGACGCCCCAGCCGATGATGTTGGCCACGAAGGGCACAACCTTCAGTATCATCTCCAAGAAACCGAAGATACCCTTTAGACCACTGATGACGAGCAGGATGCCCACGATGCGCAGCACCCACATCCAGAAGTGATTGGCCTCATGCTCTGCATCGAAGATCTCATCGGCGTCCTTCTTGCCCATGACGAGCGTCTGGAACCGCTTGCCGTTCTTGGCCTTGTAGGGCTTGAACGTGTCGCCTGTCACCTTTGCGATGACGGTGACCTTGGCAGGTGTTATCTTCTCAAAGGTGATGCGCACGTCACCCACCTGTGGGGCTGCCGAGGTGCGCCCGAGGTAGAGGACATTGCCCTGCTGGTGTACGTATTCCAGGTCGACCTTATTGTCCTGCGGGATACTGTCGGGCACAACGGTCTTCACCGAGTCAGGAACGGCGGCCAGCGTCGAGTCGGCAGCTGCTGCCGTCGTGTCAGCCTTGGCTATGGCAGGTGAGGTCTGAATGGGGTTTGTCGCCGGTGCGGGTTGGTGGCTGATGCGTGGTGCTGCCTGCTGTGGCGTGACGACGCCCGTGCGTACCAGGATGTCGCGTGCCGCTTTGTCCATCGTCGCGAGCATCTCCTCGTTCAAGGCCAGCACGATGGGCTCTCGACTGGAGATGCGGTGGATGAGCGATTCGTTGAGCTTGTAGGCTCCGAAGCTGACGTCCTCTGCCCAAAGCTCCTGGTTCTCATAGGCTGCGATGATGAAGTTGCGGCCCTGATAGGTCGGGTCTTTGAACTGACCGCTGTCTATGGGGCGGTCACACCATTCCTGTGTATAGGTGTAGGTCGTCGTCGTGACTTCCTTGCCGCCGAGCTTGTCCTCGCTCTCGCTATGCTCATGCTCCACCCATTGGAAATACTCCACGCGGCGTCGCAGTCCGATGGCATTCTCGCTCAGCCCGAACAGATCATCGTTCAGTACGGCATCCGTCGTTGCCATGGCTGTGGCGCAGACGAGCTCACCCTCGAACTCCTGGCTGATCTTCGACGGATTCTCCATGTCGATGCATACCTTCTCGGCCTCGTCGAGCATCTTGTCGGTTTTCACTACACGTCCCTCGTTCCACCAGAGCAGGGCCGTGGCGGCGATGAAGAGGAACAGTCCGGATAGGATTCCCTTGAACGAGCGTCCGACGCGCGTTCCGTAACCTGTGGTTGTTGTTTCGGTGTAAGCCATAGTTATTATCGATTTTTTTGGTATGTAGATTATCCTATTTGGCTACAAAAATACAAAAAAAAGCCTTTCGACCACGCGAAAGACTCTTTTTTTTGTCGTTAAAGGGCTATTTTTATCGTTGCACGTCACAAAAGTGACATCATGGTGTTCAGAAACGATAGCCTAAACCGGCATTGAACAGTCCTTGATAGCCGAAGCTCGGGAATTCAATGCGTGCGTAGACGGTCCGCCCGATGGTGACGCCGAAGGGAACGGCCTGGAAGGTGAAGCCGGCGTGCGTCTGGTCGGCCTTCTGGTCGAATTCCAGTCCTACGCCTGCTGCCAGACGGCTGTAGAGCGAGAAGCTACGTGTCTTGACCCACTCCATGCGTATCGATGGCATCACGACGATGATCGTCTCCTCGTAGCCGTCGCCCCGTCCGAAAGCATTGTGCCGGATCTCTTGGCGGTGGTCGTAGTCCCAGTCGTCATTATCGTTGAACACAGGGATGTACGTCAGGTTCAGTCCGACGGAGAAGCGTTTCGACGCGTGGTACAGGTATTCGCCGGTCACCTCGAAAGGACTACGGCGATCGGTGTAGTCGTCATCGCGATCGAAAGACATATTAGGGCGCATGGGCCATAGGCCGAACGAGAGGGCAAACTCATGGCGCTCGCCGAAATCATACATCGGACGGAAGTTACGGTCCTGGGCCGCCACCTCCTGCTGCGTTGCACAAAGTATCATCAGCGCGACGCTAACTATTCTCCAAAGTTTCATAGTCTTCTATGTTTTAATTACCGGCGGCAAAGTTATATATTATTATTGGAATGACAAGCAAAAAGCGATTATTTTTCATTTATGTTCACATTCTTACCGCTTTTGTGAACTGAAAAAGGGCTGTGCCAAAGGATATTGACACAGCCCATACGCGTTGGACATCCCTTCATTGAGGATGCCCGATGTGTGATGGCTTACTTCAGCTCAGCCAGGTACTTGATGGTGCGTACCATCTGGCTGGTGTAGCTGTTCTCGTTGTCGTACCAAGCGACAACCTGAACGAGCGAGTTGCCGTCGCCGATCTTGCTGACCATGGTCTGGTTAGCATCGAAGAGCGAACCGAACTTCATGCCGATGATGTCGCTGCTGACGAGCTTCTCCTCGGTGTAGCCGAAGCTCTCGTTGGTAGCAGCCTTCATGGCAGCGTTGATGTCCTCAACAGTCACCTCACCCTTGACGACAGCGTGCAGGATGGTGGTGGAACCTGTGGGAGTCGGAACGCGCTGAGCAGCGCCGATGAGCTTGCCGTTGAGCTCGGGGATAACGAGACCGATAGCCTTGGCAGCACCCGTCGAGTTGGGCACGATGTTCTGGGCACCGGCACGAGCACGCTGGACATCACCCTTGCGCTGAGGACCGTCGAGGATCATCTGGTCGCCGGTGTAAGCGTGAACCGTCGTCATGATACCGCTCTGGATGGGAGCGAAATCGTTCAGAGCCTTCGTCATGGGAGCCAGGCAGTTGGTGGTGCAGCTGGCAGCCGAGATCACGGTGTCGGCGGGAGTCAGGGTCTTGTGGTTGACGTTGTAGACGATGGTGGGGAGGTCGTTGCCTGCGGGAGCAGAGATGACAACCTTCTTGGCACCAGCGGTGAGGTGAGCAGAAGCCTTCTCCTTGGAGGTGTAGAAACCGGTGCACTCGAGCACAACGTCTACGCCCAGCTTGCCCCAAGGCAGCTCAGCAGCATTGGGCACAGCATAGATGGTGATCTCCTTGCCGTCGACGATGATGGAGTTGTCGGTGCAGTCTACCGTGTGCTTGCCTTCGCCGAACTTGCCGCAGAAACCGCCCTGAGCAGTGTCATACTTGAGCAGGTGAGCCAGCATC
>CAMOSA010000065.1 GCA_946624335.1 uncultured Prevotellaceae bacterium
AATAAAGTATCCTTTATTTGTTCGTATGAATCATACAACAACGGTCCATATAGCTATGCAATGTGCTCATATTTTGCAGCGTCAAGTCCTCGGTTGAGCGCATGACCAAGTCCCATATTTTCCTCATTCTTGATATATGTGACACGTTCATCGTCGAGGTAGTCTGCAATGAATTCTTCCGTCTCATCAGTACATCCATCATTAATGATAATGAGTTCCCACTCCTTATACGTCTGTTGCATAAGGCTATTTATAGCTCTGCGAATGAATGCACTCTGATTGTAAGTGGGCATAAGAACAGAGAAACGGATAAAAGTCTCTTTCATAGCTCTACAATGGTATAGAAGCAGAAGCTGCCGCGAATAATCTGCAGTTCATATTCACCGCTGAATGTCGTCGGTAAGTCGAGGCTGGTGCAGGATGTGGGGATGATGGTGCTGTACACCTCATAGCCACCCGCATCTACGAGCCGGAGCTCACAGCCATCACATGGCGTATACATATATAAGGTGTAACCTTCGATGCCGATGTGAGGTGGCTGAACGGGAGCTTTCGGCAGTGGTGGTAAGTTCTCATCCGGATCATCGAAACGTACCTGTAAATTTAGCTGCAGAGGGTCAGCATTTAACGTAGCCATTGGTAACATTGCTGCCATGATTATCAACGAAAAGAGTTTTCTTACTTTCATACTATTGCGATATTGGTTTAAAACGCCGCAAAGGTACGACAAGAAAAGTCTAAATGAAAATTGTTATGGCACAAAAAGTTCATCAAAGTTCATCACACCATCGTTAAAAAACGGTTTAAGCGTAATGTAACAGACAGATTTTCTTTGCAATAAGCCACTCGCTGCAAGAACTCATTAAAAATACATTTGGCGAACCTTTAGGAATCAGCAACACGACAAAAAAGCTTCTTCAGTAAAAATAGCCATATCTCATTTCCAGATTCTTAAAGAGTGATCTGGATGATTTCTCGTTGAACAAGGCGAGGTTGACTTCTGATTTTATATTGGAGATTCCTGTCCTTTTGAGGTGTAGGAAACTGGCTATATCTTTTTCTCGGAACTTAAGTAAAACGAGTATGCATACAAGAATACCGTTTTGCTTCACACCTGAAGTATGAAGATCATCATACAGCGTCGGATAACAGGTTGCAAACTCTTTCACAAGTATCTTCTTGTCGTAGTCAGTGATGTCGAACTTATTTTTTCGGGCTTGATGTGAAATCCACGTTACAATTTCACAGGCTTTGAAGTTGTCTGCTTTTTTAAAATTCGCGGCTATCTCTGACTTACGGCGTAATTCGTTAATAATTTGCTTCTGCCGGGCTATCTCTTCTTCCAACTGCATAACACTTTGCTTATGTATCGTGCTGAATTCCGCGATCTCACGTTGTGCTTCTTCAAGTTCCTTATGATATTTGTCAGTCTCGTCTTTTGATGCCTTCAAGTCTTTGCTTACCAGTTCGATTACTATTTTATGTGATGTTTCTAATAGGTTGAGCTGATTCAGTTTTTGGTGGTAGTTGTCAAGTGCTTCATAGAATGCACGCCGATTTTTGCGGAAGCGAAACCACAACGCTGCAATAGATATCGTCAAGACAATAGCTATCGAAATGAACATCCACATCATTCGGAGCGCCCTCTCGGCTTCCTCTTTCTGTTGTGCAGCTATGCGCTGAGCACGGTCGTAGTTGTATTGCGCACCCATCCGAGCGGTCAGTTCATGGTCCTGAATAGCTATTGAAGAGTCGTTAGCCTCACAATAGAGCAGGGCATACTTGGCCATGGAGTCCGCTTGGTGGCGTTGAGCAAAGACCTTAAGTAGACCGCGGTATACAGGGTCTTTAGCTTTATAGCTCATGTGTGGGCGAAAAGCCTTTCGGATATAGTATTCTGCCGAATCGAGCTCGCCGATTTGCTCATAGTAGCGGCCTTTGTAACTGTAATAGCGTTTCTTGAAGGGCGAATTCTCGCCATAATGCGACCATGCGTTGTTGTTATCAATAGAATCTATCAACCGTTTTGCTTCCTGGAGATGTTTCCCATCGCGGACATAAATATGGATTAAGAGGCATGATGACGAGAGCTTTTGGCTGTGAAAACCATATTTGTCGTATATCTTTTGGTTTTCAAGGAGGATGCTTTCCGCATCATTCCATTGATTGAGCATAATGTATGCACTTCCTATATAGTCACGGCAGAGCAAAGATACTATTGTATCATGGATTAACATGGAGTAGCGTGCACATTGCCAAAGACTCTCAATTTTCTTTGAATAAAGGAGTTGTCTTCCATACTGTTCTGCCATCTGTGAGTAGACACGGCTCAGTGTCTTGTAGTCACAATCAGTATCAGTCGTGTCGGCGCAGTCGATAGCATCCTGATAAGATGCCAGTGCCTTTGGTGCCTCGCCGAGGTCGCGGTAAACGCAGCCAAGGAGGTAATGGGCGAGGAGGCGGTCGTTGGCAGAGCCATGGCGGTCGTAGTAACGTACGACATCGCGTAACACTGAGTCGGAGGTGAAGAGTGAATCGCTCTGGTTCAAGGCTTGGGCCTGCAGTAATTCGCGACGCATCCGTTCTGCCTGCGAGGACGCACCGGGTCGACACCCTACGGACGAAGCCATCAAGGCGAGCAAGACAGTTATGATGAAGAATGGTTTTCGCATCTTTATGATGCAAAGATACGTCTTTTCCGCTGAAAAGCGGTTCATAAGAAGTTAAAAGAACTAAAATCTAATGCCGACATCTCATTTCACCGCTAAGCCAAGCCTACGTCATAGGCCTATGCTCCGGAACAATGACAATTATTGTTAAAAATGAGGATGCGCGGCAGGGGGAGTGGCGGTTTTTATGTACATTTGTGGCCAGATAATGGCATAACACGGATTAAACGATGAGACCGAAAGTAGCTTACTTGGTGTTTGCCTTGCTCGTGACGGCTTCCGTAGTCACGGGCATCGACAGCCTGATACGCACCGAGCGCAGGGCGCAACGCGAGGTCAACAGGGCGCTGGCCCTGACGTTACGTCGCTGTGAGCCCGACCGCATCGATGCCGATACGATACGCGTGTACCGCAGCCTGATCACTATGGACGGGGTTCGCGACACGGCCTACCTGTCGATGGCCGTGACTGACGAGCGTCGACAGCGGGCTACGCTGCGTGCCAACACGGGCCTGACGTTCGGACGCCTATGGCGCCTCTCTGACCAGCGGGCAGCAGGCGGGATGGCAGCCTTGGCAGCGCTGTGGCTGGTGCTGAGTGCCGTCATGATGAGGCGTAGGGCAGCCGCAGGAGGGCTGAACGGCGAAGAGGCTATGGCGACAGCTCTGGCGGGACCGTCGCTCGGGGCGCTGTGCTACGAGGCAGAGGCCCGTCGCTTCGTCGTCCATGGCCGCGAGGTGCGCTTCACGCCGATGCAGCAGACGCTGATGGAGATGTTCATGCAGGCTCCTGCCCACCGGCTGACGCAGCAGGACATCTGTCAGCATCTGTGGCCCAAGAAGCCCGACGCATCAGCCACGCTATACACCCTGATACGGCGCCTGAAGCCAACGCTGGAGGAGGCTACGGGGCTGAAGATCACGTGCCGTCGCGGCGATTCGTACCAGCTGACGGACAGCGAGTTAGACGCGTGACAGCTTTTTGTCAGACAGATGTCAGGCAGATGTCAGTCTTTTCTTTTGGCACCGACAGACTTTTTTCGTTACCTTTGCCCCCGATTTCCTAACCAGGGGCTGGCCATGCCCCATAAAACGCAAAGGTATATGAAAAAGAAAGAAACGACAAAACGTGAGAGAGTCCGTGGCGCAGCGGCCGATGCTCCGTACTGTGCCTTCACGCGCCTGCACTTCGCACTGACGGGCCTTGCCGTCGTGCTGATTGTGGCAGGCTGTCTGCTGATGCTGCCCGAGGCAGACGTGCGCAACCGCCCCGGCGGACGCTATGCTGCTACTCCTGGGCCCGGCGCTTTCGATGCACGGCGCATCCGCCTGGCACCGATACCGCTGTTCATCGGTTACGCAATGATGGTGCCGGTGATTATGATGAAAGTGAAAAGTGAAAGAGTGAAAAGTGAAAAATGAAAAGTGAAAGAGTGAAAAGTGAAAAATGAAAAGTGAAAGAGTGAAAAGTGGAAAATAAAAGTTACTTGGAATTTGGAATTTTTGAACTTGTAACGATGGAGAAAAAGGGTGAAAAGGGTGAAAAATGGGGCTCGTGCGTAGAATCTTCGCATTTTTTGCGGCCATTCCACCGAATTTATCTAATTTTGCACCGCCTTATGTGCATCATATAATTTCTCGTACCACATCCAACCATTAACACTTCGGCATCTGCCGAGCATATTTATGAAACATTTCCGTTTAGTGGACAATCTGCTGGGGTGGCTGGCGTTCGCCATCGCCGCCTTCACGTATTGTTCTACGGTCGAGCCTACGGCCTCGTTCTGGGACTGCCCAGAGTTCATCACTACCGCTTACAAGCTTGAGGTGGGTCACCCGCCTGGAGCACCGTTCTTCATGCTGACGGGCAACCTGTTCACGCAGCTGACATCTGACCCGGCTAAGGTGGCGCTGATGGTCAACATCATGAACGCGCTGCTGAGTGCACTGTGCATCATGTTCCTCTACTGGACCATCTCGCACCTGGCCCGCAAGCTGATCTGCCCCGGCGGGTGGGTGGCCACGCTGCCTCAGCTCATCGCCGTCGAGGGTGCAGCCATGACGGGTGCGCTGGCCTACTGCTGGAGCGACACGTTCTGGTACTCGGCCGTCGAGGGCGAGGTGTACGCCTATTCGAGCCTGTTCACGGCCGTGGTGTTCTGGCTGATGCTCAAGTGGGAGGACAATGCCGACAAGCCTCATTCCGACCGCTGGCTCATCCTCATCGCCTACCTCACGGGCCTGAGCATCGGCGTTCACCTGCTGAACCTGCTGTGCCTGCCCGCGCTGGTGCTTATCTACTATTACAAACGCTCGTCCCACGCTACGCTGAAGGGCTCGATCTATGCCCTCATCGGCTCTGCCGTGCTGGTGGCAGCCGTGCTCTACGGCATCGTGCCCGGCATCGTCAAGGTGGGCGGATGGTTTGAATTGCTGTTCGTCAACACGCTGTCGCTGCCCTTCAACAGCGGCCTCATCGTCTACCTGATCATCCTCGTCGGCGTCGTGCTGTGGGCCATCTGGGAGACGTTTGCCGAGCGCAGTCGTATGCGCATGAACATCGCCTATCTCATCGCCGTGGCCATGCTCGGCATTCCCTTCTATGGCTACGGATGGAAGAGCATCGTCATCGGCGCCGTCATCCTGGCTGCGCTCTATGCCCTGCTGGTATGGAAGCGCGAGGGGCAGCCGCTGATTACGGCACGCGTGATGAACACGTCGCTGCTGTGCCTGCTCATGATCATGATCGGCTACTCGAGCTACGCCGTCATCGTCATCCGCTCGACAGCCAACACGCCGATGGACCAGAATTCGCCCGAGGATATCTTCACCCTCGGCACCTACCTCAACCGCGAGCAGTATGGCACACGCCCCCTCTTCTACGGTCCGGCCTACACCTCGCAGGTCAAGCTGAAGAGCGACGGCGGCTACTGCGTGCCCGTCTCGAAGGACGGCGCCCCTGTCTATCAGCGCAAGGAGAAGGCTTCGCCCGACGAGCCCGACCGCTATGAGGTGCAGCGCTACGACATGGAATATGTCTACGCCCAGAATATGCTCTTCCCGCGTATGTACAGCGACCGCCACGCCGAGGCCTACGAGGCTTGGATGGGCGGCGTCGAGGGCACACAGGTGCCCTACGACCGCTGCGGCGAGCCTATCATGGTGAAGATGCCTACGCAGCTGGAGAACATACGTTTCTTCCTCTCCTATCAGGTCAACTTCATGTACTGGCGCTATTTCATGTGGAACTTCGCCGGCCGCCAGAACGATATCCAGGGCAACGGCGAGCTCGAGCACGGCAACTGGATCACCGGCATACCCTTCCTCGACCGTATGCGCCTGGGCGACCAGAGCAAGTTGCCGACGGAGCTGCGCCAGAACAAGGGTCGCAACGTCTTCTTCTGCCTGCCTCTGCTGCTCGGCATCCTCGGACTCTGCTGGCAGGCGTGGAAAGAAAGACCGCTCGCCGACGCACAGGGTTCCGACCCCGTCGGCGTCAAGCAGTTCTGGGTCGTCTTCTTCCTCTTCTTCATGACGGGTCTGGCCATCGTCTTCTACCTCAACCAGACGCCGATGCAACCCCGTGAGCGCGACTATGCCTACGCCGGCTCGTTCTATGCCTTCGCCATCTGGATCGGCCTCGGAGCCGCAGCAATCGCCGATTTCATCGAGAAAAAGACGGGTCGCAACCTGCTGGGAGCCCTCTGCTCGTTGGCCGCGTTGCTCGTGCCCGTGCAGATGGTCTCGCAGACGTGGGACGACCACGACCGCAGCGGGCGATACACCTGCCGCGACTTCGGCCAGAACTACCTGCAGTCGCTGCCGCAGGAGGGCTATCCCGTCATCTTCACCAACGGCGACAACGACACCTTCCCGCTCTGGTATAACCAGGAGACCGAGGGTGTGCGCACCGATGCCCGCGTCTGCAACCTCTCGTACCTGCAGACCGACTGGTACATCGACCAGATGAAGCGTCCCGCCTACGACTCGCCCAGTGTGCCCATCTCATGGGAGCGCATCGACTATGTCGCCGGCACCCGCGAAGGTATCCGCGTCAGCCCAGGCACGCTCGAGGAGGCCGTCGAATACTACAAGAAAGATCCCGAGAAGATGCGCGAGCTGCTCGGCGAGAACCCCTTCGAGCTCTCCAACATCATCGACCGCTGGATCCTCAATCCCAACAAGGAGATGCAGATTTTCCCGACAGACTCCCTCGTCATCACCATCGACAAGGAAGCCGTGCGGCGCTCCGGCATGATGATAGCAGCCGACTCCATCCCCGATGTCATGCACATCAGCCTCAAGGGCAAGCGCGCCGTCTACAAGAGCGAGATGATGATGTACGAGATGCTGGCACGCTGCAACTGGGAACGTCCCCTGTACGTCGCCATGACCGTAGGTTCCGAGAACTATGGCAACCTGGGCAACAACTTCGTTCAGGAAGGTCTGGCCAACCGCATCACGCCCTTCAACACGAAGCAGAGCGGAAAGCGTATCGACACCGAGCGGATGTACGACAACATGATGAACCGCTTCAAGTTCGGAGGTATCGAGAAACCTGGCCTATACCTCGACGAGACCGTCATGCGGATGTGCTACACGCACCGTCGTCTCTTCTCGCAGCTGGCAACACAGCTCGTAGCCGAAGGCAAGAACGACAAGGCGCAGAAGGTGCTCGAGAAGGTCGAGGCCTGCATACCTGAGACGGCAGTGCCACACAGCTACCAAAGCGGTTCCCTGGAGCTGGCACAGTCGTGGCTCTCGATAGGTAACAAGAAGAAGGCAGCACACCTGGCCGAAGCCGTGGCACAGAACGCATCGGAGTACTGCGCCTGGTACGTCAGCCTGAGTGACCGCCGCCTGCAGGCATCGGCCGAGGACTGCTACTACTACCTGCTGCAGCTCTCCAACGCCTTGAAGATCCTCGACGAGACCGACGAGAAGAAAGCAGAGCACTATGACGTCGCCCTGCGCGCTTACTTCGAGCAGTTCCAGAGCCGCACCAACCTTTAGAGTGAAAAGTGAGAAGTGAAAAATGAAAAGTTAAAAGTGAAAAATAAATATTAGCTAAAGTTTTTTGAGGACAGGCTGTCGTCAATAGTAAATAGTATTTTTCACTTTTCACTCTTTCACTTTTCACTTTTCATTGAATCGTATGATTATAGAGCAACCCGCCCGCTTCCTGCGGTGGATTTACCCACGCGCCATCTGGCGCATAGACCCGTCGTCGAAGGCCGTCTACCTGACCTTCGACGACGGTCCTATTCCCGAAGCTACGCCTTTCGTACTCGACACCCTGGCCCGCTATGGCGTCAAAGCCACGTTCTTCATGGTCGGCGACAATGTGCGTAAGCACCCCGACATCTTCAGGCAAGTCGTCGAGGCAGGGCACCGTATCGGCAACCACACCTTCAACCACATCGGCGGGCTACGATGGCTCAGCCGCAAATACCTGAAGAACGCACAGAAAGCCAATGAGATCATGCGTTGCCACCTGGATGACCTCAACCTGGCGCAGGCTGACGGTTCAACCAGCGTCAACCGCTCTCTCACCCTCTTCCGCCCGCCCCACGGTTGGATGCGCCCACTGCAGTACATGGTGATACGTCTGCAAGGCTATCGCATCATTATGTGGGATCTCGTGACGCGTGACTACAGCAAACGCTTGACGGCTGACGATGTCTTCGAGAACGTCAAGCGCTACGCCCGCAATGGCTCCATCATCACCTTCCACGACAGCCTGCGCAGTATTGATAAGTTGAAGAAAATCCTTGCTCCCAGCATCGAATGGCTCCTCAACGAGGGCTATGAGTTCCGCCTCATCCCCGACGAGCCCTGACCGTGCCTCTGCCGGCTGTCAGGTCTCTGAAGCATCTGTCTCGCTCAGAACAGACCGACGGCATAGATGAGCAGGGCGTAGCGTACCGCCTTGCCGAGGGTGATGGTCAGCAGCGACAGCCACGGATTAGCCCGCGCGAAGCCCAGCGTCACGGCGGCGACACTGCCGATAATGGGCAACGACGAAAGCAGACCGATCCAGACGCCGTAGCGCTGCATCCACCGCTCAGCGCGACGCACCTTCTCGGGTTCCACACCCGCGTAGCGCTCTATCCATTCCATCTTTCCTAAACGCCCGATGCCATAGTTGAGCATCGAGCCTGCCGTATTGCCCACCGTGGCCGAGATGAACAGGCGCAAGGGGTCGAGACCGGCCAACTGCAACGCCGTCAGCACCACCTCGCTGCTGAAAGGAAATATGCTGCCGGCAATGAACGCGGCAACGAACATACCCCAGTAACCCCAGGATTCGAGAAGAGCAAGGAAGGTGGACATGACGATAGGAGCGGTGAGAAAAGTTGATCAGAAGGGAATGGACAGGGAGTCGAAGAACGCGAGGGGAAGGTCGCTGGAGGGTTGCGGCCAGGGGAGATAGAGGGGAAGGACGAGTGTCGTGACGCCGACGGCGAGGAGCAGCAAGAGGAGCATGACAACCCAAGCATTAGACAGCCACGTATGCGTCAGGGCAATAAAATGTGCGGCGGCGGGCACGCTGGCGAACATAAGCAAAGGGAATAGCAGCGAGAAATAGTGGGGCTGCAGGACAATCCACAGCGCTATAACGGCCTGCAACAGCATAATGGAATAATAGCACATACGCACACGTATCTTGTCATCATAGCTCTTGCGCAAATAATGGACATCACCCGTGAAGGCCAGCAGCAGCGTAAAGGCCAGTGCGACAGAGGCTGTAGGATGGCTGAGGACGAGCGGCACCACGCGTTCCGCAAAGCCATCGACGAAGCCTGGCCAGTCTGTCGTCTGCGCCAGCTCGACAGTCCATTGCCAGTAGAACGGCTCGAGCGCAGGGGCTATGATGGCTGTCGTATGCTGCACGAAAGCAGGCATAGCATCGAGCGCAAAAGCGGCCGAAGCCCATAAGGCATAGGGCAAAGCCAGGCCAATCACTACGGCACCGAAGCTGCGACGTGACAGCGAGCGCAGGAAGACGCCCTGACACCACAGCAGCACGGGCTCCAGGAGTAGCAAAGGAGGCCACAGCAGACTGCCGACAGACAGGCACGTATGAGCACGCATCGTGTCGGCCTCGGGACGCTCGGCATCGCAGGTGCGCAGTAGATAATAGACCGAGAGCACCAGGCACAACAGCAACAGCGTGCCCGTCCGCAGAGGGTGCAACAGTCCCACGGCGGCCATGACCAGGAGCAGCAGGCTGGAGACCATGCGCGAACGGATGCGCAGCAGGGCGTTCTGGGCTGTCATCTCGAGCACGACATAGGTCATCAGCGCGCAAGACAACCACCCTAAGAGGTACGACGTAGAATAGCCTCCCTGCGGCAGCCACCACAGCAGGGTCGCTACGACACAAGCCGTAGGCAACGTCGCCGAACTCTCGGACATCTTATTTTGCCATCTGCGCCTCAATTGCTTTTGTTAATGGATAATGGATAATGGATAATGGACAATGGATAATGGATAATGGATAATTGATAATGGACAATGGATAATGGATAATGGACAATGGACAATTCACTATGGACAATTCACTTACTGCTGCCTCTGTTCCCTCCTCCTTTGGGGGAGTCGGAGGGGGCTGAGACGAAAGGGGGCTACTGCTACAAGTCCTGACCGATATCACGGCGGAAATAGCGGCCGTCAAACTGAATCTTCTGTGCCTCGGCAAAGCTCTTAGCGAGCGCTTCGGCCTTGTCGGCGCCATAGGAAGAGACGGCGATGACACGTCCGCCTGCCGTGACGATGCGTCCATCAGCAGCGCGAGCCGTGCCGGCATGAAATACCACGCTGCCGCTGACATCGTCGATGCCTGTGATCGTCTTGCCTTTCTCGTAGTGACCCGGATAGCCACCGCTGACCAGCATGACGCACACCGCAGCCCGGGGATCGGTCTCGACCTGACGCTGCCCGAGGTTGCCCTCGGCGACACCTTCGAGCAGGTCCACGAGGTCGCTCTTCAGGCGCAGCATCACCGTCTCGGTCTCCGGATCGCCCATGCGGCAGTTGTATTCTATGACCTTAGGATCGCCGTCGACATTGATGAGCCCGAAGAAGATGAAGCCCTTGTAGTCAAGACCTTCCTCGGCCAGGCCCTCGACGGTGGGACGTATGATGCGCTCTTCGACCTTCTGCATCCACGACGCATCAGCAAACGGGACGGGCGAGACAGAGCCCATTCCACCGGTGTTCAGGCCCGTGTCGCCCTCGCCGATGCGCTTGTAGTCCTTCGCCTCAGGCAGTATCTTGTAGTCGTGCCCGTCGGTGAGCACGAACACCGAGCACTCGATGCCACTGAGAAATTCCTCGATGACGACACGCGCCGAGGCCTGTCCGAACATCCCGCCGAGCATCTCGCGAAGCTCACGCCGCGCCTCATCCAACGTAGGCAAGATGAGCACGCCCTTGCCGGCACACAGGCCGTCGGCTTTCAGCACATAGGGTGGCTGCAGCGTCTCGAGGAACGCCAGACCCTCGTCAATGCTGTTGCCGTCGAAGGTGCGATAAGCTGCCGTGGGGATGGCGTGGCGCTGCATGAAGCCCTTGGCAAAATCCTTGGAGCCCTCCAGCTGGGCGCCGGCCGCCGAAGGGCCGATGACGGCCACCGAGCGCAGCTGCTCGTCGGCAACAAAGAAATCACGGATGCCTTTCACCAGCGGGTCTTCGGGACCTACGACGACCATGTCGACAGCCTCGTCAATTACGAAGCGACGGATATCGGCGAAGGCATCTGCCTTAATAGGCACGTTCACGGAGGTGCCGCCGGTGGCGAGGGCGATGCCCTCGGTGCCCGCATTGCCCGGTGCTACGAAGAGCCTTTCGACGCGAGTCGACTGTGCTATTTTCCAGGCCAGCGCGTGCTCACGGCCGCCGCTGCCTAAGAGTAGAATGTTCATTATTCCTGCGGTGTTATTGGTGGTTGGTTGGATTCCGTCTCAACGACATAGGCATACTGATTCACGCGTTGCAACTGCTGGCACGTCTGCAAGAGATGGCGAAAGCGGTCGACACGTTCGGCCGGCATCAGGCCAAGACGATAGCGCCGCCGTTGCGACTTCAGCCAGTTCAGCATCGCGTGCTCCTCGGGATGATGTTTTGAAGGGCGCCGGGCATGGCTGTGCATGAAGTTGAGCAACCGCATGTAGCCGGCATCCCAAAGCTCGTCGTTTGTCATGAGGGTGTACCTTATATCTTTGTGGCTGCAAAAGTACAAAGAAGGTGCGAAACGCCCAAATTTTAAGAACTCTTATCGACGTATCGTGCGCTCTTTTTGTTAAATCTGTGTTACAAAACTAAGGTTGAAGACTAAAAGAAGCATAAAAGTTGACCCTCCGCGACGAATTTTTCAGTCATTCCCTTCGTCACCTCAAAAGAAAGAAGTAATTTTGCAACGCCGTAGAGAAGAGCCATCGTGCACTCACGGCAAAAACGTATTCGTTTAACCCATTAAATACTTTTACACCCATGGCAAAGTTTGATAGCTCCATCTTGGAGCAGTATGGCATCAAGGGCTCGACCGTGATTGCCTACAACCCTTCGTATGAGTTCCT
>CAMOSA010000066.1 GCA_946624335.1 uncultured Prevotellaceae bacterium
ACAGGTGACCGTCCTCCCCAGAAGGGGGAGCGGAGAGGGGGTCTGTGGTTTGCGGAGAGGGGGTCTGTATCTTTTATTTTTCAACTTTCAACTTTTCATTCATTAAGACGATGACAAACGGACGACTACTATGGATCGATGACGAGATTGACCTGCTCAAGGCGCACATCATGTTCCTCGGCACGAAGGGCTACAGCGTTGACACCGCCACCAACGGCTACGATGCACTGGATATGTGCCAGCAACAGGCTTACGACTTGATCCTGATCGACGAGAACATGCCGGGCCTGAACGGGCTCGAGACGCTGGCGCGCATCAAGGAGATAACGCCAACGACGCCCGTCGTCATGGTGACCAAAAGCGAGGAGGAGGATATCATGGATCAGGCCATAGGAAGCAAGATTGCCGATTACCTGATCAAGCCCGTCAATCCCACTCAGATACTGCTGACATTGAAAAAGAATATCCACCAGCGCGAAATCGTCACCGAACACACCCAGACGGCCTACCAGCAGAACTTCGGCCGGATGGGACTGATGATCGATGATGCGGCGACGATAAGCGATTGGATGGATGTGTACCGGCGGCTCGTAGGATGGGAACTCGAGCTGTCCGAGACAGACAGCGCGATGAAGGAGATGCTCGCCATGCAGAAGAGCGAGGCCAATGCCCGATTTGCCCGTTTCATCGAGAAAAACTACCTCCGGTGGATCAATGACGCTGAGGCGGACGGACGTCCCGACATCATGAGTCCCGACATTTTCAAGCGACGCATCTTCCCCCTGTTGGACGAGGGCAAGAAGGTATTCCTCATCGTCATCGACAACTTCCGCTTCGACCAGTGGCGCATCCTCATGAATGAGATTGCCGACCTGTTCCATGTCGACGAGGGCCTCTACTGCTCCATCCTTCCCACGGCGACACAGTATGCGCGCAACGCCATCTTCTCGGGTCTGATGCCCAATATCATCGCCGAGATGTTCCCTGAGCTGTGGGTCGACGAGGACTCTGAGGAGGGCAAGAACCTGAATGAAGCGCCGCTCATTCAGACGCTCTTCAACCGCTACCGCCGGCAACACACCTTTACATATAATAAGGTGAACGACTCAGCCGGCGCCGAACGTCTGGTGCAGAAGCTGCCGCAACTGTCGAAGTACGACGTGAACGTATGCGTGCTCAATTTCATCGATATGCTCAGCCACGCCCGTACCGAGAGTCGAATGGTGCGCGAGTTGGCGTCGAACGAAGCGGCCTACCGAAGCATTACCCTCAGCTGGTTCCGCCACTCGGCCGTCGGCGACCTCTTCCGGGCACTCGCCGCCAGCGACTACCAGATCATCCTGACGACCGACCACGGCAGCATACGCTGTCAAAGCCCCATACGTGTCAAGGGCGACAAGAACACCAACACCAATCTGCGTTACAAGCTGGGTAAGAATCTCGACTACAATGCCAAGGACGTGTTTGAGATCACCGAACCGCGGCGCGCCCTCCTGCCCTCGCCCAACCTCTCGACACATTATATCTTCGCTCGTGGCAACAGCTTCTTTGCCTATCCCAACAATTACAACTACTACGTCAGCTACTATCGCGACACCTTCCAGCATGGCGGTATCTCCATGGAAGAGATGCTCGTGCCGCTGATCGGGCTGACACCCAAAAAGAGGGGGTAGGGGAATTAAAAATAAAAAGAGAAAAATTAAAAATGAATTAAAAAGTAAAAAGTGGCCTGTCCTCTTGCTCCCCTCCCTCACGGGAGGGGTCGGGGGTGGGTCCAAACATTATGGAAATAACGATAAGAAACATCGATGAGATGGGCGAGAAAGCCCTCGAGTTTGTCAGAGCCATCGGCTCACGTCGCGTCTTTGCCTTCTACGGGCAGATGGGCGCCGGCAAGACCACGTTCATCAAGGCCGTCTGCCGCCAGCTGGGCGTCACCGAGCCCGTCACCTCTCCCACCTTCGCCATCGTGAACGAATATGGCGTGGATGGAGTTGCGGCCGACGTGCCCGTCCGCCGCATCTATCATTTCGACTTCTACCGCATCAAGCGTCTCAGCGAGGCCTACGACATGGGATTCGAAGACTACCTCTACAGCGGCGACCTCTGCCTGATCGAATGGCCCGAGCTGATCGAGGAGCTGCTGCCCGACGATGCCGTGCGCGTTCACATCAACGTCAGTGACGACGGCACCCGCACCATCACCTGCTGAGGCGCAGACCCCCTCTCCGCTCCCCCTTCTGGGGAGGACGGTCACCTGTCAAGACAAGAATACTAAGTGCAAAACATACCGTCCTCCCCAGAAGGGGGTTGCGAGGGTACAGACGATTGACTGAGTGTCAATCGGCCCCGAGCGACCGAGGTGTAACTCCTACACCGAGGACGGACAGGAGAGGGGGGCTGTATCATTTATTTTTCTTTTTTCACTTTTCACTTTTCATTTATATCTTTTATTTGTGTATCTTTGCAGCCGCAAACAGGAACAACAGCTGCAAAGCCTAAATAAACAAACAAAATCAATGAAGACAATCACCTCTGATATCCGATACATCGGCGTCGATGACGCTGAGATGCGCCTGTTCGAGAGCCAGTACCACACTCCCGACGGAATGTGCTACAACTCATACGTCATCATGGACGAGAAAGTGGCCATCATGGACACCAGCGACCGCCGCACCATGGCGGCATGGAAAGAGAACCTCCAGGAAGCCCTCGGCGGACGCCAGCCCGACTACCTCGTCGTGCACCACCTCGAGCCCGATCACGCCAGTGGCATCGCCGACGTCTGCTCCATGTTCCCCGGCATCACCGTTGTATGCTCGGCCAAGGCCTTGCAGATGATGCCGCAGTATGTCACGCTGCCTACGACAGCCGACGGCACGCCGCGCGTGATGGCCGTCAAGGAGGGCGACACCCTCTCGTTGGGGCGCCACACGCTGCAGTACATCATGGCGCCCATGGTCCACTGGCCCGAGGTCATGGTGACCTACGATGCCGCCGACCGCGTCCTCTTCTCGGCCGACGGCTTCGGCAAGTTCGGCGTCTACGATGCCGATGCCGACGACTGGGCCTGCGAAGCCCGTCGCTACTACTTCAATATCTGCGGTAAGTACGGCACGCCGGTGAGCACCCTGCTCAAGAAAGCCGCCGCCCTCGACATAGAGAAGATACTGCCGCTGCACGGCCCCGTGCTAGAAGGCGAAAAGCTCGCTGAGGCACTGCGCCTCTACACCATCTGGAGCGCCTACGACGTCGAGACCGAGGGCGTCTTCATCGCTCATGCCAGCATACACGGCAACACCGCCGCCGCTGCCGAGCGCCTGAAGGAGATACTCACGGCCAAGGGCTGTCCGAAGGTGGCCATGAGCGACCTCTGTCACGACGACCTCGGCGAGGCCATCGAGGACGCCTTCCGCTACGGCAAGATGATCTGCATGGCCAGCAGCTACGACGCCGGCGTCTTCCCGCCCATGTACGACTTCCTCCACCACCTCGACATCAAGGCCTGGCAGCGCCGACGCGTAGGCCTCGTCGAGAACGGCTCGTGGGCACCCAGCGCCGCCAAGACCATGCGCCCCATGCTCGAAGCTATGAAGCAGGTCGAGGTCATCGAGCCTGTCGTCACGCTGCGAGGACGGTTGAAGGACGCCGACATACCGCAGCTCGAAGCCCTGGCGGATGCCATCCTGCAATAAAAACGAGACAACCCGCGCCACTACGGCGCGGGTTTTTCGTAGCCAAACGTTACCTCATCTTTTTGTTTCCCAATCACATACCTCCAACGGCCATACAAGAGCTCGCTCTGCCTTGTGTGTCCTCCAGAAAATTTTTCATTTTTTGCCTTTTCCTTCACTTTTCTTAATAAGCTGCTTAGTATCAGTCAGCTAAGTGAGGTGAAGGTAACGATTTTGCCTTCACTTGCCTTCACCTTTTCGCCGAGAAGTAAAACAAGTTGTTTTACCTTGTAATGGTTTGACACGAGATGGGTATCGGCCAGCCGATACGTAGTAAAACAAGTTGTTTTACCTTGCTACTTCCTGATGTTGTTTTACACGGGAGTGATTGCTTTGCATTTTGGGGTTAGTTGCTTCGTCCATCACCGCCAGTCGCAGACCAAGCGTTGACTTCGTTTGTCACTTTTTGAGACTGTTCGTCCAAACTTTTACATCAAAATAGGATATTTGTTCTATAAAAGTGAAGGCAAGTGAAGGTAAAATAGTTGCCTTCACCTATGGTAGCGATTTGCATATCAACCGCTTATCAGCAAAAGTGAAGGTAATCGCAAAAAAGCAACATTTTGTGGAAATGGCATTAGATTTCTCAACTTTCGCAAGTAGCAAATATGTACCTACAAGAGAGCGCACCAGTCGGTGGACAGGACGCCAAAAGGCCGGCTCTGTCCCGTCCATTTGTTCGTCCATTTCGCCCATTTCGTCCATTTGTTCCGTTGTCGACGGTTTATGGTTGAGTGTCAGCGAGATAGGTTCGTTGCGGTATGCCCTGTCGGGGGGCTGAAACGCAGGATGGCGCCGTGATGGCGCCATCCTTGCAAGAGAGGGGTGAACGGTCCCTCATGGGGTTGTCGGTGGCAGGTTATCGGTCTGTGTCGTCCTCGATGAAACGTGCCATCTCGGGCTTGAGGGCATAGGCGCTCTTGAAGAGGGCGAGCTGGTTGCGGACGCGGTCGAGGTTGTGCTCGGGGTAGCGGCACTTCCAGTATTTGTCGCCGTTGAGGTAGTCCCAGAGGAAACGTACGGCCTGCATGTAGGGGAAGAGGGTGGCGGCGTAGGGTAGCAGCTCGCGCTCCAGCGGCGTGATGAAGCTCTTGGCGGAGCGTAGATAGCCGCGGGTGAAGGCCTTGAAGATGTCCATGTTGAAGCCGACGTGCGTGAGGTCGGGGTCGTCCTCGGCGGTGAAGTTGGCGGCGGTGCGCAGGAAGTCGCCGTAGTCGGAGAAGATGAAGTTGGGCATGACGGTGTCGAGGTCGATGACGCAGAGTACGCGGTCGTTCTTGTCGAACATCATGTTGTTGACCTTCGTGTCGCAGTGGCAGATGCGCTTGGGCAGTCGTCCCTCACGACCGAGGCGCTCGGCCAGCGTCATCTCGTCGGCATAGCTGAGGAGTTCGTCGATGATGGGTTGCACGGAAGCAACACGGCCGGCTGGGTCCTTGGCGATAACCTCCTTGAGCTGCTGGAGGCGGAACTCCATGTTGTGGAAGTCCTTGATGGTCTCTCCGAGCTGCACGGGAATGTCAGCGAGCATGGCCTGGAACTCGCCGAAGGCCTCGCCGGCGGCTTCGCTCGACTCGGGGTTGACGGCTTGTTTGGTGACGGCATCCTGGATGAATATCATGAGTCGCCACGGCTGGCCGTCGACGGTGGTGTAGAGTTTGTTGGGGTCGGCCTTCAGCGGCACAAAGGTGAGGACCTTGCGGTCGATGTCGCTCTCGCCACGCATCTGCAGCTTCTGGCGGATGTGGCCTGTCACGGCGCGGATGTTGTTCATCAGCATGTCGACGTCGGGGAAGACATTGGTGTTGACACGCTGGAGGACGTAGTCGGGCGCCTCGGTCTGTGCCGTCTTGACGAGCAGCGTGTCATTGATGAGCCCCTCGCCGAGGGGCTTGATTTCTGCGACCACGCCGCTGATGGCGAACTGGTCGACGATGGAAAGTAGTTTTTCGTCCATAAGTGTTAGAAGGTTTTTGTATTTAGGTGGTTATTTGATTCGGGAGGGGGGATCTGCGCGAATACGCGCAGCACCGGACGGAAGAATGTGGAGGAGGCAGAGGGGCAGAGGAGGCAGAGGGGCAGAGGAGGCAGAGAGGCAGAGGACTGGCCGATTTTTATCTTTTAATTCATTTTTAATTTTTATCTTTTAATTTTTAATTCCCCGCAGGGGCTTTCTCTTTTAATTTTTAATCCCCCGCCAGGGGCTTTCTCTTTTAATTTTTAATTCCCCGCAGGGGCTTTCCCGTTTGTCAGCAGTGTTCCGTCCGCTGTCTGTCCGTTGGCTTCGACGGCCAGCGTGGCTGGTTTGCTGCCGGCGTAGAAGGAGACTTGGGCATGACCCTGTTCATCGAGCACGAGGTTGGGGTTCCAGTAGAGGGTGCGACGGTAGTCGGCCTGTCCCTCGGGCAGCGGCCGGCGGCTGTAGTCGGGGCTGTAGAAGGCTTCGGGCTCGGCAAAGCCTTGGAGGATGTAGCGGCGGTCGCGGTAGGTGACGCGCTGACCCTCGTTGGCCATCTGCCGCAGGTCGATAGTCACGCGGTCGATGTTGTCCTCTGTGGCGCGTGGGTCGGCACCGTAGCGGGGCTTGAAGTCGGTGTAGATGAGCACGCTGTCGATGTGGGTGAGCTGGTTGAAGCGGTCGATGACAGAGGGCGGGCGGTTGAACGATGTGTTGCGGCCGTCGTAGCGTGGCTCGAGCAGGTAGGAATGGGTCGAGTTCATGTCGCCCACATAGGTGCGGTCTATATTGTTGATGAAATGTATGCGCCCGCCAAACCACCCTGTGGCGAGGCCGGCATCGCAGGCTTCGTTGTAGGCACGGTAGGAATCCACGATGAGGGCGGGATGCGCGGCGTCGAAGCTGCGGAGGCCACCGCGACGGGCCCGCACGGTGAGGCCTCCCATCTGTGTCTCAAAGGTCTTGGGGTTGAAGAATGAGGTCTGTGAGGCCTGCGGCGCGTCGGCCGGCGTCTCGCGGTAGGCTGTCTGGTAGTGGTCGTAGGGCTGTGTGAAGCGCGGATAGGGCCATGCGATGCGGACGTAGAACTCGGGGTACTCGGTCTCGTCCATCTGGATCCATGTGTGGCGCGGCGATTTCCATTTGGTGGTGTCGCTGGCGGCGAGGAAGAAGACACAGTTGCCATAGAAGCGCGGGGTGGGGATGCTGAAGAGCCCCTGTCGCGTCTCGACGTCTCCGATGATGGACTCGCTGCCGGGCTGTGTGAACTCGGCGTGTACGCGCACCTCCTTGTCCAGCGGAGATTCCTTGGCGTTGAAGCGTGCCGCTGCGATGGGAGCCGTCATCCTGTAGCTGCCGGCCGGGAAGTTACGCTCCTTGGCATCGGCCTTGGCGCTGATGGTCTCGATGACCTCGGCCTGTCCCATGCCTTCGTAGACATCGAAGGCGGTAAGGCCGATGTCGCTCTCTCGCAGGCTCTTCTTGAAGTCACGCTCGTTGCCGGCGCTCAGGCTGTCGATGATCTTCTCGTACTGGTAAGGCGTGGGCTTCATTTCGTATTGCTCCACATCGTTCTGCAGCATACTCGTCTTGTAGTTGAGCACTTCGCCGCGTAGGATGGGCGTCTGTGTCTCGGCAGGTTGTGTGAGCTGGAAGGCACCGGGCGTGGCCATGGTGTGCCATGAGAAGCGGCGCCAGCCCTGTGTGAGCATCAGCAGGTCGAGGGCGGTGCGGTGTTCGTCGTCGTCGGCCTCGAAGAAATAGGCGGGATCGGGGATGTAGCCGCGCAGTTCGGAGCTGAGGAGCATCTCGGTGAGGATGTCGGAGGTGTCGAACGTGTAGTCGCTGGTGCCTAAGTCGCGTACCGAAAGGGAGATGGGCGTCGAGGCGGCACGGGAGGTAGCCGCGGAGGTGATGCCCAGGGTGATGTGCTCGAAGGGTTGGTAGTCGGCCTTCAGCCCGGTGACCGTCAACGCCGGGGATTGGGCACCGACGGGCTGCACGAAGAAGAGGCGGTCGGCCCAGATGCGGCCGTCGGCGTCGAAGACGGTGACCTGATGTACGCCGCACGTTGCCGTGCCTTGTCCGTCGGCATCTGCGGCCGGCGTGAACCGGAGCGTGGTGGGTGCCGTGCCGGCGGCAATCGTCTCGCTGTGTACGACGATACCTTCGCACATGACGGTGAGGCCCAGTTCCTTGGCGGCTGCTGCGCCTTGTGGCTTGACATCGAAGAGATAGTCGTCGGCCTGGCGCTGGACACTGAGCGCTACGCCGTCGGCTTGTACGCGCTCTGTCGTCTGACTGGCGCTGCGTCCATCGTCGGCGGTGAAGGTGGCCTTGTAACTCTCGCCAGCCACGGGCGTCAGTGTCAGCAGCCCTCGTCCTCGGCTCACCGTGGCAGCCTCGGCGACGGTGACGCCTCGGCTGTCGGTCAGTGCGACCCGTCCGCTGAGGGCCTCGCCGCTCTCGGTGGCTGCCTCGAAGGCCATCCGGCATGGCACGCCGGCCACGAGGATGCCGCCCTCGGGGTAGAGCGTCAGCTGTGGCTGGGGCTCTTCGGCGGCGTCCTTGAAATAGCGTCGAAGGGGACGCGTGGTCATGTCGTGAAAGAACTCGCCCGCACGTTCGGGCTTGTCGTAGACAGGGAAGACGCGGCTGTAGAGTTTCTCGTAGTCGCGATAGTACTCCTTGGCCAAGGCTTTCGAGTAGAACCACTGCTCGGCATAGGATGTATGTGCTTTCTCTGTGATGCCCCAGTTGAGCTGCCAACGGGTGTAGGCCCGCAGCTCGTAGAAACCGCCATAGAGGGTGTCGGGCAAAGCGAAATAGCCGTTGCCGCGGCCTTCGTTCATCTCGATCATCTGGCGTTCCACGAGGTAGCCTTCCTGGTTGAGGAGCTCCATGTAGAGCACGCCGCTGACGTCGGACGGCTGTCGGCGGTCGGTGCGGCGGGTGTAGACGGCATACCAGATTGTGTCGCCAAGGAAGTAGCAGGTGTTGTCCATGTGTACGAACACCTTCTCTTGTGGGATAGCACGGCCGAAGCGTGTGACGCGATCGGTCCACGCGTCGATGGTCTGAGGCAACGCCTTCGTTGTCGTCTGGCCCACGGCAACGGAGCATATATATATAAATAAGGTGAGAACGGCTAAGCTTCTCGACAGTATTCTCATAGATTCGTTTTTACTAGATTCAGGCCACAAAGATAGTAAAAAATCGATAACAAGGTTTTCAAAAGATGAAGTTTTTACGTTTTTCTTGTGCTTTTGCCGGTAAAAAGTCTTTTGGCAGCAATTATTTTTCCCTTTTCCAAGCGCCTTAGCCGATTTTTTGCTATCTTTGCAGTCGCAACGCTAACCACGGAAGCTAATGTTAACCCCCCAAAAGCAAAACTTAATAGTATGACACTCATCAAATCTATTTCCGGTATTCGCGGTACGATCGGTGGTCGTGCCGGCGACACCCTGAACCCTCTTGACATCGTCAAGTTCGTCTCAGCCTATGCCACGCTGATCCGCAAGACGGATACCGTGGGCTCGAACAAGATCGTCGTAGGTCGTGACGCGCGCATCTCCGGCGAGATGGTGAAAAATGTGGTCTGCGGCACGCTCATGGGCATGGGCTTCGACGTCGTCAATATCGGCTTGGCCACGACGCCCACGACCGAGATTGCAGTGACGATGGAGAAGGCCTGCGGCGGCATCATCCTGACGGCCTCGCACAACCCCCGCCAGTGGAATGCGCTGAAGCTGCTCAACAGCGACGGCGAGTTCCTCAATGCGGCAGAGGGTGCCGAGGTGCTGCGCATCGCCGCTGCCGAGGACTTCGAGTATGCCGACGTCGACCATCTGGGCCACTATCGTGAAGATGACAGCTATGACCAGCGCCACATCGACCTCGTCAAAGGACTGGAGCTCGTCGACGTAGAAGCCATCAAGAAAGCAAACTTCCGCGTGGCCCTCGACACGGTGAACAGCGTCGGCGGCATCATACTGCCCAAACTGCTGGCACAGCTGGGCGTGGAGACGGTGACGTGCCTCTACGGCGAGCCTACCGGCGACTTCCAGCACAACCCCGAGCCGCTGGAGAAAAACCTGGGCGACATCAAGGCGCTGATGCAGAAAGGCGGCTACGACATCGCCTTCGTCGTCGACCCCGACGTGGATCGTCTGGCTCTGTTCTGCGAGGATGGCACGATGTACGGCGAGGAGTACACGCTGGTCACCGTGGCCGATTATATCTTGCAGCATACGCCGGGCAACACGGTCTCCAACCTCTCGTCGACACGTGCTCTGCGCGACGTGACGCGCAAATATGGCTGTGAATACAACGCTGCCGCTGTCGGCGAGGTGAATGTCGTCACGAAGATGAAGGCTACGAACGCCGTCATCGGTGGCGAGGGTAATGGCGGCGTCATCTATCCGGCTGCTCACTATGGCCGTGATGCCCTGGTCGGCATCGCTCTGATACTGACCTACCTGGCCAAGCGCGGCATGAAGACCAGCGAGCTGCGTGCCACCTATCCGCCCTACTGCATCGCCAAGAACCGCATCGACCTGACCGCCGGTACCGACGTCGACGCTATCCTGGCCCGCGTGAAGGAGCTCTACAAGGACGAAGAGGTCAACGACATCGACGGCGTGAAGATCGACTTCCCCGACAAGTGGGTGCACCTGCGCAAATCGAACACCGAACCGATCATCCGGGTCTACAGCGAGGCTGCCACGATGGAGGCCGCCGAAGCCATCGGCAAGGAAATCATGGACGTCGTGTATTCCATGACGAAGTAAGCGCAAGAGACCGCCATATCTTCGGCAAAACCAACAGACACGGGTCTCACAGATTCAGTGCCGGCGTAACCAGTTGATTATGAACGCTGGCACAAAGCCTTTGAATCTGTGAAATCCGTGTCTGTTTTCCTAAAATATTATAAAATCTATGGTCTTTCGGGCTTTTATGCTTACCTTTGCAGCGCAAATGTGAAAGTCGCCCTGTGACAGGGCTGCCACTTTACCTAAAAAGAACATGGTTAAAAAGATTGTTACCTTACTGCTTTGCCTCAGCACAGCAACCTTTGCAAATACCCCTATTCGTCATCGCTCTGTGGCGGTGACGCCTGATGATGTAGCTACGCAGTCGGGCGTCCAGTCGCGCTTGTCTGCCGTGTTACAGCCTTCGACCTCGTCCATCGAGATTCCCGAAATGCTGACGAACCTGGTCAGCGAGACTGTCGGTGCCATCAACAAGATGGGCCTCATCGACCAGCGCATAGCCAGCGACCTGATAGAGGCTGCCAAGCGTCACATCGGCGCCCGCTACCGTAGTGGCAGCAGCGGCCCTTCGGCATTCGACTGCTCAGGCTTCACGAGCTATGTCTTCCGTCGTCTGGGCATTACGCTGAAGCGTTCGTCGCAGGAGCAGCATCGTCAGGGGCAAGCCATCGCCAAGCGCAAAGACCTTCAGCCCGGCGACCTCGTCTTCTTCGGCCGTCGTGGCAAGTCCGTCAATCATGTCGGTATCGTCACTGAGGTAGCCTCCGACGGAACCTTCCAGTTTATCCATGCCAGCACTTCGCGCGGCGTGCGCATCGACTCGTCGACCGATGACTACTGGTCGCCGCGCTTCGTCGGGGCACGCCGAATTATTGGTGCGGACATTTGACGCTTAGCCCCTAAAAATACGAGATCTTAATAGCATTTGCTTATACACCTATGTGTGTTTGCTTATACACCTATGTGTGTTTGCTTATACACCTATGTGTGTTCGCTTATACACCTATGTGTGTTTGCTTATACACCTATGTGTGTTTGCTTATACACCTAGGCGTGTTTTTGAGTATGCTTGAATACTTTTTTACCGAAAAAGTGGTGTTATATTATAATAATGTGTATCTTTGCAGCGTAGAAACTAACAGACACGATCATGAGTAAGAGTAAGAAAGGAGGTGGACGTCGCCTCAATAAGTCAGCTTTGATGGAACAAGTGATGGCGCTCTTCCAGGCCCATTCGGGCGAACTGGTGGACATCAAGACGGTCTTCCGTGAACTCCATCTGAACACTCACCCTGCCAAGCTGCTGTGCATGGATGTCCTCGACGATCTGTTGATGGACGACTACATCATCGAGCAAGCCCAGATGCGCTACACGCTGGCCTCGAAGACGACGGTGATGGAAGGCACTTTCCAGCGCAAGCACAATGGCAAGAACACTTTTCTGCCTGACGACGGCGGTGAACCCGTGCTGGTGGCCGAACGCAATGCGATGCACGCCATGGACGGCGACCGTGTCCGCATCCAGATGATGGCGCGCCGCCGTGGTCATGTCCGCGAGGCACAGGTGACCGCAATCCTACAGCGCGCCGACAAGTCGTTCGTCGGCAAACTCAGCGTCAGCCGCGACTTCGCCTTCGTGCTGACCGAGGACCGTACGCTCAGTAACGATATCTTCATCCCGAAAGGGCAGCTACGAG
>CAMOSA010000067.1 GCA_946624335.1 uncultured Prevotellaceae bacterium
AGCAATTGACTCTTAATCAATGGGTCCAGGGTTCGAGCCCCTGAGGGCGTACACGGCAGGTCTCATCTGGCATAGATGAGGCCTGTTGTCGTTTTCTGCCCCCTCTTTTCGCCGCTTCCCCTTCCAGCCCCCCTTCCAGTCCCCTTTCCTGTCCTCTTTCCTGTCCCTCCTCGGCTTAGGAGATAAGCTTCGTTCGCTCATGACCGATTGACATTCTTCAAGTGGGAAGCGACCAAGACCGAGGCAGTCAATCGTCTATACCTTCATTGCCCCCTTTGTGAGGGCACCTGTCGAGTAAGAAAGGCAATGAATAAGGTATTCCGTCCTCCCCCTAAGGGGGAACGGATGGGTGGCCTGGAGTCGGGCTGCGTGTTACAGACTGTCACTTAAAGGTCAAAATACGTGTCGAATAGCATATTTTTTTAAGAAAAAGTTGCACGTTAAGTAAAAATGTCGTATCTTTGCGCCGCATTTCAAGAAAGGGGTGTGCTTCGCACATTTCCAGCATTTGACTAAACAAGCAACATCCACGATGTTGAATTAATTAATTTTTAAGGTAAAAAAGATTATGTTTGCAAAAGCAGGTGAAATCGCAGGTGCCATCTGGACGGCACTCAACGAGAACGGCGCTCTCAGCGCCAAGGATCTGAAGAAGGCTGCCAAAGCTAAGAGCGAGAAGGATCTCTATCTCGGACTGGGCTGGTTGCTCCGTGAGGACAAACTCAATGTCGAAGGCGACGAGAAGGAGCCCCTCTTCAGCCTCAAGTAATCAGGAATGATTGTAGAAACACACAAGATTTCCCCTGCAAGTACATGTTACTTTGCAGGGGATTTTTGTGTTTAAGAAAACATTTATGGCCTTTTGAGGCAAAAACACGGCCTTCGATTTGCGTATCTCGCTAAGTTATTGTACCTTTGCGCCATGAAACATATAAGGAACTTCTGCATCATAGCTCATATTGACCACGGTAAGAGTACTTTGGCCGATCGGTTGCTGGAGAGAACGAACACGATTCAGGTCACGGAGGGGCAGATGCTCGATGACATGGATCTTGAACGCGAGCGTGGCATCACCATCAAGAGTCATGCCATTCAGATGGCCTACGAACGTGACGGGCAGAAGTATATCCTCAATCTCATCGACACCCCGGGACACGTTGACTTCAGCTATGAAGTGAGCCGCTCCATCGCTGCCTGCGAAGGGGCGCTGCTCGTCGTGGATGCTACACAGGGCGTGCAGGCACAAACCATCTCCAATCTGTACATGGCCATCGACCATGACCTCGAGATCATACCTGTCGTCAATAAATGTGATATGCCCAACGCCATGCCCGAGGAAGTCGAGGACGAGATCATCGACCTCCTCGGATGTAAGCGCGAAGAAATCATACGTGCCAGCGGAAAGACAGGTCAGGGCGTCGACGATATCCTCAACGCTGTCGTTGACCGAATACCTTGTCCTACAGGCGACGAGGATGGCCCCCTGCAGGCGCTCATCTTCGACTCCGTATTCAACTCGTTCCGAGGCATCATCGCCTACTTCAAGATCGTCAACGGATCTATCCGAAAGGGCGACAATGTAGTCTTCATCAACACCGGCAAGGAATACAATGCCGACGAGATAGGCGTACTGAAGATGGACATGGTGCCGCGGCAGGAACTGCATTGTGGCGATGTCGGATATATCGTCAGCGGCATCAAGACGGCTACCGAAGTCAAAGTCGGTGATACGATCACGCACGTCAGCTCGCTGGGTAAGGTGGATGCCATCGCCGGCTTCGAGGAGGTGAAGCCTATGGTCTTCGCCGGCGTCTATCCCATCGAGACGGAGGACTACGAGAACTTACGCGCTTCGCTCGAGAAGCTGCAACTCAACGATGCATCGCTGACCTTCCAGCCGGAATCGTCGGTGGCCCTTGGCTTCGGATTCCGCTGTGGCTTCCTCGGACTGCTGCACATGGAGATCGTACAGGAACGTCTCGACCGGGAGTTCAATATGGACGTCATCACCACTGTGCCTAACGTCTCATATATGGTCTACGATAAGCAAGGCGAGGTCAAGGAGGTGCATAACCCGGCAGGAATGCCCGACCCGACGCTCATCGACCACATCGAAGAGCCTTATATCCACGCCTCCGTCATCACGACCTCTAACTTCATCGGCCCCATCATGACGCTTTGCCTCGGCAAGCGAGGCGAGCTCATCAAGCAAGACTTCATCAGCGGCAACCGTGTCGAGATACAGTTCGCCATGCCGCTGGGCGAGATTGTCATCGACTTCTACGATAAGCTCAAGAGTATCTCCAAGGGCTACGCTTCCTTCGACTATCACCAAGCCGGCTTCCGACCGTCAAAGCTCGTCAAGCTCGACATCCTTCTCAATGGAGAACCCGTTGATGCCCTCAGCACGCTGACCCACGTCGACAACTCCGTAGACTTCGGACGTCGGATGTGCGAGAAACTCAAGGAACTGCTGCCGCGGCAACAGTTCGATATCGCTATACAAGCTGCCATCGGGGCGAAGATCATTGCACGAGAGACCGTGAAGCAGGTGCGAAAGGACGTCACGGCTAAGTGCTACGGAGGTGACATCAGCCGTAAGCGAAAACTGCTCGAGAAGCAGAAGAGAGGAAAGAAAAGAATGAAACAAATCGGTAATGTGCAAGTGCCCCAAAAGGCTTTCTTGGCCGTGTTAAAACTAGACTAATGAAAATTTCTACTATGGACAAACGAAGAGACATCGCACGTGAGATAGCTCGACGCTATTGCACGCTGTCGACGCAAGGCATTACGACCCTTGCTGAGATGTTGGTGCCTTACAAAGTGACGAAGAACGAAAAACTGCTGAAGGAAGGCGACGTGTGCAAGTATATGTATTATGTCGAAAAGGGCATGGTGCGCCAGTTCTACTATAAAAGCGGGCGCGACGTTACCGAGCATTTCTCCTACGAAGGGCGGATCGTTATCTGCATCGAGAGCTTCCTCAAGCAAACCCCCTCACGCCTCATCGTGGAAGCGCTCGAGAATTCGTGGCTCTATGGAATACCGCACGACGAGCTCATCGCCTTGGTCGAGACGGATAAGGAGATGGCTCGCCTCTATAGGCGCATCCTCGAGCACGCCCTCATTTCGTCGCAAGAACATGCTGACAGCCAGCGTTTTGAAAACGCCACAGAGCGTTATGTGCGACTCCTCAAGAGTAAGCCTGAGATCATCCTGAGAGCGCCGATGGTGCACGTGGCATCGTTTCTCCAAATGACGCCAGAGACGCTGAGCCGAGTCCGTTCTGCTCATGTTGACTAAGGCTTCCATTCGACTTGTCACCTCGCTACGCCAGCGCAAGTTTCGGCGTCTTGAGGGACTGTTTGTCGCCGAAGGGCCCAGGCTCGTCGGCGAATTGCTTTCTGCGTTTACGTGCAGGGAGCTATTTGCCACCCGCGAGTGGCTTGAGCTTCATGCATCACAATACCCATTGGTCACCATCGTCGAGGTCACGGATGCGGAGCTGGCACGTATCAGTTCCTTGCAGGCGCCGCAGCAGGTGGTAGCCCTCTTCGAGATCCCTGTGGACGAGGCGAGTATCACTCATGACATCGCCCGACGCCAGGGCTCCTCAGATGACGGCTCGACAGCAACGGCAGACAGCTCACACGTCATTCACGATGGCTTGCATATAGCCCTCGACGGCGTGCAGGATCCAGGCAACCTCGGCACCATCATCCGTCTTGCCGACTGGTTCGGAGTGCATCACTTGTGGTGCTCGCCACAAACGGCTGACGTATGGAACCCTAAGGTCGTTCAAGCTACGATGGGCGGCATCGCCCGTGTCCACGTTCATTATGTCGACCTTCCCCTCTTCCTCGACTCGTTGCCTCCGTCTCTCCCCGTCTATGGTACCGCGCTCGACGGCGAATCCATCTGGACCACTCCGCTGAGCGCCGACGGAATCATCGTCATGGGCAATGAGGGCAACGGCGTCACGCCTGAAGTCGACGCCCTCTGTCGTCATCGCCTGCTTATCCCCAACTATCCATCCGGTCAGGTCACGACGGAAAGCCTCAATGTCGCGATGGCTACGGGCATTGTCCTGGCCGAGTTTCGCCGTAGAACGGTCCTCTGATCCCCTTCAGTCTCATCATTAATCCACAGCAACGTCATGAGCCCCTGCAGATCACGTCGATATCCGTTTTTCCTACTGCTGTTGTCGGTGGTGGCAGCGGTGACGTCCTGCGCCCCGGAACGTTTCCTTAGCGACGACGAGTTGTTGCTTGATAGGGTAGTGGTGAGCAGCGCCGATGCCGACGTGTCGACGAGCCAGCTCAGCGGCTATGTGCGTCAGCATCCTAATGCCCGATGGTTCAGTCTCTTCAAAGTGCCGCTTGGCGTCTATTGCATCAGCGGCCGGGACAGCACACGCCGCATCAACCGTTTCTTTCAGCGCATCGGCGAGGCACCGGTCGTCTACGATAGTATGCAAGCTGAAGGCGGGCGGAAGAACATCGAGGATGCCGTACGTAACATGGGCTACCTCAATGCTGAGGTTCAGCTGGCCAAGCGGCGTAAGAAACAAAAACTGGCGCTGGACTATCGTATCATCCCCAACGAACGTTACATCGTGAGCGAGGTACGACGGAGAGTTGATGATCCCATCCTTGATTCTATCATTACCTCCGAGTGGTCGCAGAGCCTGCTTCACGAAGGGATGCCCTTTGACATCAATCAGCTGGAGCAAGAGCGGCGTCGCATCACGTCACAACTTCAGAACACAGGCTATCAACGCTTCAATAAAAGCCATGTCCGTTTCGATGCCGACACGACGCTCGGCGGCCAGCATGTCCGTCTGACCTTGCGCGTGCCGCTTTATCGTGAGACCATCGATGACACCTTGCGTCTGCATCCTCGCTACAGGCTCGGGCGTATCCTTTATCTGACAGATGTCGAACGTAGCGCCCTGCATCGTGATACGGTCGGCCTCGATAGTGTCGTCCTCCTCGACGGTCATTTCTATCAACGTGGACATCAGACGCTTAAACCCGCTTTCGTCTTGGGTAAGTCCGAGCTTCACACCGGCGAGCTCTACCGCGAGAATGACGTGCAGTCGACCTATAGTAACCTCTCTTCACTCTCGGCACTTTTGGGCGCCAACATCGTGATGGAGCCTTCGGCGGACGCTGAGGATGAATTGGACGCTTATGTCAGCCTGCTGACGGCGAAACAGCACAGCGTATCTGCCGAACTCGAGGGTACCAACTCTGCGGGTGACCTCGGTGCAGCCCTCAGCCTCGGGTATCAGAACCGCAACGTCTTCCGGCGGTCGGCCATGTTCTCGCTGAAGGTTCGTGGTGCGTTCGAAGCCATCAAGGGTCTTGAAGGCTATGCCGACCAGAACTACATCGAGTATGGTGCCGAGGCCGATCTTAACTTCCCTGAATTTCGCTTCCCTTTCCTCTCCCGGAAATTCAGGCACAGCATCAAGGCGCAGAGCATCGCCTCGTTGATGTTCGACTCGCAGGACCGCCCCGAATTCCATCGGCGCGTCCTCACCGCAGCTTGGCGCTACCGATGGAATAGGGCTAACATGAAGCGCCAGCATCGGGTGGATTTCATCGATCTGAACTATGTCTTCATGCCCTGGATCTCCGAGACCTTCCGCAAGGAATACCTCTCAGACAACGGTAGCCGGAACGCCATCCTTCGCTACAACTATGAGAATCTCTTCATCATGAAGATGGGTTATAATTTCTATTACACCAGCCTCCCGCCTACGGCGCAGGCCTCGTCCTACGGGCAGAACGCTTACAGCGTGCGCTTTGGCATCGAGTCGGCCGGTAACCTGTTATATGGCATTTCCAATCTTTTCAATACACAGTACTCTGCTCCGCTGAACGCCTATACCCTTTTCAATATAGCCTATGCCGAATACGTGAAGTTCGATTTCGACTTCGCTAAGAGCTTCCGCTTTGACGATCGTAACTCGATGGCCATGCATTTAGCCTTTGGCATCGCCTACCCCTACGGCAACTCTACCGTGCTGCCTTACGAGAAGCGTTATTTCTCTGGCGGCGCCAATAGCGTGCGCGGATGGAGCGTCCGTGGCCTCGGCCCGGGACGTTTCGCGGGCAGCGACGGACGTGTCGACTTCATCCGGCAGACGGGTGATGTCAAGCTGGACATGAGCTTGGAGTGGAGAAGCCATCTCTTCTGGAAGCTCGACGGCGCGGTGTTCGTCGATGCCGGCAATATCTGGACGCTTCGCAACTACGACGAGCAGCCGGGGGGACAATTCCGCTTCGACAGTTTCTGGAAACAGATTGCCGTGGCCTATGGTTTGGGCGTACGACTGAACTTCGGATATTTCATCCTGAGGCTCGACGGTGGCATGAAAGCCATCAATCCGTCCTATGAAAAAGGACGACTGCGTTATCCTATCGTTCATCCGCGTTTCAGCAGGGATTTTCAGCTTCATTTTGCCGTCGGATTGCCATTCTAATGGTCTTTTATTGTAAAAAGACCAAAAAATGTGTCAACGGCGAGACTTATTGACATTTTTTTCACTAACTTTGCAGCGGAATTAAAAATCAATGAGCTATGCTGAAGTTTATCTGCTTGGGCAGCGGTAGCAGCGGTAACTGCTATTACCTGTCGACTGATACCACGTCGATTCTCGTCGACGCGGGATTGGGCATTCGCACGCTCAAGCGTCATTTCCAGACTTTTGGCCTTTCGCTCAACCGTATCGCTGCCATCCTGGTGACCCACGATCACGCTGACCATATCAAGTCTGTCGGTAAGATTGCCGCGGAGTTCGGGATCCCCATCTACTCCACGGCAGAGGTGCATGAGGGTATAGCGCGAAACTATTGCGTGTCCCCGCAGCTGAAGGCCGAGCATAAAGCCTATCTGGAGAAAGATGTGCCGTTGCATATCGGAGACCTCTGTATTACACCTTTCGGTGTGCCGCACGACAGCAACGACTGTGTCGGCTACTGCATCGAGGCTGACGGCGTCCGTTTCTGCCTCGTCACAGACATAGGCCACGTCACCGAACGAGTGAAGGACGAGGTGTCAAAAGCCAACTATCTTGTCTTGGAGAGTAACCATGACTCCGAGATGCTGATGGCCGGGCCCTATCCGGCTCATCTGAAGGGGCGTATCAGCGGACCGACAGGTCACTTGAGCAACCGCGAGGCGGCCGAGCTGTTGGCCAATTCCTCGAGCCCTGCGCTCCATCATGTGTGGTTGTGCCATCTCAGCGAAGAGAACAACCATCCTGAGTTGGCGCGCAAGACCGTTGACGCCGTCTTGCGCAGCTATGGCATCGTGCCGGGCGTGGACTTCAATGTCGACGTCCTGCGGCGCAAGGTGCCCAGCGAGTGCTACGACCTGACACCTTAGAAATTGTCGTTGTCTTCGTAGTGGTCGTAGTGCGTGATGTCGGGCTGATCGTTGCCGGAAGGTTCGAAGAATTTACATTGGCGGTCGCATTCGGCGACGAAACGCTCGTGCAGCGTCTTGCATTCTGCCACGACCGGGTTCTCGAACCACTGCATGAGCGTGCTGTGCTTGCAGCGGATACATCGTGCTAAAGTCTTGGAATCCTTGCTCTTGATTGATGCCATACTGAGGTATGCGTTAGGTTTCGGCTGCGAAGTTACACAAAATACAGGAAAAAACGTTCACCTTGGAGTAAAAATCACACTTTGTAACACAAAACAGATCACTTCATATCACTTTAAGGAAACAAAATCATCAACTATGATTACTGATATTCTCATTACTATTTTAGGTGCCGCCCTTGTCTTGGTAGGTGCCGACAAACTCACGGACGGTTCCGTGGGTTTAGCTCGTCGCTTCAACATCCCTGAGTTGGTCATCGGCCTGACCATTGTCGCTTTCGGCACGTCGCTGCCCGAGTTCATCGTCAGCCTCTTGGCCAGCATCAATCACGCTCCGGCCATGAGCATAGGTAACATCGTGGGTAGTAATGTCTTTAATACGCTGATGATCGTCGGTTTCTCGGCTGCTGTCTGCCCCATCGTTGTTTCCAAGGGTACTGTGGCGAAGGACATCCCTCTGTCTGTGCTGGCGTCTGTCGTGTTGCCCGCCTTGGCGCTGGACGCTATCGTCGGCAGTTCCGCCGGCAACGTCCTCTCTCGTGGCGACGGTATCGTATTGCTGGGTTTCTTTGTCATTTTCATGGCCTACACGTTCTCGATGGTCAAGGGCGACAGCGCCGATCCGTCATCCTCGTCAGCTGCCGAGCCTCCGATGTCGGGCTTGAAGATCTCGCTCTTTATTCTGCTGGGCCTTGCAGGTCTCATCGGCGGCGGCCAACTCTTTGTCAGCGGCGCCACGGGCATAGCGCGCAGCCTCGGCGTGAGCGAGGCGGTGATAGGCCTGACGTTAGTCGCCGGCGGCACCTCGCTGCCTGAGCTGGCCACCAGCGTCATAGCGGCACGTAAGGGTCAGAGTGCGATGGCAATAGGTAATGTCGTCGGCAGCAACCTGTTCAATATCTTCTGGATCCTGGGCTGCTGTGCCTGCATTACGCCCCTGCCCGTCGAGGGCATCGAATGGACAGATTTCACGATGCTGTTCGTCGGCAACCTCTTGTTCTGGGTCTTCGCCCGGACGAGCCATCGCGTGAACCGCATCGAAGGCATACTGCTCGTCGCCTGCTACGTCGGGTATATCGCCTACCTCATCAGTCAGGCCTGAGCACGCATCCCCGTTGGCGGGCAGCCTATGCGTCGTACGCTCGGCTCACAGCTGGCGCTTCATGGTCATCTCCGACTGTATCTTCACCAGCTTCTTGCCGACAGCTTTCTTCATTACACCTCCCCCTTTTTGGCGGAAGTGTAGTGCTGTGTCGCCCTGCAGGGTCAGTTCTATGGTCTGCGTTTCCGACCCCAGGTCGTTGGACAGGTGGATGACGGCATTCTGTTCTTCGCAACTGACGACTTTCGACACATACCAGATGCGGTAGAGGCCCGATCCGCAGGCATAGCCGTTCAGCGGTCCGAACATTTCCATGTCGGGCACATCGATGCTCTCTTCGTAGAGGTCGATGACGAGGCGTATGCCTAGGTCCTTCTCGATGAATGTGCCGCGGAAAGGATGGTCGGCATTTGCCGGCAGGACAGACAGATACGTAGCGATGAAGAAGGGTAGAAATAGACGTTTCATGAAGCTTGGATGGTGATTTTCGGGGGCAAAAGTACAACTAATTGTGGAAATATCAACGAATTTGGCCTAAAATGTTGGTCACGTACAAGTTTTTTTGTACTTTTGCAGCCGAAATTAAGAAACAGTCCGTTATCAAGGTATTTTAAGTCCCATTAAGGTTAATGAGTCAAGACCCGTTCCTTCCCGATTATATTTTCGAGTCAAGCTGGGAAGTTTGTAACAAAGTCGGTGGCATCTACACCGTCCTTTCGACACGCGCCAAGACGCTTCAGGATGCCATGCCCGACCGCATCATTTTCATAGGTCCCGATTTCTGGCAGGAGAAAGCCAACCCTCTGTTTGTCGAGGACAAGAGCTTGTGGGCCGATTGGCGAAAGCAAGCGTCGGCCGAAGGCCTGAGCCTCAGGATAGGGCGCTGGCAGATTCCCGGCAAGCCTGTTGTCGTGCTGGTGGATTTTAAGCCCTTCTTCGCTTACAAGAATGACATCTACGGTGCCCTGTGGAACGAGTTCCAGGTCGACAGCCTTCACGCTTATGGCGACTACGACGAGGCCTCGATGTTCTCCTATGCCGCCGGTCGTGTCGTCGAGAGCTACTACAGCCATTTCCTCGACGATTCCCGGCGCGTGATCTATCAGGCCCATGAGTGGATGACCGGTCTGGGGGCACTGTATGTGCAGAAGCACGTGCCTGCCGTTGCCACCATCTTCACGACCCACGCCACAACGATCGGGCGCTCCATCGCAGGCAACGGGAAGCCCCTCTACGACTATCTCTTCGCCTATAATGGCAATCAGATGGCTCAGGAATTGAACGTACAATCCAAGCATAGCATCGAGCGCCAGACGGCCCACTACGCCGACTGCTTCACGACGGTCTCCGAGGTGACGGCACGCGAGTGTATGGAGCTGCTCGACAAGCAACCCGACGTGGTGCTGCCCAACGGCTTCGAGATGGATTTCGTGCCGAAAGGCGTGACCTTCGTCAATCGTCGTCGCAAGGCTCGCCGTCGCATTCTTGAAGTGGCCAACGCCATGTTGGGGCAACAGTTGAACGATGACACGTTAATCGTCTCGACGAGTGGTCGCTATGAATGGAAGAACAAGGGTATCGATGTGTACGTCGAGGCCCTGTGCCGTACCCTCCACGACGAGCGCCTCGAGCGTCCTGTCCTCGCCCTCATCGAGGTGCCTGCCTGGCAGGCTGGACCACGTCGTGACCTGCAAGAGCGTCTGGCCTCGCAGCACCCTGCCACCTCGCCGCTGCCCGAGCCCTTCATCACCCACGAACTGCATGAGCCGGGGTGCGATATGGTGACACAGGCGCTGCATCGTTGTGGTGTCACAAATCGTGACACGGCACGCCTCAAGATCATGTTCGTGCCCTGTTACCTCGACGGCGCCGACGGCATCTTCAATATGCACTACTATGACCTCCTGCTCGGCCTGGACCTCACCGTCTACCCGTCCTACTATGAGCCGTGGGGCTACACGCCGCTCGAGAGTGTGGCTTTCAAGGTGCCGTGCGTCACGACGACCTTGGCAGGCTTCGGCCTGTGGGCCAACGAGATGAACGGCGGCCAACCCTGCTACCTCGACGTCAACGGCGTGGAGGTCATCAACCGTTCCGACTACAACTACGACGAGGTGGCCGACCGCATCCGCGACGAGATCATCGGCTTCGCAGCCCTCACGCCCAAGGAGGTCGAGGCTGCCCGCAAGGCAGCAGCGGCCCTGGCGGCGAAAGCCCAGTGGAAACACTTCATCACCTATTATTATAAGGCCTATGACATCGCCCTTCGCAAGGCTGAAGAGCGTAATAAAGGAATATAATTTATCACTTTCAAACAAATAGCATTCTTATGAGAATCAAAGCAAGCAACGCCAACGAAGCGCAGTGGAAACCGGTTGTCGTCAAGAGCAACATACCCGTTGAGCTGCAGAAGTTGGAGGAACTCGCCCACAATATGTGGTGGGCGTGGAACCACAGTGCCCGCAGCCTGTTCACTCATCTCGATCCAGCCCTCTACGAGGAATGTGGTCAGAACCCTGTTCTTATGCTGGAGCGCCTGAGCTACGAGCGCCTCTCCGAGCTGTCCAAGGACAAGGACATCCTCAAGCGCATGAATGACACCTACAAGGAGTTCCGTGCATACATGGACGTCAAGCCCCGCACCGATCGCGCCTCCGTGGCCTACTTCTGCATGGAATACGGTTTGAACCAGGTGCTTAAGATCTACTCGGGCGGCCTGGGCATCCTCGCCGGCGACTATGTCAAGGAGGCCAGCGACTCCAATGTCGACATGGTGGCTGTCGGATTCCTCTATCGCTACGGCTATTTCACACAGACGCTCTCGATGGACGGTCAGCAGATTGCTAACTACGAGGCTCAGAACTTCGGCAGCCTGCCCATCGAACAGCAGCTGGACAAGGACGGCAAGCCCCTCGTCATCGACGTCCCCTACATGAACTATCAGGTGCACGCTTACGTCTGGCGCGTCAACGTAGGCCGCGTCAAGCTCTACCTGCTCGACACCGACAACGACCTCAACTCGGAGTTCGACCGTCCCATCACCCACGCCCTCTATGGCGGCGACTGGGAGAATCGCCTGAAGCAGGAGATCCTGCTCGGCATCGGCGGCGTGCTCTTGCTCAAGAAGCTCGGCATCAAGAAGGACATCTACCATTGCAACGAGGGTCACGCTGCCCTCTGCAACGTGCAGCGCCTGGTGGACTATGTCCAGAGCGGCCTCACCTTCAACGAGGCCCTCGAGCTCGTGCGTGCCTCGTCGCTCTACACCGTCCACACGCCCGTGCCGGCTGGCCACGACTACTTCGACGAAGGCCTCTTCGGCAAGTACATGAGCGGCTATCCCCAGATGCTCGGCATCACGTGGGACGAGTTC
>CAMOSA010000068.1 GCA_946624335.1 uncultured Prevotellaceae bacterium
CATGGCACGATTGAGGCGCGTGTCGAGGTTCCACGCGTCAGTAGCGTCGATGATGTCCTGCAGCTCGCCTTGCCGGGCGAAGAGCTTGTCCATCTTGTCAGGGTCCTCGTAGTATTCGGGCAGCCCGAACTTCGTGTTGATGTCCTCGTACTCAGCCAGGGCATCGACGATGTGTTGTACACCTTCCTCGACCACCTGGCGGACGGTCTTCGAGTCGTCCAGCTGCGGTTCCTGAGGCAGATAGCCTACGCTGTAGCCGGGAGAGAAAACGACGTTGCCCTGGTAGCTCTGGTCGAGACCGGCGATGATCTTGAGCAACGTAGACTTACCCGATCCATTGAGACCGATGATTCCGATTTTTGCGCCATAGAAGAAGCTTAGGTAGATGTTCTTGAGCACTTGCTTCTGCGTCTGCTGTATGGTCTTGCTCACGCCGACCATCGAGAAAATGATTTTCTTGTCGTCTGCCATAGTTCTTTCGTAGTGTTATCGGTTAAGTATAGTATTAATTAAATGTAATAACGCGGTGATAAACAATGATGTCGTGAATATATCATAAAGTAACGCTTCATGTATGTCATCTGCTTATCGAAGCCAAATCAGATCACCCGCTTCGGGTACATAGTCGGCCGTTAAGGCGTTGAGCTTGTACAGGCTCGAGAGGCGGATGGCATAGTGCTGGGCGATGTCGTACATCGACTCGCCAGGCTGCACGACATGCGGCACGCCCTTGAGACTCTTGTCGCCGCGTGTACGCTTCTTCTGCAGGTAGACGACGTCGCCAGGGGCCAGTCGCGAGTCCTTCGGCCGCTCGTTATACTTGAGCAGCTTGCGTCGGCTGACGCCGGTCTGTTTGGCCACGCTCTCCCACGTATCGCCTGTCATGGCGATAATCATATAGGTCTTGTTGATCCGGTAGACGATGTGACGGTCGTAGAAGTCATCGCCCGCGGCGTTGTTGGCCGAGTGGGTGTGGCGACGCATAGCCGACGGCGAGTCGAATTGCTGAAGGTTGTAGCGCTCGATGATGTCGATGAGCATCGAGGCATAGCGGGGATTTGTGGCGTAGCCGCAACGCTTCAGGCCGTGAGCCCAACCCTTGTAGTCGGTGATATTGAGGTTGAAGAGCGAACGGTAGCGTTGCCCACGGCTGAGGAACCGCGAGTGGTCCTCGAAACTCTCGTCATCAGTCCGGTATTTGCGGAAACGGTCGTCGGGTCGGTCGTCGCTCAGGATCATGTAAGGTCCCGCCCAGTCTGAGCCCACTTTGATGCCGAAATGGTTGTGGGCTTCGCGCGCAAGCTGACTCTGTCCGGCAGCACTCTCGCACAAGCCCTGAGCCAGCGTGATCGAAGCCGGGATACGATAGCGCTGCATCTGGTCGACAGCCATATCCTTATAGTTCTCGATGTAACGCCATTGAACGGACTGACGTGACTGTGCGAAGAGCGTCGTTGCGAGCAAAAATGGTACAAAAAAGACTAAAAAACGGGGCCTCATCGTCTAAAACTTGTTTATTATCGCCACAAAAGTAGCAATTTTTTGCTGAAAACGGAAAAAGCTTCGTATATTTGTCCACAAATATTCAAAAAAAGCCTCATGAAAGAGTTTCATATAGACATTCCTGTGCAGTTTTTCGCCCTCGATGAGCTCCCGCAGTCTGATCAAGACCTCGTCCGCAAAGCCATTGACATGACGGGCACGAGCTATTCGCCCTATTCGCACTTCAGCGTCGGCGCCGCCCTGGAGTTGGCGGACGGTCAAGTGTTTCTCGGCAGCAACCAGGAGAATGCCGTCTTCCCCGTCGGACTATGTGCTGAGCGCACAGCCTTCTTTGCCGCTTCGGCCAACGCGCCCGACGTGGCACCGGCCGCCATCGCCATCGCCGCCCGTAATGCCGAGGGCTTCGTGGCCAAGCCTGTGTCGCCCTGCGGCTCGTGCCGTCAGGCGCTGCTCGAGGCCGAGATGCGTTTCGGACGTCCCATCCGTGTGCTGCTGTACGGCACCGATGGCGTCTACGTCTTACCCAGTATGCGGTCTTTGTTGCCACTCACTTTTGACGGAACGGAACTTGTATGAGACACGAATTGCTGTTCACGTTAGTGATGGCCATAGCGCTCTGTGGCCCTTGGAACGCTGTCAACGCCAAGGATGATAAGAAAAAGAAGCAGAAGAAAACGGTCGTCATCATCGACGAATACGACGCTACCCTCCCCCAACCTGATGAACCCCTGACGCCCCTGACGCCACATATGCCCCTCGCCCCTGATGTCGAAGGACACATGGTAGCCTCTATGCACATGCCCAACAAGCAGCTGAGTGGTATTGACGTGTCTCACTATCAGGGCAATATCAATTGGCATGAAGTGGCACGTACCGGCACCGTTCACTATGTCTACGTCAAGGCTACCGAAGGCGCACAGCTGGTGGACAACACCTTCAGCACGAATATCAACGGGGCGCGGCGTGCTGGCCTCAAGGTCGGGATCTACCATTTCTATATCCCCAGCGTCACACCGCAGCAGCAGTTCAACAACCTGCGTCAGAACGTCAGCCTGCGCGATATGGACCTTCTGCCCATCATCGACATAGAACGACGCGGTCGCGAGTCGTTAGCCGTCTTCCAGCGCAACCTGAAGACCTTCATACAGCTCGTTGAGCGCCACTATGGCGTGAAGCCCGTGCTCTACTGCTCCCGCGACTTCTACAACAAATACCTGTCGGGACCCTTCACGAACTACAAATACATGATTGCGCGCTATCACCCCGATGTGCCCGAATTGTGTGATAACGCACCTTTCGTCATGTGGCAATATTCGTCCACGAGCTATGTCCGCGGCATTCGTGGCCACGTCGACCGCAGCTGCATGATGGACTCCTACACGGTTCGTGATATTCTCATCCGTTAAGGACCTGACCATCACTTAGGTGGTCTGTGGCGTCCGTTCACGTACACGTCGCTAACCCATCAACGGCCGCATAGCAACTTGTAGACACAGAACGTGCAGGCGTCGGCATTGGACGTCTGACGGAAAGGCACCCCAGGGTCGAAAATCTCATTGAGCAACGTCTGCAGATGCTGCTCGAAAGCAGCGTTCAGAGGTTGTTCACCCTCCTCCAGCGGTTGGCGAATGTCATTGACTTGAGTACGTCGTATCTTCACCTTAGGCGAATAGTCGTCGGCACCCGACTTGTGGAGATAGAACAGGCAGGGTACGACCGCCATGTGGCGCTGGCTCTCGACGATGGTGCCGTAGAGGATGGTCTGGAAGATGTGATGCTCAAACTCGACCGTCTCGTGGAACAACTTCTCGAGGCTTTCGGCTTTATTGGGATTGCCGCCGGTCTTGTAGTCGACGACACGGATGACCTGACCTTCTGCGACATCGGCGTCGGCCACCTGGTCCAGACGGTCGATAATGCCTCCGATACACAGCTCTACATCACGACCCTCGACGTTGACATAGTACCGTCCCGTCTGCAACAGCTCTGTGCCGAGGACACGGATCGGGGCGATACGGCTGTCGTAGCGCAGCAGTTGAGTCAGGTAGGTGATCAGCACCCGTCGGGCAATGAGTAGGATGCCCGTATATTCCTCGGGACGGTCCTCGAAGAACTCTTCGCGGAAGGCTTGGCTGACAAAGCCCTCGAGACGCTGACCGCCAAGCTCCAACATCGCCTCAAGGTCTTGCTTGCGAACGACGTCGCCCTTCGACGTGAGGTGAAGGTACAGCAACTCGGCAGCACGATGGAACACCTTTCCGAAGTGTACGGCCTGGAAACCATCTTCGGTGTCGGGCTCGTCCTTTATACCTTTGACATAGTGGAAGTAGAACTGCATCGGACAGGTGGTGTACTTCTTCAGCGCCGAGGGCGACAACAGATGGCGCTGCCGCTCTTCCTCCGTCAGTCCGTTACATTCAAAGCGTCGCAACAGGCGTTGCATGACATCTGCTGACTTGGCGACACAGAGGTCGGGCGACAACACGACGTCGCTATCCGCCTCCAGGCGCAGATGCTCGATGGTGAAACGCGGATCGGCTTGGAGCTGACGCAGGAATCGGGACAACTCGTTCTGCCGAAGTCCGGAGTTACTCTCATTATACACGAAGGTGACATGCTCTGACCGCTGAATCAGCCGATAGAAATAATAGGCATAGACAGCTATCTTATGGCGCATGGTCGTCAGTCCGAACGCCTCCTTCAGGTTGTAAGGGATAAAACTGGTGTCGGACGTGCTTTTGGGCAGAAAGCCTTCGCCGACACTGAGCATGAGGATATGACGGAAGTCCAAGGCACGGGTCTCGAGAACGCCCATCACCTGAAGGCCCACAGCAGGCTCACCGTGGAACGGGATAGACTGTGACTGCAGGACGACCGATATGAGACGGCGGAGCGTCGGCGTACCGACAGCAAGCAGAGGGTCAGGACCCGACATGAGGTCGACGAGGCGGTTGAGACGTGTATAGGCGACGAAGACAGCCTCGCTGTACAGCGTCGCCATCACGCGTGCATCACCCTTGTCTTCTGTATCGGACGTAGTTGCAGGATGCTCAGTTCCCTCAGATGGCTCTGTCGCCTCACTTTCTATCGCCTTTGAGAAAATCAGGCCCAGCTGAGCGAGTAGGCTAACGATATGGATGAGCAACGCACGACCGTCATCGACCTCACACAGCCACGAGGACTCCTCAAGATAATGTGCCAAAGGGTGACTACGCACAGCTCGCAGGGCAGAAGGCCGGTAGCGACGCCGTGCGGCATCATACCCATCGGTGTACAAGGCGAACAGCACGTTGATGAAGCTGCTCACGGGAGTGTCGGTCAGCGCGTAGCCCATTGTGACGTTCAACGAAGTTACTGAGGGTGGTATGGCATGGAGGACGGGCAACAGCAGTTGCTCGTTGGCCAGCACGACAGCCGTCTGATTCTCCGGCTCTGTCAAGTTGGCCGACAGCCATTGCGGCAGGTAACGAGCCTGGATGTTCTCGCTCGAAGCGGCCACCATCGTCAGCTGCTTCTGTTCACACAGATGGCTGAAGTGCTCAGGCGGAAGCGCGTTGCCGTAGCGCTTGATGTTCGCGAGGATGAAATATCCGGCTTCGTGCCGTGTGCCGTCGGAGGCGTCGGTGTAATACGTGTCATAGTCCCAGTAGAATAACGCCTGTCCGCGTCGTTGCAGCTCGTCGAAAAGCGCTTGCTCGACATCGTTCAGCACGTTGAAGCCGACAAAGACATACGTCTGGTGGCTATCCAGCACACCCGCTGAGTCGTCGCTGTCGCCCTCGGCAAAGCGAAGCTGCTTCATCCGGCTGACGACCTCGCGCTGCAGAGCACCCTCATACAGCACGCCGTCGGCACGCATCGAGGCGTTCAGGTCGTCATAGATGGTGAACATATTGTTCCAGAGTTCCAAGAAACGCTCCTTCAGCAAAGTGTTATTCTCGACAGAGAAATCCTTGAAGAACGCCTTCAGCGCCGCTTCTTGCTCTTCTGTGATATAGGAATTGTCGTCCAATGCCTTGATGTCGCGGATATTGGCAAACAGCGACTTAGCGTCGGCCAGGTGTTTGTCGACATCGTCGAAATCGGCAAGGAGAACCTCACCCCAGCCATAGAAGTGATCGAGCGACTGAGGATCTGCGACGGCCTTGACGTAAGACCGATACAGCCGACATACGCCCTCGACCGTGTCGCAGAGCGTGAAAGGCGATGCCTGTTGGAACAGCTCGCTGATGGTCGTATAGCGAGGCGCCCACACGGGTGTGGCAGAAAGCTCCGTCAGCGCTTGGTCGAAGAAGAGGCTGGCACGCTTGCCGGGAAAGACAATGGTGACACGGCTCATGTTGGAGCCGAAACGCTCATAGAGCGACTGTGCTACGAGTTGAAGAAAGGTGGTCATCGGGCAAGGCTTATAAATCAAAGGTTAGCTGTGACGGATCGGGCGTAGAATGTCGCCGTGAAGGTTTGGACTTCGAACGGCTCAGGCTCACGTCCTGCACGCGGCCGGAATAGACGAACCAGATATGGCCTGTCACCACAGCCTGCGGATACATCGCCTGGAGCAGTTCCATATAGAGCCTGACTTGATCGACGTAGTCTTCGTGATGAGCGCCGAACTTGAAGTCGACAACGATGATTCTCTGGCCGTCATGGCTGAGCATCACACGGTCTGGACGCAACGTCTGCGGCTGACCGGTGTCAGGATGCTTACGCACGATCGAACACTCGTTGAAGATGTCCCAGCTGCCGTCAAACCATTGTGCCACGACTGGGTTACGAAGGCCACGGTCTATCCAGCGTTCCAGATCGGTACGTCCCACGGCTACATAGGTCCCGTCAACGGCATGGCGCGAGATGACACCGTCCTGCTCCAACGCGTTCAGCACGCGGGGGATGTCGGCCGTGGTGCGTATCTGCTGCAACACGCCGTGCAAGAGCTTACCCGTCTCGATGTACTGCTGCTGGCGCGCCTGTTCGCTCATCGCCATCTCGTCGTCATCCGTGACCAGCGACTGCACGAACTGTCGCGACCGATTGCTCTGCCTGAAGACGGCGTTCAGCGCGTAGCTGTGCATCGTCACGTGTTCGCCGCGACGGGATGGTGACATGGGATTATCGCTGCGTTCCTCGCCCTTGATGGTCACTACGGGCTCACCACACTCGGCACCCTCGGGGAGCACGGCGGCAACCAGGTCGCCGATCGTATAGGATTTCTTCGTGAGGGCATCGGGACGACCGGCTGACCATATATATAGATTGGAACGCGCGCGTGTGAAAGCAACATAAAGACCGTTGAGCTCATCCAGCCGGCTGAACAGATGTTCGCGCGTCGCATCCTCGGCAAAGGCCGAGTTGGTCATCTTCGACGATGGCGTCACAGGCAGCAGACCGAACTCATCGTACGGCGCTTCGTCGGGCTCACACCACACGAGGTTGTCGGCGTGGCGCGACTCGAAGTTCCAGGCACAGAAAGGCAAGAACACCGTGTGATACTCCAGACCCTTCGACTTGTGGATCGTCAGGATACGAATACCATCGACGCGACCCGCTGGGATGCTCATGCCGCTCAGCGTCTCGTCCCAATAGCGAAGGAACGAATGGATGTCGGCCGACTTGTTGTGAAGGAAATCGACAGCCGCGTCGAAGAAGGCAAAGAGATAGGCATCTTGATGCGGGATATCCTTGAGGCGTAGGCGACGACACAGTTCCTCGAGCAGTTCGTATAGCGGCAGCGTGCGCAGCGACGCGTCAATGAGGAGATCACCGCAGCCGAGATCTTTGACATAGTAGGAAGCCACCTGGTCGCTGCCATCGTCCAACGCTCGCAGCGCGGCAATCAACTGACGGATCGCCGGGCTGGACGACAACAGGAAAGCCTCGTCACTGACGATAGCGGGCAGGTCTGCCTCACGAGAGAAAGCATCGATGATCGGACGAGCCTCTTTATTGAAACGCACAAGGATGGCCATCTGCTCGTAGGGCAGTCCTGCCGCGTGAAGCTGACGGATCTGGCTGATCATATCTTCGATAGACGCTGAACGCCATGCGTCGTTGCTCGACAACTCTTTCGTGTCATACGTCACGACGCGCACATAACCGTCCCTGCCCCTACCGTCAGGCAGCAACTGCTCGACATCCGAGTAGGCATCCACGAACGAAAAAGCCTCCGGCAGCGTGCTGGCGTCGTCGCCACAGACCTGGTCCAGAAGCCTGCTGGCATCACGGAAGAAACCGTTGTTGAACGTCACCACCTCATACCTGCTGCGCCGGTTATACTTTAATGGCACGATACGAGGCTCAGGAGAGAACGAACGGTCGATATGCCCAAGGACGCGCCAGTCGCCGCCGCGCCAGCGGTAGATGCTCTGCTTCACATCGCCGACGATCAGGTTACGACCGCCCTTGGCGAAGCTTTCCAGCAACAGCGCACGGAAATTCTTCCACTGCAGACTCGACGTGTCCTGGAACTCGTCGATCATCACATGACGCAGCAGAGCACCCATCTTCTCGAAGACGAAAGGAGCATCGCTCTCGCCGATCATGCGATTCAGCAAGATAGGTGTCTTGGCCAGATTGAAGCGTGACGTCTCAGCGTTCAGCGACGCAACCTCACGGTCGATAGCGTCCAGCAGCCTGAGCGTCTTCAGGTGAGACAGCACAAGCTGGGCGCTGTTGTAGCGATGCTGACACCCCAGATACCTCTCCACGACATCACCCAAGGCAGAACTGACGCTGGCAGCAGCTGACAGCAAGTGGGGCTTCGCGCTGCGATCTGTCTTCCTGACAAGCGACTCGCTGTCCTCGATCCACGTCAACAAGCGGGAACCGATCACGACATCCATACTACCGCTTTTCAGCTTGCCGATCAGCGAGACGAGGTCACGGCCATTCGAGAAATCGACAGCTGCGACACCGGCGTCCGACAGCGCCTCCTCCAACTGCTGGCCGGACGCTTTCACCGCCGCGACGGCACTGTTACGCTCATCGACAATCGTCTGGTTGATGCGTTCGAAACGTTGAGCGTCACCCACCACGGCACGCAACCGGTCGCCGTCCAGCAGATAGCGCTCGTTGAAGATCGCACGGCCGAAACGCTTCACCTGACGCGTCACATTCCATTGCTGGTTCTGCTCGATCTGATCGCTGACAAGGCTGAACACCCAGTCCAACAGGGGCGTGTCCTGCTCCAGACCATCAATAATACGGTCTACCGCCCTCGACAACACCTCGTTGTCGCTGATCTCAACCTGAAGATTGGCCGTCAGCCCCAACTCATGGGCCAAGCCGCGAAGCACGCTCTGGAAGAAAGTATCGATAGTGCTTACCCTAAAACGGCTGTAGTCGTGAAGGATCTCATCGAGAGCCGAGCGGCAACGACGACGTATCTCCATCTCGCCCAGGTCATCGCGACCATCCTCTGCAAGACCCTCGCATAACGCAGCATAGTACGCCTCGCTGTCTTGCAAATCATGACCGATGCCATACAGCTCCCTCAGGATGCGATCTTTCATCTCTGTCGTAGCCTTGTTCGTGAATGTCACGGCCAGGATATGACGGTACGCACCGCCATCATCGGCCTCCACCAACAGCTTGATATACTCTACTGCCAGACGGAACGTCTTGCCCGAACCTGCAGAAGCCTTATACACCGTGAGTACTGACATCGGATGATACAATATACATTATGATTACTTTGATACGAAAACGAGCACACCGCAACGACGATGCCCGCCAAACGCTGCAAATGTACAAAGACTTTCCGACATAACAAAAGATTTTCGTATTTATGAGATTTTTTTCAAAAAAAGCGAGGCCAATTCATCAGAAAACCCTATCTTTGTCCCCGATGAAGACACTTTCTTTACACATAGAACGCCTTTTGCTCCACCACGACTGCGTCGTAGTGCCTCATTTTGGAGCGTTTGTCGTGCGCGACAACAGCGCCACACGATCCGATGCCGAGAACATCTTCTTCCCGCCATCCAGGATCGTACGGTTCAATCCCGACATCGTCGATGACGACAACCTCCTCGTCAGTGCTGTCCGACATGAGAGACGATGCAACACAGCTGACGCCAAGCACGCCATACAAGAGATGGTGCTCAACCTACGACAGCAGCTGCTCGCCGACGGACAGGTCGACTTCGGTACCATCGGACTCTTCACACAGGATGAAGACGGAGCACTTGCCTTCTCCGCATGTCAGGCAGGAGTCACCACACCGCGTTACTACGGACTCGACCCCTTCACCATGCCACGACTCGCCATCGTCCAAGCCACACGGAAGCCACGCCGAACCAGCGCCCAGCTCCTACGTGACAGAGCCGACAGCGACCACATCACCATACACCTCAGCCGACGTGTCCTCCGCAACACCGCCGCAGCAGCAGCCATAGCACTACTCTGCACCCTCTTCAGCTCACCATTCCAGCTCGACGACATACGCCGGCAACAAGCATCCGTCCTCACCACACAGCACAACGAGACGCTTGCCCCTGCAAGAACCACCGACCATACCACCACCGTAACCCCCAAGCCCCACACAGCAACCCCAAAACCCCACACGGCAATCAACGAGGCACCAGCTACGCATAGCCAGGCCCTCGAAGCCGTGAGCCACCCCGCAAACGTCGCCCAGCCCAAAGCAGACATCGCCACCACCCCTGCAAGCAGTCCACTATGCTGCAACACCGTTGCAGCACCGGCGAATGCACCCGTTCAGCCAACCCATTCCCCCTCCCTGAAAGACAACAACTTCTGTGTCGTCCTCGCCAGCAACGTATCCCGTAAGAACGCCCAGGCATTCGTCCTCCGCCTTCACGACATGGGATACACTCATGCACGCCTCCACGACAACGGCAACATACTTAGAGTCATCATTGACGGATGCGCTACCGAGAGCGACGCCGCCAAGCTCGCACACCAGATTCATCAACACGGAGCTGAATTCGCCGCAGCATGGGTCATGAAGCTATGAAAAGACTACGATGCCCTAAATGCGACAACTACATCACCTTCGACGAGACACGATATGCCGAAGGACAGACACTTGTTTTCCAGTGCCCGCAATGCCAGCGACAGTTCGCCATTCGCATCGGAACGGCCAAGCTCATGGACACACGAAAGCAAGAACGACAAACGAACGCACAAGACCCTGACGCCGACATAACAACTGGTCTCGCACAAAACCAACACGAACAACAGCAAGACTGCGGAGCCCTCATCGTCATCGAGAACGTATTCCATTTCAAGCAGACATTGCCACTACAACTCGGAGACAACGTCATCGGACGATACGTAAGAGGAACCGACATCAACACACCCATAGAAACCGTTGACCCAAGCGTCGACACCACACACTGCATCATCAACGTACGACAAAATTCCACCGGGCAGTTCATATACACCATACGTGATGCCAGCACAGACGGCACCGGCACATTCGTCGGTACCACAATGCTGCGCGAGAAGGATCGACGACGCATAGACGATGGAACAATCATCACCATCGGAGCTACTACCATGATACTACGAGCAGCCGGAGCACAGGACGAAGAAACCACAGCTGAAGCAAAACACTAACAGCCACTCCCCCTCTACTCGGTTCGAAGAGACGCTTGACACTTCAAGAAGGGGCAAACGTCTCTGCAAGTCGAGTGCGGTGAACTCTCTGTCAAGCACTTATCATACATCAGTAACTTGAATGAGTTATAACTTGAACGTTAATCTCATCATGACGGTTCTTCCGCATAAGCCGTAGTCGTAGGTGTAGGTGTTGATGCCGTCGAAGACGGTGTAGGAGTAGCTGCGCTGGTTCAGGAGGTTGTCGAGTTCCAAGCGGAGTACGAGGCGCTTCAATTTGTACTGGGCTGAGGCGTTGAAGAGGGACATGTGCTTATGCGTGTCGGTGGAAATCTGGCGGCGCACATGGTCGTAACCTAAGGAGAGGTCGAGGGCGGCGATGGGGAAGATGTGCAGGGCGCCAGAATGTGACAGAGAAGACAGAGCCTCACCCCCGGCCCCTCTTCCAGTGGAGAAGGGGGTAGATAGTTCAGCTGCTGAATTCTCGTCTTGTGAGTAATTACTCCCCTCGCCCTTTGGAGAGGGGCTGGGGGTGAGGCTTGACTTCGACCAGCCGTAGCGGATGTCGTAGCGCAGTTCGAGCCACTGAATGGGGGTGACAGAGGCATTGCCGTGGAGGTTGTAGTTGTTAGAGCGTACCTTGATGATGTTGGCAGCCCCCTCCTGACCTCCCCCAAGAGGGGAGGAAATGGCCTGCTCACTGTCGCCAAAGCCATAGGACGCATCAACCCCCAGTTTGGCGAAGATACTCGGGACGTTCTTCGTGCTGCTGACAGAGAAATTGGTGGAGCGGCTGCGAGTGTCGCGTTGCAAGGCACTGCTGCTGATGTCTATGCCACTGATGCTCTGCGAATAGAGCGTGTTGCGCTTGCCCTCGTTGTGGCTGGCGGCAAGA
>CAMOSA010000069.1 GCA_946624335.1 uncultured Prevotellaceae bacterium
CCTGGGACAACGCCAAGAAGATGGTCGAGGAAGGCAACTTCGGCGGCAAGGGCTCCTTTGCCCACAAAGCCACCATCGTCGGCGACACCGTCGGCGACCCCTTCAAGGACACCAGCGGCCCCTCGCTCAACATCCTCATCAAGCTCATGTCCATGGTCAGCATCGTCATGGCCGGCTTGACGGTGGCCTTCAGTTGAGAATAGGGAAATAAGACAATAAGATAATGAGATAATAAGAAAATAGGAAAATAGGAAATAAGACGAATGGACAATCCTGGTGATTTCCCAAGGATTGTCCATTCGTTTTCTGATTACGTCAAATTAGTGTGCTTTCACTTCGTCCGTGTGAGCTTGAAGGGCGTTTTCTTGTCGAACTTGCCGTAGAGGTACTTGCCGTCCTTCGAGAGACGCAGCGTGTCAGGGTCATCTTCCTCGTCGATGATGACGAGGTCGCCCTTGATGCGATAGGTGCCTTTTTCCTCCTCGGGCATCACGGCCAGCGCGGCCTTCATGGTTTTGCGCTTCACCCAGCTTACGCCGGCTTTCTTCAGCAGGGCATCGTCGACCTCGATGTGCTGGCGCATCACGACCTCCTTGTCGCTGGTGAAATCCAAGGCGATCTCGATCACCATGCCTTTCTTTATCGCCTGCAGCATCTGCTGTCCCTCAGCGACTTGCTTGTCTATCTCTGCGCGCTCGGCGGCGGTGAGCTTGCGTCCTTTCTCCTTTTCCTGTTCGGCCACCTTCGCGGTCTTCACGGAGTCTATCTTTGAGTCCATGTCCTTGAAGGCCTTGTCAAGCTCAGCCTGCATGATGTTCGCGTTGTGGTAGGAACGTCCGGCCAGGCTGACCTGAGCGTTCATGCTGAGCACGCCGCACACGGAGAACAGGGCGGCGAGCACCCATCTGATCGTGTCTTTTCTCATCGTCGTTGTATGTTTGACGTTCTTATAAATGGTTATTCTGGCCGCAAAGTTATAATTAAAATCTCATTTCGTGCGCTTTTCTCATCTTTTATTCTTATTTTTGCAGCAAATTTATAAAAAACAGAGGCGAACAGAGCCATAGACAGGGCTTTTTGAGCCTGGACAGCTTACAACAAGAAACATACGATGATGAGAAGAATCATTCTTTTGGCAATCACTTGTGCCGCGGTCGTGGCGGCCATGGCACAAGAGCGCACGCTGCGCGTGCTGGCCATCGGCAACTCGTTCTCGGAGGACGCCGTGGAGCAATATCTGTGGGAACTGGGGCGCGAGGCCGGCGTCAACCTGATCATCGGCAACGCCTACCGCGGCGGATGGAGCCTGGCGGCACACTGGAAGGACGCCTCGACGCGGGCGGCCGACACCGAGTACCGCAAGGTCGTCGGCGGGCGCCGCACGAACCTGGGCAAACGGACCATCAAGGACATCGTCACCGACGAGCCGTGGGACGTCATCACCCTCCAGCAGGTGAGCCAGGAGGCGGGACGCGAGGAGAGCTACGAGCCCAGCCTGAGCCTGATGATAGGCTACGTCAAGGCGCTGGCGACGAACGACTCCGTGCGGCTGGGCTTCCATCAGACGTGGGCCTACGCGCAGGACTCCAGCCACGGCGGCTTTGCTTACTACGACCGCAACCAGTTCCGCATGTACGCCAGCATCGTGGCGGCCGTGGAGGAGGCGATGCAAAACCATAGAGGCGATCTGCAATTCTATATTCCCACCGGCACGGCTATCCAGAACGCCCGCACGACAGCGCTGGCCGACCCGGTCGTCGGCGACGGGCAGCCCGTCAACCGCGAGCTGACGCGCGACGGCTTTCACCTGAACTACACCATCGGCCGTTACATCGCTGCCTGCACATGGCTCGAGGCACTGACGGGCATCTCGCCCGTAGGTCTCAAGACGCGGCCCCAAGGCGTGACGCCGGGACAGGCCGAGCTGGCACAGCGGGCCGCCCATGCCGCCATCGAAGTGCCCGTGGCCGTGACGCCGTAAAAGGCCCGTTTCTCTGCTGTCCGTAGGCTCGGCGAAGGAGGTACGGCGGCGGGTCTATTGCATCATGATCCACAGCAATATCACGGGGTGGACGCGTGCCGAGGTCGAGAGGAGGACGTCGTGCTGATAGACGCTGCTGTTGGCATAGACGCGGTTGTCGCGGTAGGTGAAGAGGATGTCGCTCTGATAGGATGAGGTGCGGGCGTAGAGCCGGCCGTCGCGCCATGTGCCGACGACGTCGCTCTCGTAGGACGAGCGGCCGCGGTAGATCTTGCCCTGGCGGTAGGTGAGCAGGACATCGCTCTGGTAGCTGCTGTTGCCGCGGTAGAGGCTGGTGCCGTCGAAGCGCGCCATCACGTCCGACTGATAAGAGGAATTGCCCTTATACACGCGGCCGTCCCTGATGGTGCAGACGACGTCGGAGCTGTAGGCCGACGTGCCACGGTAGACCGTCTGTCCCTGCGCGAAGCTCGCGCCGAGGAGCCACAGGAGGATGATCAAGAGGTGTCTCATTTTATGCCGATAAGTAGATGCACACAATTAGTTTTTATATAACAACGAATTATTCAAATTAAACGAATTTCTTCCATCTGTTGGATGAAGAAGAGAATTCGTATGATTAGTATCATTCGTTGTAGAATGAAATTATATCAATCTGACATTGTTCAGTTCTTTATTTCCTGCCCTTACAGCCCACGCGTTGATCAGAACAGCACGGTGACGAAGCTCTCGGCGGGCAGCGCTATCGACGCTGCGCCGTGGGCGACGGCGACGGTGGTCTTCACGGCCGACTGGCGGGCATTGGTGACGTAGACGTCGGCCGTGGCCGTCGTCGTCGGCAAGCCCACGATGTCGCCCTGACAGGCAGCGCCGTTGTTGACGATGTGCAGGGCTCCACAGCCGCGTGAACGGTTGTAGAAAGCGGCGGTGTTGACGCCCTCCTTGTCGGCTGTCAGCGGCACGGCAAAGGCGTCGGCCGGCGTGAGCGCGAGTTGCTGCAGGTTGTAGAAGCGCTGGGTGGGGCGCAGCGGGCCGTCGTCGCCGAGCAGGCCGTTGCCCTGGAGCAGCGAGTAGTCGGCCGTGAGCTGCCACTGGAGGATGCTCAGCGGCTGACAGATGGCGCAGAGGCGGGTGTAAAGGTTGATCTCGTAGAGGGCGAAGGTGGCCTCCTTGAAGATGGCTGGGTAGCGCCAGGCGGCAGCGTCGGTGCTGCCTTCGCCCACGATGAGTGGCACGTTGATGCTGCGTGCGGCATCGCTCCAGCTGCGCAGCGTGGCGTCATCGCAGCCGCGCCACGAGTGGAACGACACGGCGCCGATGTACTTGTGGGCCTCTTCGTCCTGAAGCGCCGGCAGCAGGAAGCCATGCGTCGTGGCGTCGCTGTTGTCGCCCAAGAGTAGCTTCGTCGGCAGGTGGCGGGCGGCCAGGGCGGCACCGAAGGTCTTGATGAAGTCGCAGTGCTCCTGCGGCGTGTGCAGCACGTCGATGCCGATGTCCGACTCGTTGAACGAGAAGTAGTCGGCCTCGACGCCGTAGTCGCTCTTGAGGAACTCAAGATAGGAAATCATAGAGTGGTAGATGCTGTCCTGCTTCGTCGCATCCAGACGCAGGGCTGCCACGCCTCCCCGCTGGCGCCGCTGTCCGGGAGCCAACGCCCACTGCGGGGGGAACCAGCAGCTGACAATGACGGGCATGCCGAGTGCTTTCAGGCGCTGTGCCATCCGTGCGCTCTCCTGGACATGGCGATCGTCGCGGCCGCCGCGGTCCCACGATGCCCACGGGAATTCCACCCGCCCCATGGCCACACGCAAGTGGTCGAGACAATAGTCGATGACGGCAGGATCCTTGGCTGGGTTCTGCAGGCGGAAATTACCGCCGAGGCCCATGAAGCGGGCGCCGGGACGAGTGAGATCGAGGGTGAGGTGGGCAGGGGCGTCGTGACGCGTGCCGCCGGCAGCAAGCACGACTCCCAACTCTGCCGTGGCACCTTGTTGCAGCGACGGCATGAGCGTGACGTATAGCACGCGGTTGCCGCCTTCCTGACGGATGGCGGTCGCCACCTTACGGTCGAAGGTCAGCGTCAGCTGGCGCTCGGGGGCGATGACTTTCACCTGCCTGCCCGATGTCTTGAACTTGGCACCGGCGTAGTATTTGGGCGTGAAGGTGAGACTGAAGTAAGCGCCTTCGGCCAGCGTCGCGTCGGCCTCGGCGAGCAGCTTGACACGCACGTCACCGGCCTCGGTGTCCGTCACCTCCTGACGGAAATGCGCTCCGTGCAGCGGTATGTCTACGATCTGCGTGAGCCCCTCGCGGCGGTACCGCACATTCTGCTGACGCTCGCGCCCCGTACGCTCCATCTTGCCGCCCGGCACACCCACGCACAGCGCCGACTCGAAGTCGATGAGCTCGCCGTCGAGGCGAACACCCGTGATGTTGCTCCAGGCCATGACCTCCGTGTGGACGACACGCTCCGCCGCCCCCTGTGACCGCCCTGTGACGCACAGCAGCGTCAACAGGATCATTGCTAACGTCTTTTTCATAACGCGATGGTTTGTTGCTGCAGCAAAAGTATAGCTTTTTTCCTCATCGGCAAAACGAATCGTAAGAAAAAATGCAACTATGCGGCAAAATGACGGCAGAAGCGCGTGCTATTTGCCTATTTATTCGTACCTTTGCGGCCATTATGAAAGAAAAACTCATTTCACTCCTACTGCTCCTGGCCGCAGGGCTCATGTCAGCCTCGGCTCAGGACAAGGCCGAGCTATCCTTCGGCACCGACCTGCTGAGCCGCTACGTCTGGCGCGGACAGGACATGGGCAGCTGCAGCGTGCAGCCCTATCTGGGCGTCCGATGGAAGGGGCTGAGCCTCCATGCCGAAGGCAATATCGGCCTCGTCGACCGCTCGGACCCCGAGGAGATCGACCTCATGCTGTCCTACACCACTCACGGCTTCTTTTTCGGCTTGGCCGACTACTGGAGTGACACGCCCTACAAGCAGTATTTCATGTACAAGGCCCATCACACCAGCCACGTCTTCGAGGCCTTTGCGGGCTATGACTTCGGCTTCCTGCAGGCGACGTGGCGCACCAATTTCGCCGGCAACGACGGCATGAACGACAGCGGTCACCGCGCCTACTCGTCGTATCTGGAGCTGACAGCCCCCTTCCGTCTCCTCTCATGCGACTGGGAAGCGGAGGCCGGCATCGTGCCCTACGCCACCACCTACTACCGTGCGCCACGCTTCACCATGGTGGCATTAGGCCTGAAAGCCACCAAGGAGATACGCATCAGCGACCATTTCTCGCTGCCCCTGTTTGCACAAGTCATGACCAACCCCGAGTGCCGCAGGGCCTACCTGATCGTCGGGCTGACGCTCGGCGTGGGCCAGTGAGCGGATTATGGCTGGTTAACTGCAGACGGAGGGTCAGACATCCTTCACAGCGACGCTATTTTTTCAGCTGACAGGCCTGTGATGTCTGCGATATCTTCGGGGCTGATGCCCCTGGCCTTCATCTTGCGCGCCAGGTCGATTTTTTCCTCTTCACGTCCCTCGGCTCGTCCTTCTTCACGTCCCTCGGCTCGTCCTTCTTCACGTCCCTCGGCTCGTCCCTCAGCACGTCCTTCCGCACGTCCTTCTATCTTAGCCGTAGAGAGAACATCTTCCTGCACCATGATAGCATCGAGATGGCGGTCGTAGGCGATGCGTTCGGTGGGGGTCATCGTCATCACCTGCAGCTTCTCACGGGCCTCAGTCAGCCCCGGCGTCTGTGTGTCGTCCTTGATGTGTCCGTTCTTCAGATAGTCGAGCCACTCTTCGATCGGCGTCTTGGCTACCATATTGAACTCGTTGACGCGAAGGATGAAGTATTCGGGGAACACCTGAGCTGGTGTCTTCATGTGGATGACGTTCTCCTCCTTGGTGTTCACCTGCAGCTCGTCGTGTGTGTGAACGCCGATGAAGCGCGTCTGACCATGATAGAGGTAGTCTGCACCGCGTCCGAGGTCGAAGTAGACGATACTGATGTGGTAGACTTTCTTGACCTCGTTGTAGAGTTTCCCGAGCTTGATGTGCTCGGTCAATGTCTTTGCCACACCATAAAGGATGCGTTCGAGGTAGTAGAGCTGACGGGTGAGCTGCACCTCTACGAGGATGATTTCTCCGCGGGCGTTAATGGCCTTGATGTCCACACGGTTGAACTTATCGTCATCCTGTTCCTGGTTGGCTTCGCTCTCGAGGATGGCCGTGATGGTCACCTTCTCGCCAAGCAGCACGGTGATGAGACCTTCGAGGACGCCGAAGTTCGCTTTATCGCGAAGGATGCGCTTAACGGCCCAGTCAAATCGGACATATTTATTTTCTGCTATCATATCTGTATCTGCGGATGAACGGCTAAGGAATGACGTACAACGCCATAGGAAGGGCTTTGTACGGGGACAAAAATAGGAAGAATCCGTGAATCGGCAAAGAAAAAAGCTGAAAAAGTGGGCAGTTGGGGCAAAAAAAGAGAGGCGGACATCTCGCACGCGGCGACTCCACGGGCCATTCGCCCCTTTCAAGGCTTCAGCGCTAACGATGCCGGAGGAAGGGATGCAACTACTTGACTTCATCTCCCAAACAAAGAGGTTCAAGCCCTACGAATGAAGACATGGTTATGCCTCGTCAGAAGTCGGCACAACCAGCGGCGGGGCTGTTGTTGCCTGTGTCGGAATTGATGTTGCCGGGTTGCTCGTTTTGAGGATCTTCGTCATCGAGGATGTCGAGGATGTCACCAGGCGTGCAGGCTACAAAGACGGTGACAAACGTGATTGCTAATGTCTGGAGGAAGGAAAGTCGGAAGGTTCTCATACACATAATGGGCTAATCATAGTTGAAATGCGCCGCAAAGATACGAAAACCTTGCGGTTCGTCAACTACAAAAAACGAACATTCGACTCTCAATTCGTACAAAAAGACGCTCAATATCCACTATTTGACCCTCGCGCCACCAATCAGAGGATGTCCGGCACTCACTCTTCCATGCGGCTGATGCGCCGTGTCTCGGCACGAGCCTCACGCCACCGTGGGAAGTGCTGATCCATGATGGCATAGAAACGGGGGCCGTGGTTGCTGACCAACAGATGGGCCAACTCATGAACGACGACATGCTCGATGCACCATTCAGGCAGCAACAAGAGATAGAGACTCAGGCAGATGGCTCGGCGGGCAGGATAGCAACAGCCCCAGCGGGAGATGGTGGCACGATAGTAGACGGTGGACGGCTCGACACCCATCTCTGCGGCGTGGCGGACGAGCAGCGGACGGACGATGGCGTCGAGACGCTTGCGGGCGTCGTCCCACTGGGCACGCGTCGTCAAGGGCAGCTGAGCATAGAAGGCGTGCCGCACCTGCTCACGCTCGGCAGTCTTCTTCTGCGCTTGCTTGATCCACTCGGCATGACGCGACACAAACTCCTTAACCTGCTCATCCGTAGTATGATAAGGCACGGACACCAGCACATCACCATTCTTGGCAATGCGCATACTGAGGCGGGTGGTGCGACGACGGGTAACGGTGAGCATGAAAGTTGAGAGTTGAAAGTTGAAAGTTCTTCGCAGAGCGAAGCGGCAAAGCCGAGCGGAGAGGTGAGAGGTGAAAGTTGAGAGTTGAAAGTTGAAAGTTGAGAGGTGAAAGTTGAGAGGCGAGAGTTGAGAGGTGAAAGTTGAAAGTTGACGAGTTGAGAGTTGAAAGTTGACGAGTTGAGAGTTGAAAAGCTTAGGAAGCAGCACCTCGCTACGCTCGAGTCCCCAGCGGACCGGAGGCCTCCCCTCCCTTACGGGAGGGGTCGGGGGTGGGTCTGTTGGGGGTGGGTCTGTTGTGTCTGCTTGTTTATCTCATAAGGTCTTTGAAGGTCTTGCGGCGCTGTAGGTGATAAGCCACGAGGAGGCTGGCCGGAAACTGTTCGGGAATGGGGTCGAGGGTGGTGGCGGCGAGATTGGAGGCGCGGTCGGCACGGAAGTCCTCACGCATACGGCGGTAAGCACGACGGCCCTGCCAGACAGCCATGAAGCTGCGCGGCTGACCTTTCACGAGAAAGACGAGGGAGGCCAGGGCATCGAGCCAGAAGCGCAGGAAGAGGACGCGGCGGAGGCAGCGCTCGGGCAGGTTCTTATACAGAAGGAGAAGGTTGTTGCGGAAGTTGAGGAATGTCTTGCGCGGATTCTCCTTAGGCAAGGTGCCGCCACCTAAGTGATAAACGACGCTCTGCGGCACACAGACGAGGCGATGGCCGCGGGCACGCAGCCGCCAACAGAGGTCGATTTCCTCCTGATGGGCGAAGAAACGGCCGTCGAGACCGCCGACCTGCCAGTAGACAGCGCTGCGTATGAGCAGGGCGGCCCCTGTCACCCAGAAGATGTCGGCCACGTCGTCATACTGCCCCCGGTCCGTCTCGACGGTGTCGAAGAGACGTCCGCGACAGTAGGGATAGCCAAGGCGGTCGATATAGCCGCCGGCAGCACCGGCATACTCGAAATGGCTGCGCGTATGTTCGGCTCGCAGCTTGGGTTGACAGGCTGCAACATCGGGGTGCGAGGACATATAAGCCAACATAGGTTCGAGCCAGCCGGTGGGCGTCTCGACGTCGGAGTTGAGCAGCAGATAGTATTCGTAGCCCTCCCCTACTCTTCGCAACGCTTGGTTATAGCCCTCGGCAAAACCGTAGTTGCGGTCGAGACGGATGACGCCGACGGACGGGAACTCGCTGGCAAGGACGGCAAGGGAGTCGTCGGTGGAGCCGTTGTCGGCAACGATGACCGTGGCTATCGACGAAGGGGTGTTGGCCACGACCGAGGGCAGGAAACGGCGCAACATCGGCGAGCCGTTCCAGTTGAGGATGACAATAGCTGTTTTCATTCGGCAAGAAGGGCTGTCCGATCGTCATTCCAGCCCTTAAGGTGGAGTGGCAGAATCGTGTTGTCGAGGCCACGGCCCCGATGTTCTACTTTAATATAGTTGTCCGTGAAGCCAGCGTAGAGGCCGGCTGTGCGGGTGTGCTCAAGCAATACGGGCCGCGTCTGACCGATGAACTGCTCGTAGAAAGCGTGGAGCTTGCGTTCGCTGATGGCGATGAGACGCTGGCTCCGCTCATGTTTCTCCTCGGGGCGTACGCTATGAGCGATGCGCAAGGCTGCCGTGCCGGGACGTTCGCTGTAGCTGAACACGTGGAGCTGCGAGACGGGCAGGCTGTCGATGAAGCGCTCGGACGCATCGAAGAGCTCGGCGGTCTCGCCACGCGTGCCAACAATGACATCGACGCCGACGAAGGCGTCTGGCATCAGTTCTCGCACGCGCGCGATCTTATTATAAAATAATGTGGTGTCATAGCGTCGGTGCATCAGCCGGAGGACCTCATCGGAGCCTGACTGCAGAGGGATATGGAAGTGGGGCATGAAAGCGCGGCTCTGCGCACAGAACTGCAGCACCTCGTCGGTCAGCAGATTGGGCTCGATGCTCGAGATACGATAACGCGCAATGCCCTCGACAGCGTCTAGGGCACGCAGCAGGTCAAGGAACGACTCGCCCGTCGTGCGCCCGAAGTCGCCGATGTTGACGCCCGTGATGACAATCTCCTTACCCCCCTCGGCGGCGGCTTGACGCGCCTGCTCCACCAGCGAGGCGATGGACCCGTTGCGGCTGCGGCCACGGGCAAAAGGTATGGTGCAATAGGTGCAGAAGTAGTTGCAGCCGTCCTGCACCTTCAGGAAATAGCGCGTGCGGTCGCCACAGGAACAGGACGGGACGAAAGGAAGGGAAGAGCGGATGACGCCGCCTTCGCCTCCGAGTGAAGAATCAGGGTCAGCTTCGTGACAAGGGACGTCGACTGAAGAAGCAAGCGATTCTTCACTTTTCACTCTTTCACTGTTCACTTCTTCAATCACTCTTTCACTTTTCGCTCCTTCACTTTTCATTCTTTCAATGACTTTTTTCACCACCTTCCCCTTGTCCTTTTGACCGAGGACCATCGTTACGCCGGGGATGGCAGCTACCTCGTCGGCCTTGAGCTGCGCATAGCAGCCCGTCACGACGACCAGAGCACCAGGATGCTGGCGCACGAGCTTATGAATCGCCTGACGACACTTATGGTCGGCAACCTCGGTGACGCTACACGTGTTGACGACACAGATGTCAGCGACCTCCGACCGCATGGCCTTCACGACGCCAGCGTCAGCCAGTTGGCGAGCTATCGTGGACGTCTCGGCGAAGTTGAGCTTACAGCCCAACGTGAAGAAAACCGCCTTTTTCCCCTGTAGAGTTTGTTGCTCCGACATGATCATTAGTTGTTATTCGGGTGCAAAGATACAGCTTTTCCACCTGAAAGGCGAAAATGAGCCAGATTTTAACATTTCCTTACATACTTGATTCTTAGACGTTTGCGCAAAATGAGTGAAAAAAGATAAAAAAAAGATGAAAAAAAGTTGGCAAAAAAAGTACAACGTATTCAAAAAGTCCTTACCTTTGCACCGTTTTAAAAAGCATATAATTGTTTTACAGAATTAAAAAGCAAAAAAGAAAATGAAAAAGGTTGCATTTATGTTCGTAGCCGCTATGGCTATCTCTTTCGCTTCTTGCGGTGGTCAGACAAAGGCTAATGAAGAAGCTTGTGACAGCGCTGCTTGCTGCGAGGAAGCTACAGTAGTTGAGGAAGTTGTTGACACCACTCTTGAGGTTGTTGACAGCGCTGCTGCTGCTGTTGAAGAGGTTGCTGCTGAGGTTGTTGCTGAGTAATCAGTGACTGTTCGCACAGCGGACATCAACAGGAAACATCGAGGGGGTCTCACACCAGTGAGGCCCCCTCTTTCGGTTATTGAAGCCATAGAAATTATAGAAGCTATAGAAACTTAGACAAAACAGAAGCTTAGAAAAAAGAGGCTGTGACTCAAGCGAGCCACAGCCTCTAACGGATATATACTAAAGTGTATTACAGAACTTACACCTTTATGCCTCAGCGGGAGCATCGAGAGCCTCGAGTACTTCCTGCTCGTCAGCCAGCTCCTGAGCTACTGCCTCGTCGGCGGGAGCCTCAGCGGGAGCCTCGGCAGCAGGTTCAGCCTCAGCAATGGGAGCATCGGGAACGACGGTGACGGGGATCTCGACACTGACTTCCTTGTGCAGACGCACGGTAGCCTTGTGATCGCCGATGGTCTTGACGTCCTTGATGGTGATGAGTTTACGGTCGATGTCGAAGCCGAGCTTGCTGAGCTCATCAGCGATCATGACGCTGTTGACACTGCCATAGATGGTGCCCTGAGCACTCACCTTAGCGGCGATGGTCAGCGCTACGCCGGCGAGCTTGTCGGCAACAGACTGAGCGTCATTCTTGATCTTCTCGAGCTTCTTGGCCTTCTGCTTGAGCTCTTCGGCGAGAGCCTTCTTGGCGCTCTCGGAAGCGATAACGCCCTTACCCTGGGGAATAAGATAGTTGCGGCCATAGCCGGACTTCACATTTACGATGTCGTGCTTGTAACCTAAGCCGATCACGTCTTCTTTCAGAATGATTTCCATAGTGCTTATTCCTCTATTTAATTATTTCATCATGTCAGTTACGAAGGGGAGCAGTGCCAGATGGCGAGCACGCTTGACAGCCTGAGCCACGCGGCGCTGGTACTTCAGGGAAGTTCCGGTGATGCGGCGGGGCAGGATCTTGCCCTGCTCGTTGAGGAACTTCTTGAGGAACTCGGGATCCTTGTAGTCGATATACT
>CAMOSA010000070.1 GCA_946624335.1 uncultured Prevotellaceae bacterium
TCCTGGGCTCTCTGCTGCTCATCGCCTGCCACCTGACCTTCGCCTTCGTGCTGCCGGCCTTCAAGGGCAACGCCGTCGGCGGCGTAGCCATCGCCTACCTGACCATCCTCGTCCTCGGCGCCTCGTTCTCTCTCGTGCCCGCCAGCCTCTGGCCGAGCGTGCCCAAGCTCGTCGACGCCAAGGTCATCGGCTCGGCCTACGCGCTGATCTTCTGGATCCAGAACATCGGCCTCTGGCTCTTCCCCCTGCTCATCGGCAAGGTGCTCGACAAGACCAACCCGGGCGTCACCGATCCCACGCAGTTCGACTACACCGCACCTCTGGTCATGCTCGCATCGCTCGGCATCGCCGCCCTGCTGCTCGGACTCGTGCTGAAAGTCGTGGACAAGCGCAAAGGCATTGGACTCGAAGAACCTAACATCAAAGAATAGGTGCCTGAACCATTGCCAGAACGAGAAAAGTGTTAAAAGCACACCTTTTGACCGCATGAAGATAAATATTATCTAAAAAAGCGAGGCAAAACGGAAAATACTTCGTACCTTTGCGGCGCAGACTATGTAAGTCTGCGTCGTTTTCTTTTGTAAACTAACACGAAAAGGCATTCATGAACAGGACAGCACTTCTCACTACTTTGCTGCTTGCCATCACGACGACAGGCAGCGCACAAACATGGATTGACATCACCGAGGAATATGTCAAGAACCCCGGCTTCGACGAAAACACGACAACAGGATGGACCATCATCAAGAACAGCAGCGGCCGCGATGCCGCAGCCGGCGTGATGGAGTTCTGGCAGGGCACATGGGACATCTATCAGACGATCCCCACGCTGCCCGCCGGCCGTTATCGCGTCAGCGTCCAAGGCTACTTCCGCGAGGGAGCGCTCGACGAGAACGCTGTGCGCGCCCACGAAGAAGGCACCGAGAACCTCACCTGCTTCCTCTATGCCAACGACAGCGAGACGCCCATGGTGAGCACCTTCGCCTACTACCTCAACGAGGACGTCGGAGGCTGCAAGGGCGTACGCAACGGATGGAGTTGGCGCTACTACCCCAACTCGATGGAGTCGGGCGCCGTGTTCTTCCAGCGCGGCTACTATGACGACAATCAGGTAGAAGTGCAGCTCCAAGCCGGAGAGCCCCTGACCTTCGGCCTGAGGAACGACCAGTGGACGGTCAACAACTGGGTGCTCTTTGACAATTGGAGGCTGGAGTACTATGGCACACTGGTCAACCTCACCTCGCTACGTCTGGACAAGACCACGGCGACGATGAAGCAGGGCGATCAGATGCAACTGACGGTCACAGCAAGACCCACCAACGCAACCTACAAGGGCGTCACCTTCACCTCGAGCAACGAGAACGTAGCCACGGTCGATGCCGACGGGCTCGTCACGGCACTGAAGCCCGGCATCACGACCATCACGGCCCAATCCACCAAGTACGACGACATCTCGGCGAAGTGCATCATCACCGTCGAGGCCAACGAGGTATCGCCCCAGGCGGTCATCATCAACGAAGTGCAGCAGGCCAACATCGATATGTTCATCGACCCATCGTTCAACTACGGCGGGTGGATAGAGCTATACAACTCGACCGACGCGTCTGTTGTCCTCGACGGCCTCTACGTGCAAGACGACCAGGGCCACCGCTTCCCCCTCTCCAGCACCCGCAACGGCACGATCCCTGCCAAGGGTTTCCTGGCCATCTGGTTCGACCACTTCTCATGGTGGACGCCCAAGACCACTAATTTTAAGCTCGACAGCGACGGCGGCTATATCGCCATCTCCAACGAACAAGGCACCGTGCTCTCGGAATACAGCTACCCGCCCGCCATCCCACGAACGTCCTACGCCCGCAAGACCGACGGCGGCAGCGAATGGGCATATACCGACCAGCCCACGCCCAACGCGACAAACGCCACCTCGACATTCGCCGAGGCACGCCTCGAAGCACCGACCTTCAACAAGCCCGGAGGCCTGTTCGAGAGCGACTTCACCGCAGCGGTCATGAATATACCCTCGGGTGCCACCGTCCGCTACACCACCGACGGCAGCACACCGACGCTGACCAACGGACAGACGAGCGACAACGGACGCTTCACCATCACCCAGACAACCATCCTGCGCGTGCGCTTCTTCATGGACGGTATGCTGGCCAGCCCTGTCACGACGCGCTCATTCATACGCAAGGAGACCGACTACACCCTGCCCGTGCTCTCGCTCGTCTCCGACCCCAAGAACCTCACGGGCGCCGACTACGGCATCTTCGTCCAAGGCAACGGCAACGGACGACCGGGCAACGGGCAGAGCGCCAACTGCAACTGGAACATGGATTGGGACCGACCGGCCAACATCGAATACATCACTCCCGAGAAGGGCGAAGCCGTCTTCAACCAGGAAGTCGGCATCGAGTCCAGCGGAGGATGGAGCCGTGCATGGAGCCCACATTCATTCAACATCAAGGCCAACAAGATCTACGAAGGCCTCAACCGGATGGATTATCAGTTCTTCAAGAACAAGCCCTTCCTGCGCCACAAAGGACTTAAAGTGCGCAACGGTGGCAACGACACCAGCCAACGCATCAAGGACGGAGCCATTCAGGAAGTCGTAAGGACATCCGACCTCTACGTCGAGACGCAATCGTTCCAACCCGTACACATCTACCAGAACGGACGCTACATCGGCGTGCTCAACCTGCGCGAGCCCAACAATAAGAACTACGGCTACGCCAACTATGGCATCGGCACCGACGACACCGAGATGGATCAATGGAAGATGAGCCCCGACAGCGGCTATGTCCAGCAAGTAGGTACCAAGGATATGTTCAACGAATGGTACTCGCTGGCGCAGAACGCCGGCGATGCCCTGGCCTACGAGCGCATCAAGCAGATTGTCGACATCGAGGAGATGTGCAACTATCTGGCCGTGCAGTTCTACCTCGGGGGCAACGACTATCCCAAGAACAACATCAAGAGCTTCCGCGAACGCTCCGAAGGACTGTCGAACAGCCGTTTCCGCGCCATCCTGTTCGACCTCGACCACGCCTTCAACACCAACAACGGCATTACGTGGTTCTTCGACAATTCCAACTACTGGACCTACGACCGCCTCTATGGCAAAGAGGTCATCGCCAAGTACGGCAATCAGATCTATGGCGAAATTGAATTCGTGACCATCATCAAGAATATGCTGCAGAACGAGGAGTTCAAGAAACAGCTCATCGACCAGGCATGTATCGTCACGGGCAGCGTCTTCGAGCCTTCACGCTCACGCGACATCATCACCGACATCATCAACCGCATGGCAGCCGACGGCCACTCGGCCAGCTCCAGCGGCTACGATGTCATCAACCGCATCAGCACGAGCCGCCAGAATACGACCTACTCGAATATCCGCAACTACTTCGGGCTCGACAATCCCATCTCCGTCACCCTCTCTGCCAACATCAGCGAGGCTGGCCTGCTCATCAACGGGCTCAACGTGCCGACAAAGAAGTTTGCCGGCCGACTCTTCGCTCCCGTCACCGTCACGACTGCCGCCCCCGCCGGCTACCGCTTCGTCGGATGGCAATCCGACCTCGAGTCAACGGGCACCAGCCTCTTCACCCGCGGTGCCGAGTGGTTCTACTTCGACCAAGGCTCACTCGATGACGAGGAATGGACGGCGAACAGCTACGATGCCGCTTGGCCCGAAGGCGAAGCGCCGCTCGGATATTTCGTCACCGACGGCAGCAACAGCCGAGGATACCAGACGTTCCTCGATTACGGAGGCAACAACAACGACAAGTATCCCACCTACTATTTCCGCAAGAACATCACCCTCTCCGCACAACCGAAGGCCACCGAGCACTTCACGCTCAAGTGGGTGGCCGACGACGGCTTCATCGTGTACGTCAATGGCACAGAGGCCGGACGCTACAACATGCCATCCGGCAACGCCACCTTCAGCACATTTGCCACGACCTATGCCAACGGCAACCCTGACTCGGGCACGATGACCATCGACGCTTCGCTCTTCAAGCGTGGCATCAACACCATCGCCGTAGAGTTACACAACAATGCGGCCAACTCCACCGATGTCCTCTGGGATGCCGAGCTTATATATAATAAGGAGAACGACGACAACATCATCTCCACAGAGAAGGACTTTGCCATCCCATCCGACGCCTCCGACATCACCCTCACCGCCATCTACGAGAAAGCACCTGCTGACGAGGCATGGGATGAGCATCCCGTCAAGATCAACGAGGTCAGCGCGGCCAACGACATCTACGTCAGCGATATATTCAAGAAGAGCGATTGGATAGAGCTTTACAACACCACCGATGCGGCCATTGACGTCGCAGGTATGTACCTCTCCGACCATCTCGAGGAACCCGAGAAATGGCAGATACCGGCCTCCGACGGCAACTTCAGCACCGTCATCCCTGCCCACGGACACCTCGTCATCTGGTGCGACAAGACAGAGAGCCTGACGCAGCTTCACGCCGACTTCAAGCTGAACAACGAGTCGGGCAGCCTCGTCCTACTCACCGCCGAGGACAAGAGCTGGGCTGACACGCTCGTCTACTGCACACACGACGGTTACCACACCGTAGGACTCTACCCCGACGGAGGATCAGAGATATACGTCATGGAGCGCCCGACAATCGGAAAGCCCAACATGCTCACGACCCTTGCCACCGCTTGGGAAGAGCCCGTCTTCGAGCAGCCCGACGCCATACGTCAGCAGACCGACACCGACTTCGAGCTCGCCTTCGACGGTACGAGTGTCACCCTCCACGGTGCTGATGCTGCACGCCTCGACATCTTCAATACCGCCGGACAGCTCGTCATGACAACCCGCATACGTGCCACCTCACCCGTCGTCCTCAGCGCTCTACCCCGTGGTCTCTACATCGCCCGAGCCAAGACCGACGATGACGACACCTCCCTTAAGATCACCCTCCAATAGCCCCCTTTATTAGGCGTGCGGCGGCTCTGTCGCCGCTCCCCTTCCTTCCCTTTATCCGCAAGCGGCGGCTTCGTCGTCGCCCCTTCCCTTCCTTCCCTTTATCCGCAAGCGGCGGCTTCGTCGCCGCCCCTCCCCTCTTAAAAGACATGAAGACCCTCCTCTATCTCCACGGCTTTGCCGGTAGCGGTGCCAGCGGCACCGCTACCAGCCTGCGCAACGCCCTCTACGAGCATGGCGTGCAAGTCCTGGCCCCTGACATCCCCGTCATGCCTGCCGATGCCATGCCCTTCTTGCGCCAGCAAGTAGCAGCGCTCAAGCCCGACCTCATCGTCGCCACATCCATGGGGGCGATGTATGCCGAACAGCTGCGAGGCTACCGGCGCATACTGGTCAACCCCTCTTTTTGCATGGCGCGTCTCCTCACGTTTGGCGGCATGGGGCGCAAGCCTTTCCGCAACACACGTCAGGACGGTGCCAAGGACTTCAAGGTCGACAAAGACATGATAGCACAGTTCCGCGACGTCGAACGCCACACCTTCGAAGGCATCACGCCAGACGATAGCGCCCTCGTCTACGGCCTCTTCGGCCTTCACGACAAGCGCGTCAACTGCCAGCCACAATTCAAGAAAGCATACGGCACAGCCCACTTCGCCACCTTCGATGGCGAGCATTACCTCAACGACGCTGTGCTCAAGCACGCTGTCATGCCGCTCATCAAGCAGCTGTTAGACCTGAATCCGTAGTTTATCCCCGCGACAAGCGGAGAGAGACGTCAGCGCGTCTCACCCTTAGCCTCCTTCAACGCCTGCTGCATCCTCTGGGTGAGACGCGGCTTGCGGGAGGCTATGTTGATGTCCTGTGCCTTATTACGACGGAGGTCGAACAGCGAGAGCGTGTCGACGATTCCCATCTCGTTGCCAGTCGTGTTACGGCGGGCGCCCTTGTAAGCTGGCAGCAAGGCATAGTCTTCAGTGCGATACGCCAGGCGCCCTACCGCCTCTATCACGTACCCCTCACGTCCACGCTTGCCTTTCAAGAAAGTCGGCAAGTGATTCTCCGAGTCGAGTCCGGCAGGCACCTCCTGTCCCACCAACGCGGCTAACGACGCCAACAGGTCTTGCTGCACAACCAACACGTCCGTCGTCCGCGGCTTCACATACCCTTTCCAATAGACAAAGAAAGGTACGCGCGTACCGGCATCATACAAGCTATACTTGCCGCCACGGTAACCGCCATTCATGTCGTGTCCGGCGCGTTCAGCCAGTTCTCTGGCCTCATCCACATAACCGTCATCGAGCACAGGACCATTGTCGCTCGTGAAGATAACCAAGGTATTCTCCAAGAGCCCCTCCCCTTCGAGGGCTTTCAGCACTTCGCCCACGCACCAGTCGGCTTCGACGATGGCATCGCCACGTGGGCCCATCCCGCTCTGGCCCTCGAAGCGCTTGGCCGGCACACGCGGCACATGGGGCTGATGCAGCCCATAGTAGAGAAAGAAGGGACGATCCTTTGCCACCGTGTCGACATACTCGCGCACCTTACCGACGAGGAAGTCAGCCATCTCGTCGTCGCGCCACAAGGCTGCCTTCCCGCCTCGCATATATCCGATGCGGGGGATGCCATTGACGACCGTCTGATCATGACCGTGCGAATACCTCATCCGAGTCATCAGTTCCGGATGGGTGCGTGCCGTAGGCTCACCCTCGAACGCGTGCTGATAGCTCACCTCTATAGGGTCATTCTGCTCTAAGCCCAGCACACGTCCATTCTCGACATACACCGTAGGCACCCTATCGACCGTGGCCGAGAGGATGCACGAATAGTCGAAGCCCACCTCGCGGGCACCAGGGGCTATCACGTCATTCCAGTTGATCGACCCACGCCCCATCCCTAAGTGCCATTTGCCTATGGTAGCCGTCCGATAGCCAGCCCGACGCAGCATCTTAGGCAGCGTCTCTTGCTCCTCATCGATGATCAGCGGAGCATCGCCGGGCAGGATGTTCGTCCGACGGCGCCACGGGTACATCCCCGTCAGCAGCGCATACCGGCTGGGCGTCGATGTCGCCGACGAGGCGTGGCCGTTGGTGAAGCAGATGCCACCGTGAGCAAGGCGGTCGATATTGGGAGTCTTGATCGTCCGGGCGCCATAGGCACTCACGTCACCATAGCCGAGATCGTCAGCGAGAATCAATACAATATTGGGTTGGCGCTGACCGTGTATGCCCATGCCACCGCAACAGCCCAATGTCAGCAGGCTCAAAGCCCTTAAGTCGTTCATCCGCATAAGTTCATGTTTTAGCTACGACAGCGCCTTCAGCCCCACGATGGAGGCTATCAGCGTCGTGATGAAGAAGAGACGCCAGAAGGTAGCGGGCTCATCGAAGAAGAAGATGCCCACCAGCACCGTACCTACCGCGCCGATGCCTGTCCACACGGGATAGGCGGTGCCCAAAAGCAGGGTGTGCGTGACCTTGGCCAGCAAAGCCATACTCACGAAGGTGAAAGCGAGGAAGCCGCCCATCCATGTCCACCACTCCATTCCTTCTACACTTTTTGCGCGACCGAGACAGTAGGTGAAACCCACTTCACACAGCCCTGCAACAGTCAATAATATCCAATTCATAATGCGTAACTCTATGCCTTTTCCTATCTGAGGGCTGCAGAACTGTTCCGGCGTCTCCTTCGCTTAAGGCGCTGCAAAGGTAGGTAAAAAATCTGAGATGAATACGCATAAAACCGGAAAAGGTGATGGGACAGATAGAAACGGCGAATAATAAAATAGGAAAAACATCGCCTTTTTCTTGCAGATGTCGACAAAATGAGATACTTTTGCGGCAGATATCTGGAAGAAATCCTTATTCGCGAAGCATCGACGTAAAGTCATCCGCTACTTATAATAATAACGCATCAAAGACAATGAAAGAACTGAAAGGAACCAAGACCGAGCGCAACCTCCAGGAGGCTTTCGCCGGCGAGAGCATGGCACGCAACAAGTACAGCTATTTTGCCTCGAAGGCCAAGAAGGACGGCTACGTACAGATCGCCGCCATCTTCGAGGAGACGGCAGCCAACGAGAAGGAGCACGCCAAGATGTGGTACAAATACCTCAACGGCGGCACCATCAGCGACACCGCCACCAACCTGGCCGACGCCGCCAACGGCGAGAACCAGGAGTGGACGGATATGTATGCCCGCATGGCCCGCGAGGCTCGCGAGGAGGGCTTCGACGAGATTGCCGAGAAGTTCGAACTCGTAGGCGCTATCGAGCGTCACCACGAGGAGCGCTACCGCCGCCTCCTGAAGAACATTGAGGACGCCGTGGTCTTCTCACGTGACGGCGACGTCATCTGGCAGTGCGCCAATTGTGGACACATCGTCATCGGACGGAAGGCTCCCGAGGTATGCCCCACCTGCAACCACCCCCAGAGCTATTTCCAGATCAAGGCAGAGAACTATTGAGCAAAGGTCCCGACTCCGCTGCGTTCTATGCAGAAGTGTATGACGTCGTCCGGCAGATTCCTGTCGGACACGTCCTTACCTATGGCCGCATCGCAGCGCTCGTAGGCTGGCCCGCCCACAGCCGCCTCGTGGGCCGCGCCATGCACGATGCTCCGCTGGAGCTCAACCTGCCCTGCCACCGCGTCGTCAGCAGCACAGGTCGCACCGTGCCCGGATGGCATCAGCAGGCCATACTGCTGATGTCCGAGGGGGTCCGCATCAAGGCCAATGGATGCGTGGACATCAAGCAGCACGCGTGGGAGCCTGAACCATGAAACCCGGAATCTATAGGCTCATTCTGTCAGGTCGCCGTCAGCACAATGCTGGGGGCCTCAACCAGTACTGATTCACTCTGCTTCCTGAACATAATACAAAAAGGCTCGCCACATCGCAAAATGATGTGGCGGGCCTTCTTTGATGGATAATGAAAAGTGAACAATGATAGGTGGTACATGTTTTGGCATCGACTATAAGTCAGTAGAACGAATGTATAAAGAGATATGCTGATTCAACATTTAGGAAATGTTAAATAAGGTCGTTCGTTCTTGCATATTTGATATATTCTCCTTTCCTTTGCACCGTCGGAATCGTTTAGTCGCCCGAATTAACAGCACCATTTCATCTTTTAAAGCCCTGTTTTCACAATGAAACGAAGCAAGCTCATGCAACTCACCATGGCCCTGGCTGTCGCCAGCGGCATCGGCCTCGTCGCCTTCACCTCCTGCGACACTCCACGGAGCATCGCTTGGAGCTACTATTATTGTGCTGAGGACACCTTGGCAGCAGGCGACCCGTATGCCGCAAGACATTTCCTGAAGAGAAGCAACAAAAGTGCGGATCCAGCACTTGCTCATAAGGTAGATTCGTTGGCTGAAGTCATAGAGCGGGCAATTGCAGAAAAAGAGAAATAACAAGCTAAACCCTGTGTACAGTTATGATCAGACTCAGTCAGAAGGAAGAAGAAGTGATGGAGCACATCTGGGAGCTGGGCGAATGTACGCCTCGTGACGTGCTGCAGCGCTACCCCGAGCCGCTGCCGCTGCTCAATGGCATACAGAATGTGTTCCAGTCGTTGGAACGCAAAGGCTACCTCGACCATCGTCGCGAAGGGCGAGGCTATGTCTACTGGCCCATTGTGGAGAAGAAGGACTATGGCCGCTCGCGCCTCGGTTCACTCATCGACCGTTTCCTCGATGGTTCCATCAAGGAACTCGTCTCGTTCTTCGCCAAGGAACAGAAGTTGAGTGCCGAGGAGTTAAGAGAGATTATTGAAGAGATAGAAAAGAAATAGGAAATGCTATACATCATCAAAGCCAACCTCATCCTTGCCCTGCTGTGCCTGCTGTTTCAGGTGCTGATGCATCGCGACACGTTCTTCGGCGTGCGGCGTCTGATGCTGTGGGGCATCTATGCCACCGCCTTCCTGCTACCCCTGTGTAATCTGCAGGCTTTGCTGACAGCCGACACCGCCGCCAGCGATATGGCCGAAGCTTACGCCAGCTATGTACTGCCCACGCTGAATGTCACCGCCATGCGCGTTGCCAGCTTTGGCGTAGTACAGAGCGAACCCGGGTGCGGTATGTGGTTTGTAGGCATGATGGCGCTCTGGATGATCATCTACCTCATTCCCGTTGTGTGGATGACGTCGAAGCTTCTCATGCAGGTCGCATACCTTATATATTTAAGGTGTACGTGCAGGAGAATGAAAAGCGAAGGAGTGAAAAGTGAAAAATATAAATTACCCAATAACCATGAGGACAATGGTAACTCTTATTTTTCATTTGGAGGCGAAGCCGACATTTTTCACTTTTCATTCTATTACTTCCCCCGTCCCTGCAGTCCCTTCTCGTTCGGTCCGTGGATTTTCATCCATCCCGACGGCACGAACGAACAGACGTTGCGCGAGGTGCTCATCCACGAGCAGGCTCACGTGCGCGGCTGGCACACTCTCGACATCCTCTTTTCCCAACTCGTCTGCATCCTCTTCTGGTGGAATCCCGCTGCTTGGCTCATGCGTCGCGAGGTGCGGATGAACCTCGAGTTCATTGCCGACAAGGCGGTGGCAGACTATATCGAAGTGAAAAGTGAAAGAATGAAAAGTGAAAAATATAATTCACTAAACGAGCAAGCGTCCAATAGTGATTCTTATTCTTCACTTGGAGGCGAAGCCGACATTTTTCACTTTTCACTTAAGACTTACCAATACCGTCTCCTCGGTTTCTCACTTCAAAAGAACGTAGCTACGATTGTAAATAACTTCAATGTCTTACCCCTAAAACGTAGAATCAAAATGATGAACCTACAACGAACTCCTCGCACGGGGATGCTCAAATACATCCTCTACGTGCCCGTGGCAGCTGTCATGCTCTTTTTATCGAATATTGACAGCCTTGCCCGTAGTATAGTCAAGGAAATGAAGCCGATAGCACATATCGAGCAAGCCCTGGTCAGCCCACAACTGCCTGCTCCATTGAGCAAAGAGATTAATGCAGTATCAGACGTGCCTGCTGCCGGACGAACCGCAGCGACGGCCGAAACGCTGGTCGAAACAGATTCGGAGAGCGACGTGATGTCAAATGACGATTCGCTTGCTGCTTCCATCCACACGCTTGAACGCATTCACGACGATGCACTATGGATTATCGATGGTAACGTTGCCTCAGCGGAAGAGGCTGCAGAACTGAGAACTGAGATCGAGCACATCGCGGTGATGCAGGGCGAAGAAGCTGTGGCCAAGTGGGGGTCCCGAGGTACCAATGGCGTGATTATTGTTACAACGAAGAACGCCGAAATGGGCCCCGACGACAAAATCTATGAGACCTGCGAGCAGTTGCCTGAGTACCCGGGCGGCCTGGAAGCTATGTATAAGTCTCTGATAGAGAACGTCAGATACCCCAAGGTGGCTCATGACTACGGCGTCCAGGGCAAGGTGATGGTCTCCTTCGTCGTCGAGAAGGACGGCACGCTCACCGAGGTCAAGGCCGACAAGGCGCTTGACGTCCGAACAGGACAGGAACTCAATGAGATGGTGGTCGTGGCCTACAATCGCGACCTGACGCCCGAGGAAGCCAAGAAGGCTGAGGACGCGCGGCACTACAACGAAGGCATCGCCGCCCTCAAGGCCGAGGCCGTGCGCGCCGTCAAAGCCATGCCCCAGCGCTGGACGCCCGGCAAGGACAAGGGCCAGCCCGTCCGTGTCCGCTTCAACCTGCCCGTCTCGTTCCG
>CAMOSA010000071.1 GCA_946624335.1 uncultured Prevotellaceae bacterium
CCCTGCTCGTTGAGGAACTTCTTGAGGAACTCGGGATCCTTGTAGTCGATATACTTGATGCCACTCTTCTTGAAACGGCAGTACTTTTTCTTCTTGACGTCAACGGTGGGTGGTGTGAGATAGCGAATTTCAGATTGTGCCATTGCTTAGTCCTCCTTTTTAACTTGTTTGTTTCTTCTCTTCTCGGCGTATGCGGCAGCATACTTCTCGTTCTTAACGGTGAGGTAGCGAATGACTCTCTCGTCGCGACGATAGTTGACCTCGAGTTTCTTGATTAACGTGGGATCGGCCTTGAACTCTACCATGACATAGAAGCCCGTGGACTTCTTCTCGATGGGATAAGCCAGCTTCTTCAAGCCCCACAGTTCCTCGTTCAGGATCTCAGCACCACCATCGGTGAGGATCTTCTTGAACTTTTCGACCGCTTCCTTCATCTGTTCGTCAGACAAAACGGGAGTTAAAATGAAAACGGTTTCGTACTGATTCATAATAGCTTAAATGATTAATAATGGTTACTTTTGCGAAAATGCTCGGCAAAGGTAGTGCTTTTTTCTGAAATGGCAATGCTTTTTGCGTGATTTTCTTGCTGTTTTCACGAAAAAGAGCACACGAGCGTCACTTTTTTGCGATTTTGTTTCTCCGATTCAAGAATTTTGTGTTATTTTGTGCTGTCAATATGAGTTTTTGACAAGCAGGACAGTAAAATCAATAAAAATAAACCGCAATATGAAACTTTATTCTGGAATCCTTACCGCCATCGTCGGCGCCGTCATTCTTATCCTAAGCTACTTCCTCGACGGAGTAGATTACAACTGGGTGCAGTTCCTCGCTGCCGCTATCATCATCTGCGGCATCGTCATTCACATCTACGTCAACTACAAGAAGCCCAAATACGAGTAGTTGAAAAGTTGAAAGTTGACGAGTTGAAAGTTGACGAGTAGACAAGTAAACAGGTTATCATATTAACGAAGCCCCGCTGCAAGTGTATGCTTTGCAGCGGGGCTTCGTTTGATGCATCATTAATCGTTAACGTGTCAACGAATTTATCCGCTATTCCTTTTGAGTCTACTCGTCAACTATCAACTCGTCAACCTGTAAACTTGTCAACTCGTCAACTTGTCAACTTTCAACTCTCAACTTTCAACTCTCAACTTTCAACTCTCAACTCGTCTACTCCTCCTCCATCTGTGCGATGAGGCGGTATCCCTTGCCGTGCACATTGTTGATTTCGATGTCGGGATCATCCTTCAGGTGCTTGCGCAGCTTGGTGATATAGACGTCCATAGAGCGGGCGTTGAAGTAGTTGTCGTCGATCCAGATGGTCTTCAGCGCCAGCTCGCGCTGCAGGACCTCGTTGGCATGAGCGCAGAGCAGGATGAGCAGCTCGCTCTCCTTCGTCGTCAGCTTGGTCTGCTGGTCGCCGATGCTCAGTATCTGCCGCTTGGTGTCAAAGGTGAACTTACCGATATGGTAGACAGAGACGTTCTTCTGCTGCTTGCCGTGCACACGACGGAGGATGGCCTCCATGCGCAGTACGAGCTCCTCCATCGAGAAAGGCTTGGTGATATAGTCGTCGGCACCGATCTTGAAGCCTTCGAAGATGTCTTCCTTCAGGTTCTTGGCCGTGAGGAAGATGATGGGCACCTCCTGATTGACCTGACGGATCTCCTGTGCCAGCGAGAAGCCGTCCATCTTGGGCATCATCACGTCGAGCACACACATATCATAGTCTGTCTTGAGGAAGTTCTTGTAGCCCATCTCGCCGTCAGGACAGAGATCGGCGTCGTAGCCTTTGGCCTGAAGATATTCGCGCAGCAACATTCCGAGACTTTCATCGTCCTCGCAAAGCAGGATTTTCAGTTTGGATTCTTCTTGTGTCATAGTCGTACTTGTTTTGAGGGGTTAATAGCTTGATTGATTATAGTCACTTATCTTAGTCGATCAGGGGCAGCGTGATGATGAACTTGGTGCCCTTGCCGAACTCGCTCTCTGCCTTGATACTGCCGTGCATGAGGTCCACCATACCCTTGACGTACGCCAGTCCGAGGCCGAAGCCCTTGACGTCATGCTGGTTGCCGGTATGCACGCGATAGAAGCGGTCGAAGATGTGGCGCAGGTCCTCGTGGCGGATGCCGATGCCGTTGTCGGAGATCGTGATGATGAGGTTGGTGCCCTGCGTACGTGTTGTGATGCTCAGCTGCAGCGGCTCATCGTCGCGACGATATTTCACGGCATTATCCATCAGGTTGAAGATGACGTTCGTGAAGTGCATCTCATCGACGTAGATGGCCGCGTCCTCAGCGTCGAGCTGAGCCGTCAGCGTGCCGCCGTTCTGCCGCACCTTCAGCTGGAACGTGTTCACCACGTCGTCGATGACCACGTTGGCGTCGATCTCACGCTCGTTGAAGCGGATATTGCCCTTCTCGTAGAGCGACATCTGCAGCACCTTCTCCACCTGATAGCGCAGGCGCTTGGTCTCGTTGACGATGACGCCCGAGAGGTTGTCGATCATCGACTCGCTCTTCGTGATGGTCTTGTCGCCCAGCATCTGTGCCGCCAGCGAGATGCTGGAGATCGGCGTCTTGAACTCGTGCGTCATGTTGTTGATGAAGTCGTTCTTCATCTCGGTGTCGCGCTTCTGCCGCACGATGAGCCACACGGTGAAGCAGAACGTGATGAACAGCACGATGGTGAACACCAGCACGGGGATCATCTTGTTGGCCACGCCGAGGACATAGCTGTTCATCTCGGGGAAATGGACGCGCAGCAGGCCCATCTTCTGCGACGGATCGTTGCGGAACAGTGTCTGCGTGTAGGTGTAGTCGGAGCCCTCGTCGCTGTAATCCGCACAGCGGTATACCTCCTGACCGTCGGCGTCGAGGACCGTGAAATGATAGTTCAGGGTGATGCCCGCCGCCTCCAGCTCCGAACGGAGATTGGTGTCCAGCAGACGGAAATCGATGCGCTCGCGGAAATCCATCTCGCTGGCATTGTAGAGGATGGTGTAGATGACCTCGTTGAGCACGCCCTTCTGATAGAGATAAGCGTTGCGCACGAATTCCTGAAAGCGCAGGTTCGCCTCATCCAACGACGACGACGGGCTCAGCGTCAGCGCCTTGGGCGCCTTCGACGGCTGACGGCGTTGCGCATCGACGCGGAACGGCGTCTGCAAGAGCGAGGTGTCGCCGAGCTGCAACGTCTCCTCGATCGTCTCGCGGCTGACCTCCTCGGGGAGGTTCGAGGCGTCATAGTTCATCTTCTGCGCTACCGTCTCCAGGTAGCGGAACGTCTCGTTACGCTCCAGGTCGCGGCTAGTACGGTCGAGCGCACGGAGCACCGTCTCGTCGAACTGCTCCTTGCGTATCTTCACCATCGAACCGATGATCCGGCCCTGCAACAATAGCAGGCCGAAGAACGAGATGCCGATGATGAGGCTGATGGCAAAGATGGTTGAACGCTTCATTGTGCTTCGACGTTTGTTTTCTGAGTGCAAAAGTACGCGTTACCGCGTTTCACGCCAAATAAAAAAGCACTAAAAGCCATGCGATTTTAACAATATTAACAGCCACGCCAAGGTACACAATACACATTTGCACCGTCAAGCGTACCGACGGTCAATTATTTTGGCGTCTCAGAATAAATCCTTAACTTTGTGCGGAAAAAACGAACCGATACACATTACCCACAATGAAAAACGTACTGATCACCCTCGCACTGCTCATCGCATCCGCAACGCCGGTTGCCGCCCAGCCGGCGCCTGGCGCGGAAGCCCATTGCCTCTTCCAGAACTACGACGCCTACGGAGTACCCTATCGTATCCCCGCCATCACGACCACCAAGCAGGGGCGCCTGATCGCCGTCGCCGACCGCCGCTACTGCGGCTTCGACATCGGATTCGGAAGGATAGACATCGTAGCACGCACCAGCAAGGACAACGGCCGCACATGGAGCGCCGACACCGTCATACAGCGCGGCTCAGGCACCGACGGCGCCGACGACTGCGGCTACGGCGACGCAGCCATCGTGGCCGACAGACAGAGCAAGCGCATACTCTGCATGTCCGTCACCGGAAGCACACCATATATAAAAGGTACGCGCGAGAAGCCCAACCGCATCGCACGATGGTACAGCAACAACGGAGGCAAGAGCTGGACACGCGCCGACGACGTCACCGAGCAGTTCTATGACCTGCTGCCCCACACCCGCACCATGTTCATCGGATCAGGCCGCATCGTCCAGAGCCGCGTCGTCAGGAAAGACAGATACTACCGTCTCTACTGCTCCGTGCTGACGCGCACACAGATGGACGACCAGGACGTCGCCTGCAACTACGTCCTCTACAGCGACGACTTCGGACAGACATGGGCCGTGCTCGGCGGCACGACGCTCGACGGGCACGACAGCCCCTGCGTCGGTGGCGACGAGCCCAAGACCGAGGAGCTGCCCAACGGCGACGTCATCCTCTCGTCACGCAAGTGGTACGGGCGCTACTTCAACGTATTCCGTTTCAACAACATACGCACCGATCAGGAGGCAGGCACCTGGGGCCAGTGCGTCGCCAGCCACGACGTGGAGGGCGGCATACGCGTCGGCGCCAACACATGCAACGGCGAGATCATGCTCGTCGACGCCGTCGAGGCTGCCACGAATCGGCATGCGAAGCTCATGCTGCAGTCACTGCCCCTCGGCGAAGGACGGCGCGACGTAGGTTTCTGGTACAAGGAGATCGTGCCCAACGGCATCTACTCGCCACGCGCCTTCGCCGCCCACTGGACACCGGGCATGACAGTCTCGAAGACCACATCGGCCTACTCCACCATGGCACAACAACGCGACGGACGCATCGCCTTCTTCTATGAGGAACGCGAAGACCGCAACGGCTACGATATGGTCTACCGGCCGCTGACCATCAGCGAGATAACAGGCGGAAAGTACCGATAAGGATCAATACATAGGGGTGAGACCACACACGCCCATCAAGAGTCAATAAAAAAAATGCAATGATATAGCAGTTGGCAATAAGGCAGAGAATAAGTCCCGGAGGGGGCTTTGTGCCTACTGCTATATCATTATCATCTAAAAAAGGGGACCTGACGAATGAGCTTCACATGGAGCATGATTGCAACTTTTGTCATTCATGCCCATTATTCTTCACGCCCCGTTTTCAGGAACTCATTATATAACAGCCCATTAGAGACAACCTCTCCATCCAGGCCCACAAGACAAAAAAATTATTTCCATTTTCCCTTCATCCTTCACTTATTCGCCTAACCAATTATCTGTTAGTGTCTTACCATCGGTGAAGGCAAGGATTTTGCCTTCACTTGCCTTCACCTCCTACAGAAAAGTAAAACAAGTTGTTTTACCGCCATACGAATGAAACCTAACGGATTCTCAGCTGGCCGTTAGCAAGTAAAACAAGTTGTTTTACCTTTCAGATTCCTGTAGCTACTCCACACGGGAGTGATCGTTTCGGATTTTGGAATTAACTGCCCAGCACATTAGAGCCCGTCGTTGGCCAGGAGTTGACTTCATTTGTCACTTTTTGCTGCCGTCCGATCAAACTTTTACGTCAGGATGCAACATTTGTCCTGCAAAAGTGAAGGAAAGTGAAGGCAAAACCTTTGCCTTCACCAATGATAGGGTATTATATATCAAACAATTATCGCCAAAAGTGAAGGTAAACAAGAAAAATGCAACTTTTTATGAGGATGTTTAAGTGAAAAACTCATTCACTTTTCACTTGTCCACTTTTCACTCGTCCACTTTTCACTCGTTCACTTCTCACTCTTCGCTGGCGTCCTCGCGGTCGCTGATGTTATCTCCTTCGGTAGGCTTGAGCTTCGAGAAGTCGTCGAGGCCTGCACCGACGAGGATATTGTACCACTGGATGAGCTTCTTCACGTCGGAGGGGTGTACGCGGTCGCGGTCGAAGTTGGGCAGCACCTCGGCGAAGTATTCGAAGAGCTGGTCGCGCGACGCCTTCTTGATGTCGAGGCTGCACAGGGCGCCGTTCTCCTTGGCCTTCAGGGCTGTGAGCACGTCGGCCAGGGGCACTTCCTCGTCGTCGGTGTACATAGCGATGTCGGCGAGCGAGATGACGCGGTCGGTGGAAAAGGCGGGAGCACGGTGGTGTTTATCGTCAATGGTCTCGACGATGAGACTGCGGTTGCCACGGGAGACGAGCTTGTAGAGGCCCGGTTTGCCTGCGATGGCTAAAATGGTTTCAAGCATTGTTGTATGTTTTTTGGGGTTAAAAGTGTAGCTGTTGTGTCAAAAACGGATGCAAAGTTAGGCGTTCTGTTTTGATTGAGCAAGCAAAGAATCAATAAAAAATCTTAATTCGGCGGTGAAGTCGCTGCCATCGTTGACGACGACGCAGTCGGCAAAGCGCCGTCGCTGGTCGTCGGTGGTCTGCCGGGCGATGCGTTGCCGCACGTGCTGTCCGGTGATGCCGTCGCGGCTGATGACGCGTTGTATCCTCAGCTCCAGTGGCGCCTCGACGACGATGAGCTTGTCCACGACGTCGAGCAGGCCGGCCTCGACGAGGATGGCGCTCTCGACGAGCGACGGCCCGGCCTGCCGCTGGGCCCAGCGGCGCACATCGCGTCGCACGGCGGGGTGTACGATGGCATTGACGGCTGCCGCGTGGGCGTCGTCGGCGAAGAGATATTGTGCGACAAAGGGTTTGTTGAGCTGGCCGTCCGGCAGATAGGCTTCCACGCCGATCAGCGCTGTCAGCCGGCGCCGCAGCGCTGGCGTGAGCATCAGCCGACGCGCCTCGCGGTCGCAGTCGTAGAGCGGCATGGCATAGCGTTCGGACAGCCATCGTGCGATATATGACTTGCCGCTGCCTATACCGCCTGTGATACCTATCGTCATTCCTCCACGGTCTGTTCGATGAGAAACTGTACGGCCTCGGGTTCGATCTTGACCTGCGAGATGCCCTCGGGCACGGAGCGCAGCCGGAGGTGGAGCATGGAGTCGGGCAGCGACATCAGCTCCTCGTAGGTCGCCGTGAGCACAAAGTTGTCGGCGGTGAAGCGGCGGAAGTCCTTGGAGCCGACGCGGAAGGTGATCGTGGCCTTCGGCGGGAAGGTCAGCAGCGAGAGGCCGGCCGGGAAGTTGGTCCCGACGATGGGCACCTTCACGCTCTTCGGCGTGTAGCGGTCCACCTCGACCGTCAGGGTGATCTCCGCGGGGTCTGTCTTGGTGCCTCGCATCGCCGTGAGCGCGACTTGGCGCTTCGTTGACGCGCTCAGGTCGTTAATGTTCGTCGTCACGGTAGCGACGGACGTCAAGGTGTCGAGGAAATGCTCCTCGCCCCATACCGTCACGGAGTCCGGCTCGCACCGGACGCCGGCCAGATAGTGGTCCAGGTCGGTCTTTATCGTCCCTTTGAGCTCGACGGGAACGCGTTTCTTGACGCCGCGGCTGAAGAAATACTCGAGCGTATCGGGACGTATACTGACGATGCGCGTCGAGGCGTCGACGAGTTGCTGCAGACGGTTGCGCACCTCGGTATGTGGGATGCCGACGTGGGCGTAGCTGCCGCCCTTGTCATGTGCAGAGAAGTCGATCTCGACGGCCGGCTGGTGGAAACGGGCATAGTAGCGGATGAGCGACGTGCCTTTGTCGCGCAGCGTCACCCGCACTTCGGAGGGCAGCTCGGAGGTGATGACGGCATCGTCGCCGACGTTGACGAGCTCAAGGGGATAGGCGATCTCTACTTCGTAGGTATCATTGAGGGTAAGCATGAGCCAGAAGCCGGCCGAGATGACCAAGAAGACGAGAAACACCAAGACTTCCCTGCTGCGCTTGCTAAGCAGGGAGGTCTTGAATGCTTCCGTCAGGCGTTTGAGCTGTATGCGATCCATGGTGCTACGAAAGGGGCGCATTGACTAAGGGGTACGAGCCTTGGGCACGGCAACCGACAGAGCCTACTACTTGGCGTAGTTCTCGGTGCTGGCGGCAGAGGCGAAGACGGAGTTGCGGTCGACACGGATGCGTACGCCGCTGGCGACCTCGAGGATGAGGACGTTCTTCACCTCATCGATATCGCGTACGACGCCGTAGATGCCGCCGGCCGTGATGACTTCCTGTCCGCGCTCGATGCTGTTGCGGAACTTCTGGATTTCCTTTTGTTTCTTCTGCTGGGGACGGATCATGAAGAAATACATGATGGCGAACATCGCCACGAGCATCAGGATCATTCCCAAGCCGCCGTCGCCCTGGGCCTGAAGCAGGATAGTGAGCATTTTCATACCTTATTCTTTTTATTAAGTAACTGAACAGAATGTATTGACCTGAGTTCTTTTTTCAACAACAAATTATCCTAATTATACGAATTAGCCATCACTCCGAAGGACAAGAATTCGTTTAATCGGTTTCATTCGTTGTTATATATAAAGTATCTATTTAGTTGAGTGGTTCGGTGTATTGATGACGTGTCTAATCTTCCGTCTCTGCCTTGTCTGCCGACGGTTCCTCAGGCGTAGCCTCTTGGCGCTGGGGCATCGTCTTCTTGAGCTTGCCCTCGTCGATGAGGCGTCGTGCGATGGCGTCCAGCAGGCCATTGATGTAGCTGGCGCTGCGCGGCGTGGAATAGAACTTGGCGATGTCGACGTACTCGTTGATCGTCACCGAGACAGGGATCCGGGGGAAGGTGAACATCTCGGCCAGCGCCGTCTGCATGATCAGCAGGTCCATCAGTGCCACGCGCTCGAGGTCCCAGTTGTAGAGCGACTGTGCGATGGTGGCGCGATAGTTCTCGGCACCGAGCAGCGAGGCGCGCAGCAGACGGCGGGCGAACTCGCGGTCCTCCTCGTCGCGGTACTCGGGCAGCAGCGGTTGGTCGGCGCCGAGCTTCTTGTCGAACTGCTTGATGGTCTTCAGCACGAACGAGTCGACGAGGAAACGATCGTCGTTCCAGAACAGGCTCTTCTCTTCGAGCAGATGGTCCAGCTCCTCATCCTCCACGATGATCTTACGGTAGATATTCCGCCATAGCGTCTTGTCGTCCTCATAGGTCGGTTTGTCTGTGCGCTCCATCCACTCGCGGTAGACCTCCGAGTCAGCCACGCGGTTCCAGAGGCCGCGGACATAGTCCTCGTCATCGGCCCACGTCTTCATCTGATTCTCGACGAAATCCTTCAACTGGCGATTCTTCTCCAGCTGGGCGATGAACTGGTTGTTCAGGAAACGGGGATTGGGCGCCTCGCCGTCGCGCAAGCGGTTGTAGCGGTTGGTCGCCACGATGAAGGCGCGCTCGGCCATGCGGCTCAACTCGACCATCAGCTCGAGCATATAAAGATAAAGATCGTAGGACTTGGATAGGCTGAAGAACAAGTCCTTCTCTGCCGTGTCCAACTTATGATTGCCGTTCTGATAATATGCGTAAGTCTGCTGGACAACTTTTAAACGTATGAGCTCTCTGTTGATCATTCTGAAAAGTGATAATACTGCGGTGTTATGTTCCTTTGGGACTGCAAAAGTACTCATTTTAGCTAAAAACACAACCTAAAGCGAGAAGTTTTTCATCTTTTTTTGGGCAGTTTGACGAAATATGACTAATTTTGACCCCCGAAACGATGAAAAAAGCTATTTTTCGATGAAAGAAACACGTTATGACAACAAGGAAAAGGACATCCTTTTCTCCCGCGCCATCAAGGCTGGAAAAAGACTCTATTATGTCGATGTGAAACAGAGCAGCCGCGGCGACATGTACCTGGCGCTGACCGAGAGCAAGAGAATCGTCAGCGGTGACCCTGAGATGCCGCAGTTCTCCTATGAGAAGCATAAGCTGTTCGTCTATCCCGAGGATTTCGAGAAGTTCACCGGAGCCTTGGCCGACGCCATGCGATACATCTACGAGCAGCAGGGACCCGTAGAACAGCGTGTCGTCGAGGAACGAGGCGACATAAAACTCGACGAGATTGAGTTCTGAGGCCACGGCCTGCCGTTCAAGCATAAAGCCCCTTTTACACCGCAAGCAAGCAAATAACACTTTACCAACATGGCAATATTTTTCTTCCGGACGCCAGCGCAGCACATCGTAGCTACGCAGGCTGACCATACCCTGAACGCTGACGAGATCCACAAGCTCTGCTGGCTCTATGGCGACGCGACACTCATCGACTCACCCACCCTCGAGGGCTGCTACGTCGGCCCCCGACGAGAGATGATCACACCGTGGAGCACGAATGCCGTTGAGATTACTCAGAACATGGGTCTCAGCGGCATTATGCGTATTGAAGAGTACCAGGAGAGCAACGGCGAGGGAGCGTTCGACCCGATGCTGCAACGGCGCTACGAAGGCCTCGACCAGGACATCTTCAACGTCGACATACAACCGGCCCCAATCCAGAGAATCGAGGATCTCGAAGCATACAACGAGCAAGAAGGACTCGCACTATCGCCCGAAGAGATCGACTACCTGCACGACGTGGAACGCCAGCTGGGACGCCCGCTGACGGACAGCGAGGTCTTCGGCTTCGCACAGATCAACAGCGAGCACTGCCGGCATAAGATCTTCGGCGGCACGTTCGTCATCGACGGCAAAGAGATGCCCAGCAGCCTCTTCGCCATGATCAAGCGTACGACACAGGAGAACCCGCACAAGATACTATCTGCCTATAAGGATAATGTGGCGTTTGCACAAGGCCCCGTCGTTGAGCAGTTCGCCCCCGCCGACCACGCCACAAGCGACTATTTCCGCGTCAAGGACATCGAGAGCGTCATCAGCATCAAGGCCGAGACGCACAACTTCCCCACCACCGTTGAGCCCTTCAACGGCGCCAGCACGGGCACCGGAGGCGAGATACGTGACCGTATGGGCGGAGGCACTGGCTCATGGCCCATCGCCGGCACGGCGGTGTATATGACCAGCTATCCGAGAAATGACGAATTACGAATGACGAATGAAGGATACAAGTTACCCGATCAAGCAGAAGGCATATCCAATTCGTCATTCGACACTCGTCATTCGTCATTCGACACTCGTCATTCGTCATTCGTCACTCGTCATTCGTCATTAAAAGAGCGCCCTTGGCTCTACCAGACGCCCGAGCAGATCCTCATCAAGGCCAGCAACGGTGCCAGCGACTTCGGCAACAAGTTCGGACAGCCGCTCATCGCCGGTTCCGTGCTCACCTTCGAGCACGCTGAGAACGGCGAGCTGTACGGCTACGACAAAGTGATCATGCTCGCCGGCGGCGTAGGCTACGGCACCAAGCGCGACTGCCTGAAGGGCACCCCCGAGAAGGGCAATAAGATCGTCGTCGTGGGTGGCGACAACTACCGCATCGGGCTCGGCGGAGGCTCCGTCAGCTCCGTCGACACCGGCCGCTACTCCAGCGGCATCGAGCTCAACGCCGTGCAACGCGCCAACCCCGAGATGCAGAAACGAGCCTACAACCTCATACGCTCGCTCTGCGAGGAGGACGTCAACCCCGTCGTCAGCATCCACGACCACGGCTCAGCCGGACACGTCAACTGCCTCAGCGA
>CAMOSA010000072.1 GCA_946624335.1 uncultured Prevotellaceae bacterium
CGCCTTTCTCACAGTACGTCAAGAACATCGCCCTGATGAACCTCCTCACCATGGCCCAGGGCAAGGGCCGCTTCGTCATGATGGACGACGCCATGTGGGGCATGATCCTCGGCAAGAGCGGCAAGATCCCCGGAACCATCGATCCCGAACTCGTCGAGCTGGCCAAGAAGCAGGGCCGTGAGTTCACCGACGCCGACCCGCACACACTGCTCAAGCCCGCACTGCCCGACTTCATCAAGGAGATGAAGGAGAACGGCTGGGATCGCGGACAGGACGACGAAGAGCTCTTCGAGCTGGCCATGCACCCCGAACAGTACCGCAACTACAAGAGCGGTCAGGCCAAGAAGAACTTCCTCGCAGATCTCGAAAAGGCCAAGATAGCCAAGATGCAGGCTGCTGGAGGTCCCAAGCTCACGCCCGAGCAGATTGCCGAGTTCAAGCACGCCAAGGCAGACGCTATCGTAGCGCCCGAGAACGGCCAGATCTTCTTCGAGATTACGGGTGATGCCGGCGTGATGCGCTGCGCAGAACCGGCTATCGGCACCGAGTATGCCGAGGGCGATTTCTTCTGCTATATCCAGACACCGTGGGGGCACACACTGCCCTTGAAAGCTGCGTTGGGCGGCAAGCTCGTCGACGTCACAACTCATCAGGGACAGAAGGTGCTGAAAGGCCAGCCTATCGCTTGGATTGAGCGACAAGCTTAACGCCCCGCTTCCATAACAAGAACAGAACGGAAGTGGCTTAGCTTTTCGAAGCTATGCCACTCCGTTCTTTTTGCTATCTGCCCCTCCCATAGTCCCTAAGCTTCAAGATGACGTCGTCTTCCAGATTCCATTGTAACCGAGAAATGATCACTCAGATGACGACAAGAATGGTTAACGCGTAACGCTCTGACGAACGATGTGAGCCTTAGCTCATGGATGTTCAAAATTGCAGGTCGATGAGCAGAGGCAGGTGGTCGCTGACTCCCCCGTGGTAGGTCGGGCCACGATAGGTGCGGAAAGGCATCAGCCCGCCATAGGTTTTATCATCCTCGAGAAGCCAGGGTAATGCCAGTGGAGTGGCCGGGCTAAGTGTAGTGACGTCGGGCGAGACGAGGATATGGTCTATCCACTGCCAGAAGCCACGATAACAATAGGTGCCGTCAGCATCGGGTGCATCGGTCAACTTGAGTGGGGCATTGCGGAAAATGCGGTCGTGGACGTCGGCATTGAAATCGCCCATGACCACGATACGGTCGGTGCCCTGTGCCTGTAGGCTGTCCACGGCCGACCATAACGTGGCGGCGGCAATGTTGCGGTTGCGGTCACCCGTGTAGCCACCGGCACGACTCGGCAAGTGAACGACGAAGATGTGGAGTGTGTCGAGCATCGACGTGCGCTGTTGATCACGAGACGTCACTTGCACTAAGCCTTTGACATACAGAATGTCGCGCGTAGGTCGCAACCGATAGCGCTGACTGGGCACCCGCAAGCTATGATGCTCGAGCAAACGAAAACGAGTAGGCTGATAGAGAAAGCCGACATCAACGCCACGTGCATCTGCAGAATGTGTGACGACGTATTCGTAGCCCAACGCACGCAACGGGCTTCGATGCGTAAGGGTCTCGAGCACCGAGTCATTCTCTACCTCACAGAGGCCGATGACGTCAGGCAACGGCACATCCAAGTCTTCTCCGGCGATGACACGGGCTATGTCCTTGAGTTTACGCCAATAGCGGCTCGGCGTCCATTGTCGTGGTCCATCGGGCAGAAACTCGGCATCGTCGAAGCCTTCGTCGTGGCGCGTATCGAAGAGATTCTCTACATTCCAGGCGAGAAGGCGGAACGGACGGGCACATCGCACGTCGACGCTGGCTGATGTAGCAAGAACGAGCAGCGACACCAGCAGTCGTGGCCAAAGTGCAACGGGCTTCATCTGCGGACAAGACACGGACAGGCTCATCAGACTCATACAAACAGGCTGACATCGCAGCGGCAGCCGACACACGAACCGGCTCCACAGCGATGTCAGCGGAAAGAGACGAAATAAAAGGACTACGACAAGATGACGTCAAGAGATATGTTGAAGGTCGCTCTCATTGATGACCGAGAGATGACGCTCCTCGATGATCTGCTGGGCGCGCTGGGCATCGTCCGTGCGGAAGATGAGGATGCCCTTGCCGCCGAGCAGGAAACTGTACATATAAATAATGCTGATGCCGGCTTCGCTGAACGTCTTCACGGCCTCTGCGGCACGACCCGGCTGATCGTCGATGGCGATGGCGAAGACGTCACTGAGGGCTACCGCGATATTCGCTTTCTTGAGCTCCTCACAGGCGCGCAAAGGCTCGCTGCAGATGAGACGATAAATGCCGTATTCGGCGGTGTCGGCGATGGTCGAAGCAATGATTTGGATATTGGCTTCTTTCAGCGCATTAAGCACACGGATCAGGGTGCCGGAACGGTTCTCGATGAAAATGGAAAGCTGATGAATGGTCATAATATTTATCTTTTAATTCATTTTTAATATTTCCCTTTTAATTTTCAAATCCCCCGCTGGGGGCCAGCCCGCACTACTGATACACCTTACGCTTGTCGACGACGCGGACAGCTTTGCCTTCGCTGACAGGAAGAGTACCTTTGGCTACAAGCTTGACGATGGGCGTGAGCAAGATCTCGTCCTTCAGGCGGCGACGTATCTCACGCTCGAGGTTTTGCAGCTGCTTGTAGTCGTCGGTGGGCTGTGCCAGCTCCACTTCGACGGTCATATTGTCGTTCTCCTCGTCGGTGGTGAGCGTGATGAGGTAGTTGCTGGCCAGTTCGGGGAACTGCATGAGGATCTTCTCGATCTGTATCGGGAAGATATTGACGCCGCGCAGCACCATCATATCGTCCGAACGGCCGCGCATACGGTCGAGACGGATATGGTTGCGGCCGCAGGGGCAGGAGCGGCCCAGCACACGCGTGAGGTCACGGGTGCGGTAACGCAGCAGGGGCATAGCCTCGCGGCAGAGGGTGGTCAGCACGAGCTCACCGATCTCACCGTCGGGAACGGGCTCCAGCGTCTCTGGGTCAACGATCTCCACGATGTAGTAGTCCTCCCAGAAGTGCAGGCCATTCTGCTCAGGACATTCGAAGCCGACACCAGGACCGCACATCTCACTCATGCCGAATGAGTTGTAAGCCTTGACACCCATCATCTGCTCGATACGTTGACGCTGCTCCTCGCTGTGAGGCTCGGCACCGATGGCCAGCACCTTGAGCTTCGTGTCGCGACGAGGATCGACACCCTCCTCCTTCATCACCTCGTAGAGGCGAGTGACGTAGGAGGGAACGGCATGAATGGCTGTGGTGCCGAAATCACGGATGAACTTGATCTGACGAAGCGAGTTGCCGGCAGCGGCGGGAACGGTGAGCATACCGAGACGCTCGGCACCATACTGGAAACCCAGACCACCGGTGAACATACCATAACCGCTGGAGTTCTGGAAGACATCGTCGGGACGAAGACCGACCATCCAGAGGTTGCGTGCCACCTGGTTGGCCCACTCGTCGAGGTCGCGCTGCGTGTGCAGGATGACCGTGGGGTTACCCGTCGTGCCGCTGCTGCTATGTAGGCGTACGCAATCACGAAGGGGCACACAGGCCATGCCGAAGGGGTAGGTATCGCGCAAGTCCTGCTTGGTGGTGAAGGGCAGCTTGCGCACATCGGCCAGCGACTGGATATCGTCGGCCGTGATGCCCGCCTCGGCGAACTTCTTCTGGTAGAACTCATTCTTCAGGCATTGCTGCACAGTCTTCTTCAAGCGCTCCAGCTGCAACGCCTCAATCTCTTCGCGCGAGAGAGTCTCATATTCAAAATTAAAATAGTTTTCCTTTTGCATTCCACTCACTATTATTATGAATTATCAATTGTCAATTATCAATTATAGCTTACGCTTGTCAATCACGTGAGCACTCTTACCCTGGCTGCGCTCGATGGTGTTGGGCGCCTTGAGCTGTACCTTGGCAGCTATACTGAGTACGCTCTTGAGCTTGGCTGCCAGCTTCTTCTCGAGCTGGTCTACGGCAGCTGGTGTGTCGAAGACGCCTGTGAAATACTCCTGGCGCAGTTCCACCTGCACCTGCAGCGTGTCGAGGTTGTTGACACGGTCTACGACGAGCATATAGCGCGGCGCGAACTCCGGCATCGACAGCACGACACTCTCGACCTGCGATGGGAAGACGTTGATACCGCGGATGATCAGCATATCATCCGAACGACCCTCAATGCGGCTCATACGCACGGCCGTGCGACCGCAGTCACAGGTGCCCGGCAGCAGCGAGCAGAGGTCGCGGGTGCGGTAGCGCAGCACGGGCATACCCTCCTTGGTCAGCGTCGTGAACACCAGCTCGCCAGTCTGTCCGGCAGGCAGCGGCTCAAGCGTCACGGGGTTGATGATCTCGGGGTAAAAATGATCCTCACAGATGTGCGAGCCATGTTGCATCTGGCACTCGTAGCTGACGCTGGGACCCATGATCTCCGACAGGCCGTAGAGGTTATAGCCCTTCAGGCCCAGCCGTTCCTGAATCTCCTGACGCATATTCTCGGTCCAGGGCTCAGCGCCGAAAGCTCCGACGCGCAGGCGGATATCCTCCTTGCGGATGCCAAGCTTGTCCATCGTCTCGGCCAGGTACAACGCGTAGCTGGGCGTGCAGGCGATACCCGTGATGCCAAGGTCGCGTATCAGCTTCAGGTGCTTCTCGGTGTTGCCCGTACCTGCAGGGATCACGCTAGCGCCGATGTGTTCGACACCGTAGTGTGCGCCAAGCCCTCCGGTGAAGAGCCCGTAGCCATAGGAAACGGAGAAGATGTCATCGCGGGTCACGCCGTAGGCCGTCAGGCAGCGGGCCATGCACTCGCTCCACACGCCGATATCCTTGCGCGTGTAACCGACAATGGTCGGGTTACCCGTCGTGCCGCTGGAGGCATGCACGCGGATGATCTCGCTCTGCGGAGCGGCCTGAAGGCCGAAGGGATAGTTGTCACGAAGGTCCTTCTTCGTCGTGAAGGGAAGCTTGCGGATATCCTCGATCGTCTGGATATCGTCCGGACGAATGTCCATCTCCTGAAGTTTGTTGCGGTAGAAGGGCACATTGTGATAGACGTACTCCACGATCTTGTGAAGACGCTTGCCCTGGAGTGCGCTCATCTCGTCGCGACTCATGCACTCTTTGTTCGGGTTCCAAATCATGTCGTTTATATTGTTTTTGTGTGACAATTTTCCGCAAAGATACAGAAAAATGTAATCTAATGTATCAAAAAACGAAAGTTTTTGCCTTTTGATGAAAGAAATACGCCACTTTTACCTATTTTTGTGGCAGTAAACGATAAAAACACATTCCTACGATGATCAATCAACAGCTCTTACAGCCCGAAAGCATCGTCATCGTCGGCGGCAGCAACAATGTGCATAAGCCCGGCGGCGCCATCGTGCGTAATATCCTCGGCGGAGGCTATGAAGGCACGCTCCGCATCGTCAACCCCAAGGAGGACGAGGTACAGGGCGTGCGCGTCTTCCACGACGTGAGCGAGTTGCCGCCCACCGACCTGGCCATTCTCGTCGTTGCGGCACGCTACTGTCCCGACTACGTCGAATTCCTCGCACGCGACAAGGGCGTGCGCGCGTTCATCATTATCTCGGCTGGCTTCAGCGAGGAGACACCCGAAGGGGCAGCGCTCGAGGAGCGCATCCTCAACACCTGCGAGCGCTATGCCTGTGCACTCATAGGGCCCAACTGCATAGGTCTGCTCACACGCTGCCACCACAGCGTCTTCACCAAACCCATCCCCCGTCTGACGCCGCAGGGCGTCGATTTCATCAGCGGTTCAGGCGCCACGGCGGTCTACGTCCTCGAGAGTGCCGTCAGCAAAGGGCTCAGCTTCAACTCTGTCTGGAGTGTCGGCAACGGCCGTCAGATTGGCATCGAGAGCGTACTTGAGTACATGGACGAGCACTTCGATCCTCAGCGCGACTCATTGGTCAAGCTGCTCTATATCGAGAACATCGCCGACCCCGACAAGCTGCTCTACCACGCCACGTCGCTCATCCGCAAGGGATGCCGCATCGCTGCCATCAAGGCCGGCAGCTCGGAGAGTGGCAGCCGTGCCGCCAGCAGCCACACGGGAGCCATCGCCAGCAGCGACGCCGCCGTCGAAGCCCTCTTCCGCAAAGCCGGCATCGTCAGGTGCTTCTCACGCGAGGAGCTGACCACCGTGGGATGTATCTTCACCCTGCCGCGCTTCACCGGCAAACGCTTTGCCATCGTCACCCATGCCGGCGGACCGGGAGTGATGCTCACCGACGCCCTCTCGAAGGGAGGCATGAGCGTGCCCGACCTCAGCGGCCCCGTGGCCGACGAGCTGAAGAGCCATCTCCTGCCCGGATCATCCGTGGCCAACCCCATCGACATCCTGGCCACCGGCACAGCACAGCACCTCGGCATAGCCATCGACTATTGCGAAAAGCGCTTCAGCCAGGTCGACGCCATCATGGTCATCTTCGGCACGCCCGGTCTGGTGCAGCTCTACGAGGCTTACGACGTACTGCACCGCAAGATTCAGGAGTGCAGCAAACCGATCTTCCCCATACTCCCCAGCGTCAACACCGCTGGCCCCGAGGTCCATGAGTTCCTGCGCAAAGGCCACGTCAACTTCTCCGACGAGGTGACGCTGGCCACGGCGCTCACACAGGTCATGCGCACACCGGCGCCTGCCGACCAAAACGTCGTCGTCAACGGCGTCGACGTGCCACGCATACGGCGCATCATCGACGGCCTGCCACAGACTTCTCCTTCCGACGGCGACGAGGGCGGACATCGCTCCTTCTTCCTCCAGCCAGCCCAGGTACACGAGCTGCTCCAGAGCGCCGGCATCCCGACCGTTGCCGAATACGTCAGCGCCGACAAGGAACAGCTGCTCGCCTTCGCCGACCGCTGCCACTACCCCGTCGTAGCCAAGGTCGTGGGCCCTGTCCACAAGACCGACGTCGGCGGTGTAGCGCTGAACATACGCAGCCGCGAGGTGCTGGCCGCCGAAATCAACCGTATGATGACAATCCCCGACGCCACCGCCGTCATGGTACAACCCATGCTTCAGGGCACCGAGCTCTTTATCGGAGCCAAGTACGAGAGCCGCTTCGGTCACGTCGTCCTGTGCGGCCTCGGAGGCATCTTCGTCGAGGTGCTGCGCGATGTCTCCAGCGGTCTGGCACCCCTCTCCATCGAGGAGGCCGAGAGCATGATACACAGCCTACGCGCCTACAAGATACTCTGCGGCACACGCGGACAACGGGGCATCAACCAGCGTAAGTTCGCCGAGATCATCGTGCGCCTCTCCACCCTCCTGCGCTTCGCCACCGAGATCAAGGAGATGGACATCAACCCGCTCTTGGCCGATGGCGACGACATCATCGCCGTCGACGCACGCATCCTCGTAGAGCTATGACGACAGACACATGAACGACCTCATCACACACATCAACGATGCCCTGTGGGGCTATCTCCTCGTCGCCGCGCTCGTCGCCTGCGGACTCTGGTTCACATGGAAGACGCGCGGCGTCCAGTTCCGCATGATAGGCGAGATGCTACGCCTCTTGGGCGACTCCACGAGGCCTCCCGATACGTCGTCGGCCAAAGCCTCTTCGCACGGCACTGCCCACCGACATATCTCGTCGTTTCAGGCCTTCGCCGTCTCCGTTGCCACACGCGTCGGCACAGGCAACCTGGCCGGCGTGGCCACAGCCATTGCCATCGGAGGTCCGGGCGCCGTCTTCTGGATGTGGGTCATCGCCCTCATCGGTGCCGCCACGGCTTTCGTCGAGTCCACACTGGGTCAGCTCTTCAAGCAGCGCCAGCGCGACTCCTTCGTCGGCGGCCCGGCCTACTACATCCTGCGCGGCCTCCACTGCCGATGGATGGCTTACCTCTTTGCCGTGCTCATCACCGTCACCTTCGGCCTTTCCTATAACTCTATTCAGAGCAATACCATCTGCAGCGCCATGCACGAAGCCTTCGGCTGGAGTCCCCTCGTCGTAGGCCTACTGCTGGCGGCGACAGCGCTGCTCATCGTCTTCGGCGGCATCCACCGCATAGCCCGTGTCAGCTCCGTCCTTGTGCCGTTGATGGCTGTCGGCTACTTCGTGCTGACCCTCGTCGTCATCGTGCTGAACATTCGTCTCGTCCCTCATGTGCTACACGTCATCGTCGCCGATGCCTTCGGTCTGCAGCAGTCGGTCGGCGGAGCCCTCGGTGCGACCATCATGACGGGCGTCAAGCGCGGCCTCTTCAGCAACGAAGCCGGCGAAGGCAGCGCACCCAACGTGGCCGCCACGGCCACCGTCACACACCCCGTCAAGCAAGGCCTCATTCAATCGCTCGGCGTCTTCACCGACACACTCCTGGTGTGCTCATGTACCGCTTTCGTCATCCTCATCAGCGGCCTCTACGACGTTCCTGGACCGGGCGGCATAGCCCTCACGCAGGCCGCGCTGACCTCCGAGATAGGACGCTTCGGCACCACATTCATCGCCATAGCCATCTTTCTCTTCGCCTTCTCGTCCATCATCGGCAACTACTACGGCGAGGCCAACATACGCTTCATCACGCCCAACGCCCACGTCCTCACCCTCTACCGTCTGCTCTCGGGTGGCGTCATGGTGCTCTTCGGCGCCCTAGCCAGCCTCGAGCTGGTGTGGAACCTGGGCGACCTGTGCATGGCCCTGCTCACCGCCTGCAACCTCGTCGCCATCACCATCCTCGGCAAGTACGCCTTCCGCCTCCTCGACGACTACCGCCGACAGAAACGCCAAGGCATAAGCGAACCCGTCTTCCATAAGACACTACTCCCCGAGATTGCCGACAGTATCGAGGAGTGGTCTTAAAGAGTCAACCAGACCCAGACCCCAAGAAGCTCGAGACCCCTCTCCGCTCCAGACCCCCTCTCCGCTCCCCCTAAAGGGGGAGGACGGTCACCTGTCAAGTAATGAATACTTAATGCAGGACATACCGTCAAGTAAAGAATACTCGATGCAAAACATACCGTCAAGTAAAGAATACTCAATGCAAAACATACCGTCCTCCCCCTTTAGGGGGGAGCGGAGAGGGGGTCTGTTAATTATGTCCATTATCCATTATCCCATATCCACCCTCTTAGCCTTCACCCTCATGACGTCTGCCATGACCCTGACGTCGTGCGGACCGAAGAGCGCCGCGAGTCGTGCTGAAGAAGCACTGCCGCAGGCTCCCGACTATGCCGACGCCGGGCAGTGGCATGCCATAGACCGCGGCGCATCTGCCGACATCTTCTACGTCATTTCCACCGAGACGGGCGACTATCCGCTGCCCGACGGCACCGCCTGCCACTATGCCGACACCTACGCCGACAGCCTGCGACAGCCCATGCTGGCCGAGATGGAGGGCGTCGACGAGCTGCTCAGCGGCTCCCTCAACTTCTATTCGCCCTACTACCGCCAGTGCTCCCTGCAGTCGTTCGCCAGCGACAGCCTCGCGGCGCAGCGACTCCCACTGCCGCTGTCCGATGTGCGCCGTGCCTTCGCCCACTACATGAGCCACCAGAACCAAGGGCGGCCCTTCATCCTCGCAGGCTTCAGCCAAGGAGCTTTGCTGGCTGAGCAGTTGCTGGCCGACATGGCCGACTCCACCTTCAGCCGCCTCGTCGCAGCCTACCTCATCGGCATCAGCATAACGCCCGAGACACTCGCCGACAACAACCGCCTGCGCCCGGCACAGCGCGCCGACGACACCGGCGTCACCATCTGCTACAACTCCGTACGCGACACCGCCTGTGCCCTATGGCCCCGCAGCGCCGTGGCCATCAACCCCGTCAACTGGCGCACCGACAGCGTCAGCGCGACCTACGCGACCGAGCCCACGCCACTCCTACCCATCGACCGACAGCACAAGGACACGCTGACGGTGCGCCTCGACACCGTCACCAACCTGTTGCTCGTCAGCGGCTACAGCGCCACAGACTACGTCCTGCCGCTCATAGGACGCGACGGCAACTACCACTCACGCGAGATCTGGCTCTACCGACAGCAGCTGCGACAAAACATAGAGCTGCGAGCCGACGCTTACCTTCGGCAAAGACAAAGCCACCGACAGCCCGCCCAATAACCCCCATCGCCGTAAGCCACCGATCGGGCCCGGTAATGCCGCATAGCCACTCACGCTTCCCTGCCGAAGTGGCCGCGTGCGGCACGATAGCGCGTCTGCGCTCCCCTACCCTCTCGGACGAGGCGTCCTTCGCGGACGAGACGAGAGAGAAGGCGGATGATGCGGTTGCGCGTCAAAGTCAGCTCAAAAGCGTAGGCCACGTCCGAGTGCGTGATGGTGTCGCGATGGGCAAAGAGTTCCGTGAACCGCGCTTCTATCTCTGCGTCCTCGGTATGAAAAGCCTGTCCGAACGGCACTTGGTCCACCTCGAACTGCTTCACCTTCGACAACAGCTCGCGGTCGGGGGTGAACAGGAGCCCGCCGACACGAACGTCACGTCCATGGTAATAGCCCTCTTTCACCTCGATGTCGCCCTTCAGCGAGAGGCGGAAGGTGCCGATGAACGGGAGGGTGACGGCATTACCTTTCTCCAGTTCGTGCAGCATGACGTCATGCATGGTGTTCAGTGCAGCCAGCAGCTCGCCCTTCGGCAACGTCGAGGGCAAGCGGAACTGGTCGCTCTGAAACTCCACGGCATCCACCGTTGGGCGATGCTCCAGACGGGGGCGAAGCGACTTCAGCCAACGCTCGTCAACGGGTCCATCAGTTCCTACTCCAGACGTCTCATTAGTCTGTAGCTCAGTCTCTTCCGCAGGCAACAGCCCGCGCTTTGCAATAGTAAATTTAATAGCCATAGTCGTTCATCTGATTGGTTCTGTACGTACAAGTCAAGTTCTCTATATGTTTTACGCTGCAAAATTAATCATTCGAGCCCGAAAATCCAAATATTTTGCCCGAAAAATCCAACCATAAGCCTTGCTTCATCATGATGCAGCAATTGCTGCATCACGATAAATCATTTGCTGCATCATGATGAAGCAAGCATAACAGCCTTATCATTCGGGCCGAAAAGCCGCTTGAATCGAGCAGCGAGGCCGCTTGATTCGGGCTGACGAACTGATGGCATCGAGTCATGAGTTCACTTAGGCCATCGGCGGGCCGCACCGAAACCGATGATGATTGCGCAAGTGCATCATCATCATCGTCCATTACAATAACGGGATATTTCTGCTTAAAGATTTAGCTGTGCCAGACAGAATGATTACCCTTGCGCCGCAAAAACATTAAAAGCAGACGCTCTGCCGCATCACATCCGGAGACATCGGAAAACAGGTAATGACAGGGACTCGATTTGGAGTTCTTCGATTAGCGAAGCGACTACGTCGATTACTTGCGGGAGTGCTGCATGGAGTTCCTCTGATGGACACAAATTTAGTCAAAAATAGCCCAACTTATAACAAAAAGA
>CAMOSA010000073.1 GCA_946624335.1 uncultured Prevotellaceae bacterium
AAAGGGGCTGATGCCAGCGGAGGGGGCCAAAGGGGCTGATGCCAGCGGAGGGGGCTGATGCCAGCGGAGAGGGCTGGTGGGTGGTTGCCGACTGCGCAGGGGAAACTGGAGGGAGGCTGCCGATATGCAGGACTATAGCCGGAAGGGTGACGCAGCGGGGATATGGGGGCTGGTCAGCCGTTCTGCAGCCAACGGTCAGCTTCCTCGTAGAGGTGCTCGATGTATTCGGGCCGCGACTGTCCGGGCAGGGTCTCAAGGATGGTGGTGCAGTCGATGATGTACCACTCGCCGTTGATGCGATGAAGCTTGTAGAGATATTGTGAATCAGCCGTTTGGTTGAAGGTCACGCCCGCTACTTCAATCTTGGTGGGGAAGGTGGTGTCCATGATGGCTACGGCGCGGTTGCCGTGGGGCCAGCACATGGTGGAGTGGATGTGATAGGGGATATGATCGGTGCGTGCTGCGAGTGCTGCGGCGAAGTCCTTAGCTGAGCCTTCGAACCACGAAGCCTTGACGTGTGCATTATCGTCGTAACAGGTGAGCATTTCGTCCCACAGCTGGTTGTCGCGTGCGAAACGTTCGAAGGTGAGCAGCCGTCTCACGGCTTCCTTCTCTCGACGTGTCTCGAGGGCTGTGTGGACGGGTCTTTTGAGAATGAGGTTAGTGTTCATAATGGGTAGATGATTTTGCTATCTTAACTTTGCAAATGCAAAGATAGTGCATAAAGTGATTCGTTGTTCTATTTTGCCAAAAGATTTACTTTTTTTAAGAAATATAGCGCAGGCTGGTCACCCAAAGGAAAACCCAAAGCACCCGACACGCGGTGGTGTCGGGTGCTTTGGGCTTCGCGCGCGTTCCTTATATAATATATACGCGTGAACAGATATGATGTCTCGTCAGGCTGACGAGCGCGTTCTTAGTAGAAGAGGTAGCGGTTGTCCTTGATGTTGGCCTTCAGCATGAGCTCCTGGATGTAACGTGAGGAAGCACGTATGCCCTGATTGATGACCTGCACCTTGGTGTTCTGCTTGGAGATGTCGTCGAACTCGGCGTTGGTGTTCTCCTCGCCCGTCACCTGGAAGGCGAAGACACCGGCATTACCCTTGACACCCTTGACGAGTTGACCCTTGGCAGCCTTGGCGATGGCACCGCTGAGTGCGGGCTCGCTGCTACCTGCAGACTGCAGGAAGACGGGAGCGTTGAAGGTGACGTGCTTGATGGTGTCGATGGGGAGGGCGCCCTGTATCTTAGCGATGGCAGCGAGGTCTTTGCAGCTCTCCATCTTCTCCTGCAGCATGGCAGCCTTCTTGTCGCGCTCAATCTCGGACTGGAGGTAGTCACGTACACTCTCGAGGGTGCGGTACTGCTCATTATTCTTGCCGGTAAGCATGACGACGAGCAGGTGGTCGTTGTTGCCACAGGTGTAGATGTCGGAGACCTCACCTACCTTGGTGTCATTGTTGAAGATCCAGCGGAAAGCCTCACGCGTCGAGGGGAGGTTGGCGACATTGTGCTCGGTGCTGAACATACCCTTGCGCTCCTGCACCATGTATCCGCTCTTGACGGCGTTAGCCTCAATCTCCTCAATGGTCTTATAGGTAGCGATGAACTGCGAGAAATCGTTGAAAGTCTTGTTGAACGTTTCGTTGGAGAAGTCGATAGGACGCTTGACGATGGCTACGTTGTACTTGTCGACGATGTTCTTACGGTCGAGGACACGCAGGATGGCGATGGTGGTGCCGAGCTTGAGCTGCTGGGTGGTACCCACGGCCTGTGTGCTGAGTTGTTTGATGAACTTCTGGTTGTTCTCGTCGAGCACGGCGCCTTCGTACTGAGCTGAAGTGATCCATGTCTCCTCGCCGGTCTGGTTGTACTTGCGAGCGATGCTGTCGAAGGGCACGCCAGCGTTGAGGGCGGTCATGATGCTGTCGGCTGTCTTCTGTGCCTCAGCCTCTGTGGCAGCATTCACACCGATCTGACGGAACTGAATGGAGTCGGGCAGAGATGTCTTGGCGAGCAGTCGCACGATGTTCTGTGTGTTGTCGGAAGCGGAGATGAAGGGGCCTTTCTGCTGACCGACGGCGATGGAGTCGATCTGAGCTGCGATGTCGACGGGCAGGGCATTGCGACGAACAGGCATGGCATTATAAGCGATGGTGCTGCCGCTCTTGCGGATGATATTGGCGTAGTCGGCATCGGGAGCCTGCATCTGTTCGGCAATCTCGAGCATCTCCTTGTTGATCTCCTCGCGGTCAGCCTTGCTGGCGGTGATGGCGACGTCGATATACTTGATGTCGCGAATGGGGTCAGAGATGCGGAAGAGTTCCTTGAGCTCGTTGTACTTGGTCTTGAGGTCCTGATCCTCGACTTTCACCTCATCCTTGATGCTGGTGTAGGGCAGGGTAGCGAGCAGCACGTCCTTCTCGGCGCTCATGCCCTTGAAGTAGTTCTGCGTAGCCACGGGGTTGGGGATGAAAGTCTTGGTGAGCAATGCCTGGTACTTGTTGGCGAGCGTCTGCTGACGGATGTTCTTCTCGACGAACTTCCAGTAGTGGTAGAGCTGGTCGTAGTAGGAGAGCACCTCAGCGGGCTGTCCGGGCTGATCCTTGACGGTCTTGTATTGTGTAAGGAACTGGTTGAGCTGTTCGATGTCGAAGGCACCGGTCTTCTGGTTGCGGAAGGGTGTCTGTGCGAGCATGGGGTTCTGGCCATTCTTGATGATGTTCTGCATCTCGGCGTCGGTGACGGTGATGCCGAGCTCAGCAGCCTCGTGCTCAAGGAGCTGGTTCTGGACGTAGGTGTTCCACACCTGGTCACGCACCTGCTGCATCTGCTCTTCATTGAGGTTGTCGCTGCCCGAGCTGAACTTGATGACGTCGACATATTCGTCGACAAGGTCGTTGAACTCTTGGATGTTCAGCGACTCACCGTATACTTCGCCGATGCGCTGGTGGCTCTCGGCACGTGATGAGGAGAGGGAACGAACGCCTTCCTCAGCGATGAAAGCAAAGAGCGCCAGACCCACGAAGAGAATCAGGAGTGCGCCTCTGTTTCTAATCTTTTGTAATGTTGCCATTTGGTTTGATGTTATTATTTTTTGTGATTATTGTTCAAAAAGCGCACAAAGGTACACAAAAAATGGCAAACGACCACGCGTTTGCCACGAAAAATGCATATTAAATGTGAAAGGGGCACTAAAAAATGCCTATTCATCCAAAATTCTTAGCTTCACAAGCTCAATTTTGGTGCTTGTATTCTTGATAATCTTGAATTCGAAGTTGTCGAAGGTGACTACTTCGTTGAGTTTTGGGAACCGTTGAACGCGTTGCAGGATGAGTCCACCTACGGTGAGGTAGTCGTCGCTCTCGGGCAGTTCGATGCCGAGTAGCTCGTTGGCTTTCTCCACCTCGAGGCGTGCCGAGATCTCGTATTCACCGTTGGGCAGCCGCCGTGCGATGTATGACTGCTGGTCGTGCTCGTCCTCGATGTCGCCGAAGATCTCCTCGACGAGATCCTCGAGGGTGCAGATGCCGCTTGTCCCGCCAAATTCGTCGACGACGACGGCGAGGGATATCTTCTGCTGCATGAGGGTCTGCATCAGCTTCTGGGCGTTCATGCTCTCTGGTACGATGGGCACTTCGCGGATATGCTCTTTCCAACTGTCGGAGGGCTTGAGACGGAAGAGCTCTGAAGAGTGTATGAAGCCTATGATGTTGTCGATATCTCCCTCGTAGACAATGATTTTTGAGCATCCGCTCTCGATGAAGAGTGCCTTGAGTTGTTCCAGGGATTCGCCTACTTCTACGGCAACGATCTCGGTGCGTGGTACGATGCAGTCGCGCACTTTGCAGTTGCTGAAATCGAGGGCGTTCTGGAAGATCTTCACCTCGTCGGTGATCTCTTCCTCGTTCTCGCTCTGGTCGATGGTGGACTGGATGAGGTAGTCGAGATCGACTTTCGTGAAAGCCTGATCGGTATCGCTGGCCGTGACGCGCAGTCCGAAGAGCCGCAAGAGGAGCTTAGCCAGACCGCTGGTGAACTTTGAGATGGGGTAGAGGATGATATAGAAGAGGTAGGCGATGGGTGCGAAGAAGATCAGGGTGCGATTGGGGTTGAGCTTGAAGAGCATCTTGGGCAGGAACTCACCCGTGAAGAGCACGATGAGCGTCGAGATGAGGGTCTGCACGAACAGCGCAAGCCATTCGTTGGTGATGCCGAGCGGCTGTATCACCAACGGTTCCAGCAGCTTAGCGATGAGGATACCGTAGACGACAATGGCGATATTGTTACCGACGAGGAGGGTCGAGATGAAGTTGTTGGGGTGCTCGAAGAAGGTGGAGGCCAGGCGTGAGCTGAAGCCGCTCTGCGAACGGTCCATCTCGAAGCGTAGCTTGTTGCTCGAGACAAAGGCTATCTCCATGCCCGAGAAGAAGGCGGAGAAGGCCAAGGTGATGATGATGTATGTGATGAGGGTGGACACTTTGGGGGAATTAGAAATGAGAAATTAAAAATTAAAAATGAGAAATGAGAAATGAGCAATTAAAAATGGGTTTATGGTTGAGGGTTCTGGTGTGCAGCCGCAGCAGATTGGCTGGCATCGCGGTGTGAGTCGGCCTGCGATGGACGTTTGTATTCGTCCTTGAAGCCCGGACCGTTGGGGTTGAGCAGCTCTTCCTGTGGCGTCGTTTCCTCCTTCTTTTCATTGACGGGAGTATAGCCGGCCGAATTGTTGATGCTGTATTTTGTCATCTGCTCGTTGGAGCGGAAATGGTAGCCTTTGAGCTGTTGGTCGCTGTTGGGCATTGTGATACACATGAAGACATGATTCCAGAGTTCGTGGGCCTCCATGTCCCAGAAGAGTTCCTCGGTCTCGAACAGGTCGCCGTTGCGGTTCAGCACGACGACGCGTCCCCGCAGCTCCCAGATACGATTGGCGTGGCAGTAGGCGGTGTCGGACTGGACGTACCATTGGACGTGGAAGGTGGAGTCGAACTTCTCCAGGAAGAGGCCCTTGAGGAAGGTCCACTTCTGTGGCTCAGTAGTATAGATGTTCCATTCCTCGGCTACGATCTTGTAGCTGATGATGCCAGAGTCGGATATGAGGTTGGAGATGCCATGTGCCGTCATCGAGGGCAGCGAGTCGTTCTCGTTGATGGCAGGAGCGATGTGCTCATGTCGCTGTCCGCACGAAGCAAAGGCCGTCAACAGCACTGCTGTCAACAGCCACAGAGGATGGAGATGGCAGGGGGAGGATGCTCTCATCTTACTTGAATTTCCACTTCATGAACCACCGCTCGTTGAAGGTCATCCCGATGTGTATGCTGAGGATGTTCTCTGAGATGAGACCTTCGGCGCTGGCATCGCGCCGTGACCAGCTGACGCCGACGTTGACGTATGAGGGGAAATAGGGGCTCAGCACGTAGAGACGATTGTGTGCGTTGGCTATCGGCAGACCTACGCCGGCTGTGATGCCGTATTCTGACGGTCCGTCCAGCGTCTTACCGTTTTGCGGGATGTTAATATAAGGTGTAGAGTAGTAGGCTCCGATGCGATAGTTGACGCGTCGCAGAAAGCGTGTGTCGAAGCGCGAAGGGATGTACTCCGCGCCGGCATTGACGCGCCAACGGTCGTTGTAGGCGCCGGTCGTGGCGTTGTAGGAGCGGTCGTTGATGTCGAACTGAGGTGTATGGCTCTTGCTCCATTGCTCCATGGTGACGTCGGCGGCGACGGTGAGTTTTTTGTCGTGAACCCAGGCGGCACCGACGCTATAGGTCATAGGTATCGAGAAGCCCTTGTCGGTGGAGCCCTGTATGGTGTCTCCGCTGAGGGCTGTGCGCAGGATCGATGCCTTGCCGCCCAGCTTGTGTCCTATGCCGACGGTGGCGCCGATGTTGAGGGCGTCCTTCTCGTTGAGGGGCAAGGCCAGCTGCATGCCAACATCCCCTGTCCATGACTTGACATTCGTGTCGTAGACGGTGAGCAGGCTGCTGTAGGCCGTCGAGTTGCTCGTCCCGTTCTCGGTGAAGGTCTGCGTGAACTGGTGGTTGATTGTACCCCACATGAAACCGAGGTTGGCGCCGATGGAGAAGCCCTTGAAAAGCTGCCAGCCCGCACCGACGTAGGCCTTGTGCAGGCCGCCGCTGCCGTTGTACGAGAAGGTGTTGTCGATGCTCTGTCCCGTGTAGGGGTCAATGGTGACATGTTGCGACTGTGTGAAGCTGTAGCCCACCTTGGTGTAGGGCAGGAAGCCCACGCTCATGCCGACATTGCGTGCCACACGGAAGGCGGCGTTGACGTGGTCGAACCACGTATTGTTGACCGTCAGATGGTTGCCGTTCTGGATGTAGCGGGTGCGTTGCAGCCCCATGCCCAGGTCGAAGAGGAACGTCAGCGAGTCCATGGCGGAGTAGCTGGCAGGGTTCTGCATGTTCAGTCGTGAGCCGTCGCGAAGGCCCTGTGCCACGCCGCCCATCGAGCGGTTGTAGCTCTGCGACGCATCGCAGGGCAGACCCAGGCCGAAGCGCGAGTATGACGAGTTGGTGCCATTAGTCTGCGCCATGGCATCTGCGGGGCAGAGCATGGCGGCCATGAAGGCAAGGTGTAGGATGTATTTCAGTCTCATTATTGCTTTGTTATGGGGGCTGAGTGATGGCGTAGCACCTGGTTCAGCCCTCGTGGTACGAGAAATTGGTCTGCAAAGATGCCACTTTTTATCGTGTCTTCAAAATTTATCTCGTCTCCGCCCGTTAAAAAAACCAAAAGTTGAGGATATTTAGCTTTAAAGTGGTTGATATAGCCCTCAATTTCGTGTTTTAGGCCCTGAATGACACCAGCACGTATGGCTGTCTCGGTGTCGTAGCCGAGCTCGGGCACTTGTCCTTCGGCGTTGACGAGTGGCAGGCGTGGGAAATAGTCGCCGATGGCTTGCAGCCGGGCGTGCAGACCGGGGCTGATGTTGCCTCCGACGTATTCGCCCGCTGCCGTCACCAGGTCAAAGGTGATGCAGCTGCCTGCGTCGATGATGAGCAAGGGGCACCCGGGATGCAGCGACCACGCACCGATCGCGGCTGCCAGACGGTCGGGGCCCAGGGTTGAGGGCGTCCGATAAGCATTGCGAATGGGTATGGGCGTCGCCGATGAGAAGCGGACGACAGGGCAGGGTAGTGCCGCGAGCCACGCCTCTGCTGCATCGGGCAGCGTGACGACCGACGAGATGATGGCGGCGTCGATACGCGCTCCCTCATCCACGGTCGCGCTGAGGGGGATGAAGCTGAGGTCATGGCCCGCCTGCCGTCCGTGGCTGATCATTTGGTCGCCTTCGAAGAAATAATACTTGCTGAAGGTGTTGCCGATGTCGAGGATGAGGTTCATTTGCGGCTGCAAAGGTAGTATTTATTTACGATTTACGATTTACCTTTTCGATTATTCTTTGCCGTGGACGTCTTTTTTTACCTATTTTAAGCCTCGGAAATGCAGAAAATCGTAAAAAGTACGGCTTGAATCACAAATTATGATTACCTTTGCAGCCGTTTATGAGACGTCTTCACACTATCCTCCTTCTGCTCCTTTCGGCATGGCTGCCCTCGTTGTCGTGTGGACAGGTGCCGGCTCCGGGCTTTGCTGTCGTCGACAGCACGGTCACGGTGAGTCTCCTCACCTGCTCTCCCGGACAGGAGACTTATGAGCTTTACGGCCACACCGCCATTCGTGTGCAGTGGCTGGAGGCAGCGGACGACACCCTTTGTCCTCATGACCTTGTATATAATTACGGTCTCTTTGATTTCAACCAACCTTACTTCGTCTGGCATTTCACGTTGGGCGAGTGCGACTATATCGTGGCTCCCACCCCTCGTGACCGCTTCCTCATGGAGTATGCCTACCGTGGTTCGTCGGTGACGGAGCAGGTGCTGGCGCTGAAGACCTATGAGGCCAAGCGTTTGCTGCTGGCCTTGGACAGCGTGTGCCGCCCCGAGAACCGCAGCTATCGCTATAATATCTTCCGCAGCAACTGCACGACGAAGGCCCGTGACATCATCGAGTCGTGCATCGACGGGCAGGTCATCTATCCGGCCCGTCCGCGCCGCAACACCTTCCGTACCATCCTCCATGAGTTCACCCGAGGTCATGAGTGGGCCCGTGAAGGCAACGACCTGCTTCTGGGTGCCGAGGCCGACACGCTGCTCACCGAGCGCGACGAGCAGTTCTCGCCCATCTACCTGATGTATTATGTCGACAGCGCTTTCGTCGACCGTGGACGTACGGAATATACGCCCCTGGTCCGTGAGCGGCTGGAGATGCTGGCCGCGAATCCTGTCAATCAGCAACGCGCCGCCGAGGCCCTGCCCGACGTGCCGGTGTCGCCCCGTGTGCTGGGCTGGCTGCTCCTGCTCGCCGGTCTATGCCTCGCAGCCTTCGAGCTATGGCGCCGTCGTGTCTGCTGGCCTGTCGATGCCGTGCTGATGACGTTGCAGGGTCTGGCCGGATGCATCGTGCTGTTCATGGTGCTGTGCTCCGAGCATCCCACTGTTGCGTCAAATTGGCAGGTGTGGGTGCTGAACCCCGTTCCCCTGTTTTTTGTCTACGCCGTGGTCCGGGCCGACATACGCCGTGAGCGCTGTATCTATCACGCCTTTGCGGCATCCTGCCTCCTCCTGTTCCTCGTCCTGTACACCCTTATCCCGCAAGATTTCAGCGAGCTGCTCCTCCCTTTGGCACTACTTTTGCTGAGTCGGGCAGTGTTACACCTTCTTATATATAAGAGATAACTCTCAACTCTCAACTCTCAACTCTCAACTCCCAAGTTACTTTTATTTTTCACTTTTCACTTTTCACTTTCAACTCTCAACTCCCATCGTCCATCACGCTTCCATAACCAAGAACCGCCTGCTCACCTCCGTCATCGCCCTGATGGCATTGATGAGTGTTGATGCCCAGACCTCGGCCGAGCTGCCTCGTCTGGTCGTCAATATCCTTGTTGACCAGCTGCGGACCGACTATATGGAAGCCTTTGCGCCGCTCTATGGCGAGGAAGGCCTGAAGCGTCTGATGGCTGAGGCACGCTACTATACCGACGCGCAGCAACCCTTCCATCGCGTCGACCGCGCCAGTGCCGCTGCTACGCTCAGCACAGGTGCTCCCCCTTCGGCCCACGGCATCCCCGGTTTGTCGTGGCTCTCTCGCGAGACGTTGCAGCCCATCTTCTGCGTCGACGATTCGCGCAACAAAGGCCTGCAGACGACCGACCGTACCTCGCCCCAGCGCCTGCTCACCACGACACTGACCGATGAGCTGGAGCAGGCCACCGCCCGTAAAGCTATTGTCTACAGCATCGCTCCGGAGCGCGAGATGGCTGTCTTGATGGCAGGACATCTGGCCGACGGCGCGTTCTGGATCAACGATCTGACGGGGTCGTGGTGCAGCACCGACTACTACGGCAACAGCTATCCCTCGTGGGCTGCCTCCTACGAACGCACCAATCCTCTCTCCACGCGTATCCGTAAGATGGTCTACGAGTCCGTCTATGAAGGCGCGTTGCAGGATTTCCATTATTTCCAGAGCCTGAGCGATGCCGGCCAGAAGGATTTCAAACATAAGTTCGATGGCGACCGTCGCTATCGCCTGTTGAAGAACTCCGCGTTGGTCAACGACGAGGTCGTCAGCTTCGTCCAGCAGTGCCTGCAGGGCACGGCCTTGGGGCGCGACCGTGTGCCCGACATCCTGAATGTCGGTTTCTATGCCGGCAACTTCGACCATCGTTCCGTCACCGAGGCTCCTTCCGAGCTGCAGGACGCCTACGTCCGTCTCGACCAGTCGCTGGCACAGCTCATGGCTACCGTCGAGCGCGTCGTCGGCAAGGATCACGTCCTCTATGTCGTCTCGTCCACGGGCTATGCCGACAGCGACGATAATGGCCAGCGTCTGACGCAGATCCCGACGGGCACCTTCACGATGCAGCGCGCCTCGATGCTGCTGAATATGTATCTGGCCGCCATCTTCGGTCAGGCACAGTATGTCGAGGCGACGCACGACAACCAGATCTATCTCGACCATAAGCTCATCGAGCAGCGACAGCTGCGGCTGGCCGACCTGCTGGCACGCAGCGGAGAGTTCCTGGCACAGATGGCCGGCGTGCGGCAGGTCTACACGTCGCAGAGCCTGATGCTCAGCAGCTGGGAGCCACGCGTAGCACGGATTCGTGCCGGCTGGAACGCGGCCTGCTCGGGCGATATACTGATTGAGGTGAATCCCGGTTGGACCATTGTCTATGAGAACAGCACTAATTATACCAATCCCGGCGAGGCTTACCTGAGCTTCCCCCTCTTCTTCCTCGGGGCAGACATCGAGGCTCGACGCATCGACGAGGTGGTCACCACGGCCGCCGTGGCGCCGACGCTGGCACGCTGTCTGCGCATACGGGCTCCCAATGGCAGCTGCGAGGCACCGCTGGTGCTGAGATAACGTCACGACGAGATAACGTCACAACGAAATAACGTCATAACGAAATAACGATAATAAAATATGAATTTCATAAAAGTCATCAGTAATCTCTTCGGTACCAAGAGCGACCGCGACATGAAGCAGATACAGCCGCTGGTCAACGAGGTCCTCAAAGTGTACCCCGAGATCAATGCGTTGTCGAACGATGAGCTTCGCGCGCGTACCTTATTATTAAGAGAGAAGATCCAGGAGGCCGGCAAGCCCATCCGCGCGCAGATCGACGAGCTCAAGTCGAAGATCGAGGCGACGCCCATCGAGGATCGTAAACCCATCTTCGAGAAGATCGACAAGCTGGAGAAAGAGCAGCTCGAAGTCTTCGAGGGCGTGCTCGACGAGATCCGTCCCGTGGCTTTCGCCATCGTGAAATCGACCGCCGAGCGCTTCACCAACAACGAGGATGTCGTCGTCACCGCCACCGACTTCGACCGCGAGCTGGCCGCCCGTCACGACTTCGTCGACATCGACGGCGACAAGGCCATCTTCCACAACCACTGGGTGGCCGGCGGCAACGAGACCGTGTGGAACATGATCCACTACGACGTGCAGCTCTTTGGCGGCACCGTGCTCCATCAGGGCAAGATCGCTGAGATGGCGACGGGTGAGGGTAAGACCCTCGTGGCCACGCTGCCCGTCTTCCTCAATGCCCTCACCGGCAATGGTGTACACGTCGTCACCGTCAACGACTACCTGGCCAAGCGTGACTCCGAGTGGATGGGACCGCTCTATATGTTCCATGGCCTCTCCGTCGACTGCATCGACAAGCACCAACCTAACTCCGAGGCACGCCGCCGTGCCTATCAGGCCGACATCACCTTCGGCACCAACAACGAGTTCGGCTTCGACTACCTGCGCGACAACATGGCCACCTCGCCCGAGGA
>CAMOSA010000074.1 GCA_946624335.1 uncultured Prevotellaceae bacterium
CCTTGGAGTGGAGGATGACCAGCCCCGGAACGGCGTGCATGGTGGTGCCGGCCAGATAGTAGTCGTCGCCCACGCGAAGGATGTCGGGGTCGGAGAACTCGTCGTAGAACAGAGGGTTCGTGAATGTGCCGTTGCCATTGTCGGCCGTCCAGCTTTGGGCGTGTGCTGCACCTATATATAATAAGGTGGCAAGCAGAAGAAAGAGATGTTTGTGCATAAGTGTAAGTGGTTATTGTGTGAGGTCATTCGTGCTCATACGTTGCATGAAGCTTTGTATCAGTGCCTTCATGCGGCGCTCCATCTGTTGCTGCACGGGGCGCTGCTCGCCGCTGAGGTCGTGCTTCAATAGGCGATCGTGGCGATAGTCGTAGAAGGCTTTGGTCGTGACGCCGTCGAAGTGGAGGACATAGTCGCCCTGCAGGTACTGCGGCACATGGTCCCAGTTGAAAGCCCAGGTGTCCTCAGGCGCTGTGCGCAGGAGGTCTATGCCGAAGGCTATGTAGGGACGGTCGTAGCCGAGATAGCCGAGGAGCGTCGGCATGATATCGATCTGCTGTGCTATGCCTGGCAGCTGGCCACGGGGCATCTCGCCTGAAGGGTCGAAAAAGAGGATGGGTATGCGGAAGAGGCCTACCTCGGTCATGTATTCGTCGTGGGTGATGCGGCTGCTGGCGTGGTCGGCCGTGAGCACGAAGATGGTGTTTTTGTACCACGGCTGGCGGCTGGCACTCTCGAAGAAACGGCGCAGCGAATGGTCGGTGTAGCGGATACATTTGTGCAGCGGGAACTTACCTTCATCGGGGAAGGTGTCGCGGTACTCCTCGGGCAGATGGAAGGGGTGGTGCGACGAGGCGGTGAAGACCGTGGTGACGAAAGGCTCGCGCATCTCGCTCATCTTCGTGCAGTAGTATTGCAGGAAGGGCTCATCCCAGATGGCCCACGTGCCATCGAAGTCATCATTGCCGCCGAAACGAGGGTCGTCGCAGTACTCTGTCATGCCGTAATACTTCTCGAAACCTATACTGCGGGCGAAAGCCTGGAAGCCCATGGAGCCGTTGGGCGCGCCGTGGAAGAAAGCCGAACTATACCCCCAGCGGCCGAGCTCACTGGCGATACTGTTGAGGGTGTTGAGCGAGAAGGGCGTCAAGACGAAGGGCTTATCCATACGCGGTATGGAAGCCAGCACGGCAGGCATGGCGTCAATGCTGAAGCCGCTGTTGGAGATGGTCTCCTGCCACGTCAGGCTTTGTGCCAACAGAGAGTCGGCGAAGGGCGTGTAGCCCTTGTATGTGCCGCCGTCAAGGTGGTGGTTGAGCGCTCCCACGAACTCTTGAGCGAAGCTTTCGACGATGAGGATGACGACGTTTTTGCGTCGCTCTACGCGGTCGCTGTCGGGGATATGGACGGGCGTGAAGAGGCTGTCGAGCTCGGCTTGCGACTCGAAATAGACAGGCACTTGCATGGGCTTCTCGTTCAGCGTGCGGAGGATGGCGAAGGGGGTGTTCAGCACGAGGCCTGCCTGAAGGGGCGTGGCGGCGTACTGGTGGGCGTTGGAGATGGCTATGGGGCGCGTGCTGTTGAAGAGGCTGGCGCCGCGCATACCACAGATGGCCGTGGGCACGAACAGCAGCAACGAGAGCGTCTGTGTGAGGTAGAACGGCAAGGCTTTCTGCACGTCAGTACCTTCGCTCTTGCGGAAGCACTTGAAGAGCGCGTAGATCAGCACGATGGCGAGCAAGACGAGATACCAGTGGCGAATGACCTCGACGCCGAAGATGGTGAGCAGATTGCCCTCATTCTGAAACTCATCAAAGACGAAAGCCGTCGTGCGCTGTTGCGTGAACGGGAAATAGACGGAGTCCATCAGGTTGATGATCACGCAGAGACCGTTGACGATGACGAACAGCCACTTCAGCGCTGTCTGTGCAGCAGGCTTCTGTAGCGCACGCAGCGGCAGGAGCATGAGCACGAGCCAGAGGCTGTTGGTGTAGAAGATGGCGCTCGCGTCGAAGAGCAAGCCGCCACGACAGTTCTCGGCCAGCGAAGCCCATGTCGTGGATCCCTGGAAGATGCTCCAGTTCTCCAACAAGAACTCGAGGCGACAAGCCATGTAGAGGACGAAGGCCAGTAGGAGGTCAAAGGCTACGCATATAGGATTTTTCTTTAACATATGGAAAGAATGACGAATGATGAATGATGAATGACGAATGATGAATGATGAATGACGAGTGACGAATGATGAATGATGAATGATGAATGACGAATGACGAATGATGAGTGACGAATGACGAATGACGAATGATGAATGACGAATGATGAATGACGAATGACGAGTGATGAATGATGAATGCTTCTATAGCTCCTATCCTTTCCTCTCAATGGGGGAGCAGGCGGGGCTTCAATTACCTTTCGCTCATATCGTGGTAGAGCGTCTGGAGGATGGCCTTGCCGATAGCTTCGCGAGTTGGGTCTGCACCCTCGACGGCGCTACGGGCGACATTGTCGTAGACGGTGCAGCCTGTGGTGTCGCGCAGGTTGAACCCGTTGTTGAAGGTATTGAAGGCAAACGGACGGCGATAGGTGTTGCCCAGGACGTCGCGACTGAACGTGAAGTCATCGTGGGCGATGCCCATCTGTCCGAGCACGATGGCAGGCAGGTCGGTCTGACTCATCAGCGTGTGTATGCGTCGCGGCTCCTTGACGGCACCGCCCATCATGAGGAAGGGGATGCGAGGGAAGTCGGGGGAGTTCATTGGACGCCAGTTGAAGCCATGGTCGGCGACGGTGACGATGAGCAGGTCGTCCCACGCCGGCGTCTGCCGCAGGCGGTCGATGAAGTCGCCGTAGCAGCTGTCGGTGTAGGCGAAAGCGTTGAATTTGACGTTGTCGTCGTTGATGTCCGTGCTGCTGGAGAGACGGTGGTAGGGGACGTCGAAGGGGTTATGTGAACTGATGGTGAGGTAGGTCGTGTACCATGGTCCGCTGCCCTCGGCGTGCTTCTTCTGGATATCATCATAGAGCCATCGGAAAGCGACATGATCGGGCACGCCCCATTTCGTCGTGCGGTCGGAGGCTGGGAAATCGTCCTGCGAGACGAGACGGTCGTGGCCTGAGGTGATGAAGTATTCGCTCATATTGAAGAAAGAGATATCTCCGCTGTAGAGCGCTTGTGTCTTGTAGCCGTACTGCTTCAGCGTCTTGGGCAGGCCGGGCAGGTTCTTGATTTTATGGGCATAGCGCATGATGCTCGTCGTAGGTTGTCCGAGATATCCGCTGATGGCGCAGACGATACCGCGATCGGTGCGGAAACTGCCGCCGTAGCAGTTGTCGAAGCAGACGGCATCGGGCAGCAGACGGTTGATATTCACGCCAACCTGCGGGACATCACCGCCAAGCCCCTCGACGAAGCACGAGCCGAAGCCCTCGAGCACGACAACGAGGATGTTGGGGCGATCGGTGGTGAGCAATAGCTCGGTGGAATCGGCACGTGTGGGGAAGAGACCGTCCATCAGCCGGGCTCGTTCCTCCTCGCTGAAGGCATCGAACTGCCGGTAGTCATCCTCTTTCTTAGTCAAGGAATAAAAAAGGTTGTAAACGGGGTTCAGGGCGGCGTGGTTGAAGTAGGTCGTCTTGCTGTAGAAGACGCGACCGGGGGTATTGGGCCAAATGCGCAGACCACGGATCATGGCGAAACAGGCTCCGCCGAGGACGAGGAAGAGGATGAGGGGGACGAAAAAGCTCCGCCAGATCCTGCCCCGACGGCCCCACCCCCGACCTCTCCCGTCAGGGCGGGGGACTTCCCTGTCCTCTTGCTGACCATGCGCCAGCATCTCCCCTCCCTGATGGGAGGGGGCGGGTCCTTGGGTAGTGGGCTTTTCGGTCGGTCTCCCTGGCCTGATCATCCAGTATGTCAAGAGGCCTAACGCGATCCACGCCAGGGCACGAACGACCAGATAGCCTACGGAGACGCTGGCGAAGGCGTTCTTCGGATCGTTGATGTAGAAGAAAGCCATGCGGTCGAGCTTAAATTCCCAGAACTCGTAGAGCGAGGCATCGGCCAGGGCGGCTAAGGGCAGCAGCACGGCCATGACTACGCTATAGCCTATCAGCCACGGACGTGGATTCCAGCGTGGTCGACACCAGTGGACACCGACGATGAGCAGGGGGATAATCATGAGATATCCCACCGTGGCGAGGTCAATGGCAAGGCCGTGGCTGTAGATGTCGATGAGGTCGGTCAGGGTCATCGAAGTGCCGTCGAAGCCTCGGTTGTAGAGCATGAAGAGCGGCTTCTGTATGCATAGGAAGAAGAGTAGGAAACCGCAGAAGAAACGGAGGATATATTTAAGGTCTTGTTTCATACAGGGGATGGAATTTAGATGGTGGACGTGTAGATGTGCTCGGCGATGTGCGAGGGGGGTATGGCCTTGACGCATTGCATGTGGCCGAGCGGACAGCTGTCGGAGCCGGCTATAGTGCAGGGCTGGCAGGAGAGTCCTGCCGAGAGGGCATCGTCGCGGCTTTGGCCGAAACCGAGGAAGCCGCAGGCAGGGGTGGTGCCGCCCCAGAAGGAGACGACACGCGTGGCGACGAGCGACGCCATGTGCATATTGGCTGAATCCATGGTGAGCATGACGTCGAGATGGGCCATCAGCGCCAACTCCTCCTCCAGCTGCAACCGGCCTGCCACGAGGAAAATATTCTCGCTCTTACCTGCCCACTCATGAAGCAGTTTCTCCTCCTGGCCCCGGGCTCCGAAGAGGAAGACACGACTGCGCGGACGGGCTGCCAACAGGGATACCAACTCACGCATCGCATCGAGGTCGTAGGTCTTTGATCGAAACCGGGCGAAAGGCGCTACGCCAACCCACACTTCTGTCGCCTTGGCGGGCAGACCGCTGGGCATCGGAGGCAAGCTGTCGGGAAAGAGCGACGTGAACTGCGGCTTTGCCGGTAGGCCAAGACGGGCGAAGACGTCGAAGTAGCGCTCAATGAAAGGCGTTGCCTCGCACGAATGGTCATGAAGGATGGCACGGCGCTGACTGCGGTGCTTGTCGAGCATGGCGACGGGCTTCAGGCGCAGACGGAAAGTGGCATCCACCATCCATGAGCGCAGGACATTATGGAGGTCGGCCACGGCATCGATGTGCAGGTGGCTGAGGCGGCGCAGAAGACGATAGGTGCCGATGACGCCGTGGCTTTCATCCTTCGTCAGGCCAATCAACCTGATGTTGGCTGGAGGGTTGATGAAGAGGCGTGCTGTGAAGGCCGAAGTCACCACGTAGAAATGGTGCTGGGGGTAGGTGCGAGCGACGCTATATATGGCAGGGATGGTCATGGCGACATCACCGAGGGCAGAGAGGCGTAGGACGAGGACGTTCATTGAGGGTACGGCTTATTCGCCGCTATTAGGATTGTTGGAGACAAAGGATGTTTGGCCGGTCAGCGCGAAGTAACGGCCGGCGGTCAGCAGTTCGGCTGCACGTTCGGCCCGCTGGTCGGTGAACGTGGTTATATATTCGTGGGCGTGGGCGATGATGGCTTCGGCGGCGTCGGGGTGGGCAATGAAATAGCGCAGCTTCTGCTCGAGGTCGCTGTAGTCGTCGGCCACTTCGATGTAGTGGTAGTCGGGACGGAGCGTCCCCTCCATGTACCAAGTCTCGAAGCGCGGGCGTGGCATGACGGCAACGGAATTGCTCGACATGACCCATTTGAGGTTTGTGGCGACGTCGTTGCCCTCGATGCAGGCGATGAATTTGAAGTCAAGCTGACGCTCGATGCTCATGTAAGGTCGCAACCACTCGGGATGTCCGCAGTCTGAGTCGGCGTTGACCATCCCGGCGTCGGCTATGCGATGGTCGGCGAAGCGCTGGAGGAAGGTGGTACGCTGGGGCTGGTTGGCGAAAACGAGGTTGCGGAAGACGATGCGGTCGAGCTTCTGGCGGAACGGCTTGGCGTCACGTATGAAACGAAAATGCCTGACGCTGTTCAGCTTCAGCAGCACGCACATCGAGGTCTGGCCTTCGGCGATGACGGGACGGCTCTTGACAAATGTCGGAGCCGCCTGTTCGCGGTTGACGTCGCCGAAGAGTCGCAGGAAACGAGCGTCAGCAGGAAAACAGCGTACGACGCGGTAGAGGTCGAAGAAATAGGTGACGAACTTATGCCGGCTGTGCCATGGATAGTGGTAGTCGCCCACGCGGAGGGCATCGGCCGGCAGGACAGTGTGCTGCGGCAGGCGGCAATAGTAGTCGGCGCGTCGCTCGGCAGCGGCACGCTCGGCAGGCGTCAGGCGCTGCAGCAGGCGGCGAGTGCGCCAACGCATGAGGCTGTCGGGTAGGGCGTAGGCGCAGAAGTTATGGGCGTAGAACCAAAGCTTGCGCAGCGGCTTGCTGAGTTGTGTGTAATAGGCCAAGTTCATCGTGTCAGTCACTCAGAAGTGAGCGGTAAAGGGCTGTGAGGTCATGCCCCAACTGTTCGTCGGTGAAGCGCTGGGCGTAAAGGCGGCCACGGTCGGCCATACTCTGACGGCGCAACGGGTCGTCCAGCAGGGCGTTGATGCTCCGTGCCAGTCCGTCGGCATCGTCGGGGTCGAGGTAGATTGAGTCGGGTCCTCCAGCTTCCTCGAGGCACGAGCCTGTGGCGCCGATGACAGGCGTCCCGCTGGCCAGTGCCTCGGCCAGTGGTATGCCGAACCCCTCGAAGCGTGAGAGGCAGGCGAAGACGGTTGCGAGTTGGTAGAAGGCGGGTAGGTCGGACGTTGGGACACCTTTATATATATGTACGCGCGAACTGCCCCCCAGCTTCTGGGCCGTTTGTTGAACGGTCTCGGAGTACGCTTCTTCCTTGCCTACGAGCACGAGGTGAACGTCTTCGGGCAAGGTGGGCAGGGCGCAGACGAGGGTGTGCTGATTCTTGCGCCTCTGAATGGTCCCGACGCAGAGCACGAAGCGCTTGGGCAGGCCGTAGCGCTGGGCACAGGCCTGCAGCTGTTGGCTCGTGCAGGGCTGACGGAAGATATCGTCGATGCTCTGGTAGATGACGTCGATGCGGTGCGGGTCGATGCCGTAGTAGCTGACGAGGTCGCGACGTGTCATCTCACTGACGGCGATAATGCGGTCGGCGACGCGACAGGCATACCGCGTCTTCAGCCTGAGGATCTGACGCTGGAGCCAGCTGTAGGTCTCGGGGATGCGCAAGAATATGAGGTCATGGATCGTGACCACGTTCTTAGCGCCCGACCACCGTATGCCGAGGGGCAGCTCGTTGCTCAGGCCGTGGTAGACGTCGACTTTCGCTCGTCGGACGGCCCACCACTGCAGCAGGTTACGCCACAGTTCGCCCAACACGGGCACACGGCTATAGAACAGGAGGGTGTCAGCCCCCTCTTGTTCGACGGCTCGGATACAGCGGCGGCTGTAGTTGCCGATGCCTGTGTGGTTACGTATGGCCTTCTTGGCGTCGAATCCTACTCGCATTATTCTTCAATCTTCATTCGTCATTCGTCATTCCTCAAATACGCCTCCACGCCATCGATGTCCTTGGGCGTGTCAACACTCAGCGATTTGCAGTGGGCGTTGTAGTAGTAGATGGGGACGTGATTTTCGATGAAGCGGAAAGAGTCGTTCTCCTCGATCTTCTCGATGGGACCGCGTGGCGTGTTGTGATAGAAGTCCAAAGCCTTACGGTTGAAGGCACCTACGCCCACAAACTTATGGAAGACATAGTCCATGGCACCCTTGGGGTAGGGGATGGGGCTGCGACTGATGAAGAGACAGCGGTCGTCCTTGGCCGTGACGATCTTCAGATTCGTTGCATCGACCACCTCCACGGGATTCTCGAAATCGGTCATGAGGTTGGAGACATAAAGCTCGCCCTCCTTGATTTCGGCGGGGATGCACTGGATGATGGCTTCGCGCGTCAGCAGCGGCTCGTCGCCGTTGACCCTAACGTAGAGGTCAGCTTCGATGCGTGTCGAGACTTCATAGAGACGCTCGGTAGCGGTATCGTGGTCGGAACGCGTCATGACGACTTTGGCGCCGAAGGCTTCGGCAGCTTCACGTATACGCTCGCTGTCGGTGGCCACGTAGACTTCCGAGAACTCGGGCACAGCCTTGCAATGTTCATAGACCCATTGGATCATGGGCTTACCCAAGATCAGCGCCAGCGGCTTCTCGAAGAAACGGCTGCTGCCGCCGCGGGCGGGAATAACGCAGATAATATTCATCATTTACGATTTACGTTTTTATGATTTATGATTTACGATTAATAACGTTTAGGTGTTTTCCGCCTGCTCAACGAGGCGGGGGTTGGAGGTCATGGCCTGCTGACGGTTGTATTCCTCACGGCTCAAATACCAACGGCGGTGCGACCACAACCATTGTTCAGGCTGACGTAGGATAGAAGCTTCCAGCATCCGCAGGAAGGAGATCGTGTACGGATACTTCTCGCCATCGGCAGGTTCGATCTCATGCAACGAGATGCGATAGTAGCCGCGACGTGTCTGCTCAAAATCCATATAGATGAATCGTGCACCTATCTTCGTGCCGATTTCCTCAGCGCCGGTGATATAGGCCGAATCCTGTCCGAGGAACGTCGTCCAATGCTCCATGACATCGCTGTTGGGATGCTGGTCGGAGTTGAAGGCCACGAGGAAAGGCTTGCCTTCACGTTTCATGCGGAGGATCGTACGCAAGGTCTGTTTCTGGGGAATACTGACGCTGTTGAAACGGGTACGCAGCTGCAGGATGACCCGATCGAAAGCTTTGTCCTTGGCGGGGCGATAGACCTGGCAGAACGTGTTGGGCAGTTGAGTATAGGTGTACATCTGCTCGGCCCACTCCCAATTTCCTTTGTGCCCGAAAAGGATGAAGCAGGGCACACCGTCGCGGGCACACTCATCAACGAGATGCACTCCATGCGGCTCCACTCGTCGCGCCATCTCCTCGTCGGAGATATGAAGAAGCTTGATCATCTCGAAGATAAGGTCGCACAAGTGGCGATAGAATCCTTTCTCTATCTTTCGGCGCTCTGCGTCGGTCGCGTCGGGAAAGACGCGAAGCAGATTCTCACGCACGACACGGCGACGATAAGGAAAGACATGCAACATCAGCCAGCAAAGCCCGTCGCTCAGCACGAAGAGCCACGACAGGGGCAGGCGGGCCAGTGAGCCGAAAAGACAAAGGTAGATGCGGTAGAGAATCTTATCTTTCATAATCGGAAATCGTTTGGATGATAGCTTCTGTAGCGCCTTCATGGCGTTGCATATAGGTAATGGCCGTACGGCTGATGTTCTCGAGACGCTTGCTGTTGTTCTTGAGCTCGGAGAACCAGTCGTCGAGCTGCTCGGCATTCTCAACGATGCGTCCGACGCCCAGCTCGGCCAGCTCCTGCGCCGTGGGCTTTCGCTCGACATAGGGCCCATAGGCTACGGGCAGACCATAGGCTGTAGCCTCGATGATGCTGTGCAGATAAGGCGTGAAACCACCTCCGACATAGGCCCAGCGGGCGTAGCGGTAGATGGATGCCAAGGCGCCCATGAAGTCGATGATGAGCACCTGTGTCTTCGAGAAGTCCGTCTCCGGCGTACAGTGGGAATAGCGATGTGCCTGGCAGAGCAGTCGCTTCTTGATGCGCAGTATGTTTTCGGGGCTGATCTCATGGGGGACGAGGATGAAGCGTGTGTCCTGATGGCGGTTGGCCAGCGTCGTGACCATCTCCAGGTCCTGGCGGTCGTGGATGCTGCCGGCGATGAACACGTTACGCCCATCGACGAAGCGTTCGATGATGGCGTTTTCGTAGGGGGTGCGCGCTACCTTGCGGGCATTGTCGAAGAGCGGGTCGCCCGTCACGGTGACATTCGTGAAACCGAGGCGCTCGAGCCGCCGCTGTGACGACTCATTGAGGACGAAAAAATGCGAATAGGTCTTCAGCTGCCGGCGCCACAGACCCCCATACCAGTGCATGAACGGCGCACGCTCGGTAATGTTGGCCGAAACGAGGAAGGTGGGGATAGCACGACGTCTCAGCTCACTGAGGTAGTTGACCCAGTACTCGGAGATGATGAAAACGGCGCGGTCGGGGCGCACGGCGTCAAGGAAGCGCCATACGTTGTAGGACTTGTCCAGGGGCAGGGCGTACACGGCGTCGACGTGCTGGCGATAACGTTTCAGATAGTCGAGACCCGAGGGGGAGAATACCGTCAGTACGATGCGCCACCGGCCCGACTCGTGCAGGAGGCGTACGATGGGCTTGGCAACATTATACTCGCCCAGCGACGAGGCGTGAACCCACAGCGTTGGACGTTCATCGCCTGTGGCTCGCTCGCCGGCCTGGATCTGACGGATCAGACCCTGTTGCCCTTTCACGAAGCGCAGAAACTTGTTGCGCGGACGATGGAAGAGGAGCGCGATAATCCCAAACAGGAAGTCGGCGAGATAAGCGATGAAGTCGTATATTGGTTGCATAGAAAAAAGGGCTCGTTAGGGGATTTCGGCTGCAAAGATAAGGCTTCTTCGTCGGAAAACATCACAAAAAACGAAAAAAAATGATAAAGATGATGTGAGAGTCGCAAAGATTTGCTACTTTTGTGGCCGCAGAGACCAAAAAGTAATGATTTACGTCACGCTCCCATGTCCTCTAAGCCGTCGCCTGAGCTTCTATCTGGCGATGGAGGAGTTCTTGGCGCGTGAGAAGAACACGGGCGACGATCTCTTCTTCACCTGGCGCGTTGCGCCGACCGTCATCTTCGGACGCCATCAGGTCATTGAGCAGGAGGTGAATCTCGACTACTGCAAGCGCCATGGTATAGAAGTCTATCGGCGCAAGAGCGGTGGCGGCTGCGTCTTCGCTGACCCCTCGAACCTCATGATGAGCTACATCACGCGCTCCGACGAGGTCGTCACGACGTTCACCTACTACTTGCAGATGATCACCCGCGCCTTGTCCGACCTCGGCCTGCCGGCCACCTCCACGGCCAATAATGATGTCCTCATCGACGGCCGCAAAGTGTCGGGCAATGCTTTCTACCATATCCCGGGGCACAGCATCGTGCATGGGACCTTGCTCTTCGACACCGACATGAGTCACATGGTGAACGCCATCACGCCGCCACCGTCAAAACTCGGCAAGCACGGCGTCAAGAGCGTTCGGCAGCGCATCACGCTGCTGCGCGAACACACCGACCTTTCTATCGACGACTTCCGCACGTTCATTCGCCAACGCCTCTGCGACCGTACGTGTGAGCTTACGCCACAGGACGTGCAGGCCATCGA
>CAMOSA010000075.1 GCA_946624335.1 uncultured Prevotellaceae bacterium
TGATTATCTGTCATCGACCACTCTTTGGCTCTCCTCATCCAGTTCCTGCCTTGGCCAGTTGACGAGGTAAACAGTTTCCGTGGCACGAGTGATGGCCGTGTAGAGCCATCTGAAATATTCGGGCCCTATCATATCTTCCGTCAGATAGCCCTGATCCACAAATATACGTTTCCATTGCCCGCCCTGCGCCTTATGGCAGGTCACTGCATAGGCATATTTAACCTGCAGGGCGTTGAACAGCGGATCGTTTTTGACGGCCTTCATGCGATCACGCTTCGTCGTCAGTTCGGGATAGTCGCCCCACACATGTTGGAACAATGATTCCTGCTGCTCTCGAGTGAGGGCTGGTGCCTCACTGGCGAGAGTGTCCAAGATGACAGTGGCTTCCACTTCAACGTCGTCATAGTCGGGGAATTGCAGCCAAACGTCTGCAAAACGGAAACCGTGTTCGTGACGCTCGTTGCGTAACCGTCGTACGACAGCCACATCACCATTTGCGATGAAGTCCATCGCCGGCGAGGCCTCTTCGCCATTGTCTTTTGTCTTTTCTTCAGGCTTCACCCAGAAATAGTTGTTCTTCACCACCATCACCTGATCGCCGCCCGTCAGCTCCTCCTCCCTATCGAGTATTCGCCCACGTATGCCTTGGTTGTAAGCGTTAGCCCTGGCGTTGGAGCGCGTCACAATGATAGTTTCATCCGACCCCACTTGATAATAAGCTTGCTCGATAGCTTCAATCAGCTCATTAGCAGGAATGTGAACGACGTCAGGGAAACCCTTAATGCGGAGTCGTGGGAAGTCCCAGACCTCATCCTCAGCCATCAGTCGCCTCAACATCGTCGCGTTCCATAGTATCCCAGAGTCCGACAACTGTCTGACCACCTCGGTCAGCGTGATGCTTTTCACGTCCATCCCATATCCTTCAAGCGTCTGTTCATCCAGGGCGGGACTCAACTGCTGCCCCACCGGCGGCAGCTGTGCAGCGTCACCAACGAGTATCAGCCTACATCCTTCACCGGAATAGACGAAATGTATGAGGTCATCCAGCAGCCTGCCAGTCCCAAAGACACTGCTGCCCAGGCTGTCATTGGCAATCATCGAGGCCTCGTCGACAATAAATAATGTGTTCTTCAGCAGATTGACATTTTGCAGGAAGTCTATCATCTCACCGCTGAAACTTTTCTGGCGATAGATGCGCTTGTGTATAGTGAAAGCTGTGTGCTCGGCGTGCAGGGCAAAGACTTTTGCTGCACGCCCCGTCGGTGCCATGAGCACAGTCTTCTGCTTCAGCGCATCCATCGAACGCACCAAAGCACCTATCAAAGAAGTCTTTCCCGTACCCGCATAACCCTTCAAAAGAAAGATGGAGTCAGCGTTGCGCTCAAAAATGAATTCCGACATCATTCCGACCGCTTTTTCTTGTTGTTTTGTTGCCTTAAACCCGAATTTATCGAGTATGAAAGCCGCCATTTGCTCTTTTATTGACATTTAAAGCGAAAAAAATGAAGGAAGATGATTATTATTTCGATTATTCTTGCTACTTTTGCGATGCAAATATAAACAAAAAGCTTCATATTGACGTTATGAAAAAGGTTTTTAACGCGCTTTTAGCGCTTTGTGTCATCGGCCTGCTCTTTATTTGCTGGCGTAGTATTCAAGATGACATCGACTTCCAGAAGGAAGTGACAGTACGAGAGAATGCCGTCAAGGCACGTCTGCTTCAGATCAAGGAAGCAGAGGAACAGTACAAACTCCAGAGCCCCGAGGCTGCCTATTGCGACAGCTTGTGGAAGCTCGTTGAGTTCGTCCGCAATGGTCGTATCCCCAAAGTCGTCAAGGAAGGCGTTCTTTCTGACGAGCAGATGGAGAAAGGCCTCACCGAGGCTAAGGCTGCCGCTATCGTCAACAGCGGTGACGCCGCAGCTATTGCAGCCAACGGCCTGCAGGGCTTCCGTCGTGACACCACCTGGGTCAACCTCTCCGACTCGCTCTTCGGCGAAGGCTTCAACCCCGACTCACTGCGCTATATCCCTTATGCTGAGGGCGACACGTTCCAGCTCAACACCTTCCTCAGCGTCACACGCTCCGGCACGACGCAGTATGTCATGGAGTGCTGTGCCCCCGATGAGAGCTTCCTGAAGAATATGGGTCGTAACGGTGACCGCCTCATTGTCAACCGTCGTCAGCTTGCCGACGATATGGGAGCCTATCCCGGTCTGAAGATTGGCGACCTCAACAATTGGAACAACAATGCCGGCAACTGGGAATAAGAGATACCATCCACTCACCCTATCCATCCGCATCTTCGCGGATGGATTTTCTTTTTTCGTCTGTGACCCTCAGACGTCAAGCCTCATTCGCGGTGAACACTTCAGCCTCGGTGAGGAGTCGTTGGCAGACCGCATGCATCATGAGCTGAGCCGCAGCGACTATAACAACAGACAGATCGATCAGGCTTATATCCTCATCACGTCACCCTCATTACACGTTCCGCTCGAAGAGTTTCACCGCGACGAGGCTTCCGCGTTCTATGCCTTCTCTTTGGCCGAGCAGGACATGAGCAACCTACGCGTAGCTTATACGATACAGCCTGAGCTGGAATCCGTGGAAGTCTATGCCATCCCTCGTGACCTCGAGGAGGTTATTCTTCAGTTCTATCCTACGGCTCGCTTCTTCGCATCACGCGCCATGCTGATGGAGCGACTGATGCACTTCGACCAGGATGCCGACGAGCGCCATCACCGCCTCTTCGTCCGCGTCTCAGCAGAGGGTCTTGAGATCATCGCCTTTGACAAGGGACGCCTACGCTTCTCCAACAGCTTCGACAGCACGGTCAGTGCCGACATCCAATATTTTGTCCTCAACGTTTGGCAGCTGCTCGGTTTAGACGCCGAACAAGATCATCTCGCCCTCATCTACGAAACGTCTCTTGAGCAAGCAAAGGCCTTGCAGTCAGCCCTCGCCCTTTATGTCCGCCACGTCGACCTTCTCCCTCCTGCCGACCTCTTCTCCCATGTCCCTCTGGCTCGTGAGACGGAGGTACCTGTCGACCTCAAAGCTCTTCTGCTCAACCGCTTGTAACTTCATCCCCATCCTCCTATTATGCGTATTGTTGCCGGCAAATACCGTGGCCGTCATTTTGACGTTCCCCGCACCTTCAAGGCACGCCCCACGACGGATTTTGCCAAGGAGAACCTGTTCAATGTCCTCCGCAGTTATATCGATTTTGAGAGCGATGCGCCCACTGCCCTCGATCTCTTTGCCGGTACGGGCAGCATTACCCTCGAGTTGCTCTCCCGTGGGTGCTGCCGTGTCACGGCCGTCGAATTAGACGCCCAGCACGTAGCCTTCATCCGCCGCTTTCTCCACACACTCGGCAGCGATGCCGAGTCGGATGCCTTGGTGCTGCGCGCCGACGTCCTCCGCTTCTTGCAGAAAACGACAGCCTCTTATGACTTCATTTTTGCCGATCCCCCATACGCCTTGCCCGATTTGGAGCAACTGCCCGAGCTCATCTTCGATGAAGGCCTTCGGATGAACGCCGACGGCACGCGCCCTGCCCTCCTCGCTCCCGATGGATTATTTGTCCTCGAGCACGGCAAGACCCATGACTTCTCCGGGCACCCACACTTCGTCGCTCACCGAGCCTATGGCAGCGTCAACTTCTCCTTTTTTCAATAAGCACGCCAGTAGGTCATTCCGCACATTGATTTATGTATAAGATAAGGCACTTGCTTCTCGGCGTCGTCATGACGCTTTACAGTATAGGTCTCCTCACGGCTTGTGCCAGCAGCGACAGCCTGTCGCGCTGCGGCATCAGCCAAGACAGCCTGTCCGCCCTTGTCGATCAAGTCTGGACTTTCAGTCAGTCTCACCCCGATGGTTTCACCTTAGACCTCCGTTCTATGACAGAGCCTTCTGAGGGTATCGCTGTCAGTTACGCCGCGACTCAGGACTGTCACTCACGCGGTCAGCTTCGTCAGGTCATCACCCACGCCCTGCAGCACGACGGCTACGTCGGAGGCTGGTTTAACGCCGCCGACGGTCTCTATTATTTCGACAGCACACGTCTCTTCCACGAGGACTCTCTGGCCATGGCGCTCGATTTCGGCCGTGACAATGACCAGCGCTCCGTCTTTATCCTTTCCACCGCCACCGACATCCCTGTCTCCGGCACTGTCGCCGCCATCGTGCAGCGAGGTACACTATATATCGGCACGACCGGCGACTATCGTCCACTGTCCTTCTGTGAACCGGAGACGGGCGACTATTGGGGCTTCGGCATCGAAATCGCTTCGGCCATAGCGCATCGCATGGGCATCGCCCCGACATTCGTCCACACCTCATGGCCGACGCTGACCTCCGACGTGCTTGCTGACCCTCAACGATTTGACTTCGCTATCGGCGGCATTACAATCACCGATGCCCGTCGCGAGACCATGGCGATGAGCGAAGGCTATCTTGCCAATGGCAAGACCATCTTGTGCCGCACCGAGGACGCTCCTCGTTTCCGGGCACTGGCTGACATCGACCACCCCGAAGTGCGCGTCATGGTCAATCCCGGCGGACTCAATGAGAAGTTTGCCCGCGAGCATCTCATGCACGCCACCATCATCGTCCACCAACAGAACGAAGAGATTCCGTCGCTGATAGCCCAAGGCACAGCCGACGTGATGATTACCGAAATTACGGAAGCCCCCTACTATGTCCAGTCTGACTCGCGCCTGGCAGCTCCGTTGCTTGACAAGCCCTTTACCCGTGGCGAGATAGGCGTTCTTATGCGGCAGGGGCAGGACGACTTGCTGGCTATGGTGAACGCTGTTATCCGCCAGATGAAGGCCGATGGTTCACTGCGTCGGCTGCATGACAAATACGGGCTCGTTTACGCCTACTGACAGAGCACGCATTGACGAGCACACGTCTTCTAACGTTTCACACCACGAAAAGTGTAACGCAACAGAAGTTGCAAGTCACAACGAAAAGGCGAGCGGATGAGGGTGGGGCCTGACGATATCGTCGTGCGGTCGTGATAGTGAGTCAGACCTATCTTCAGCTGGAGATGAAAGCGCGAGGGTTGATAGCGCCGGACTTGTCGTGTTTTTGGGTCTGTCGTCGCCGATGAATCATCGGAAATAGAAGGGCTTTCGACGGCGAGGCGCGGTGAATGCCAACTCATGGTCAGGGCGACACGCTCGCCACGGCCATAGAGCATCGACAGGCCGAAGGTCTGCAGCAGGCTGGGCTCGAAGGTGTAAAGGCGGCTGTTGTATGTCTTCGAGTCAAACCATCCGGCCATCAACGAGCTTCGCCACCGTTCGTCGGCCGACGCGAAATCCAGGCGAGGCAGCAAGGCATAACCCGTTGAGCGCTCGTGTGTCACCGGCTCGACGTAGTGGTGCATAAGTGCCGTAGCACGTAATGTCCATCGCTGATGCCACTGCCTGATGAAAGACACTCGCAGGCGATGGCTGACGTGGCGCGTATCGTTTTTCTCCTTGCTCTTCAGGCTATAGCGGACAAGGTATTTCGTATCCTTTCTTGGTTGGAAAGAGCCTTGGAGCGCAGCCTCATAGCCGGTCGAAGCCTTGGTCATCGTGAAGCGTGGCCAGGGATGATAGAAGTAGTCGAAGAACACATTAATGCCGAAAGGGCCGAGACGATCGGCATCAAAGTACAGCGCCACGCCGCTCTCGTTCTGCACACGGTCACTCTCGCCGAAAGCCGTGGCTTGGGGCGAGTAGTAGAGCTTGCTATAGAAGCGCTGCACGGCAGCCACCCGCGTGTTACTGTCAAAACGCCAGGTAGCTTTGTTGAGCGTTGCCCAACCGTTCCCTTGGCGCCCCCAGCTATGCGCCGTCTCGCCGCTGACGTAAAGGCTGGCGACATGAGCTGCGTAGTCAGCGCCCACGGCAGCGAACTCATAACCCTCAGGATAGATTTGCCGATAGAGGGCTGTGCCCTGCCGGAACTGATGGTCATATCGGTTGTACGTCGCCGTAGCACCCAGGCGCAGGCTCTTCTGCTGCCAGGCGGCGTGCAGCGCCGCCGTGTGATTACCGAGGGTGCGCCTGTGACTCATCTCGGCCTCCGTGCGATGCAACCCTGCATCGTTAATACTTCGGACGGTATTGTCCGGCTGAACCGTAGCATCCAACCGCCGGAAAGCGTAAAGAGCAGTCACATTCCAGCCTCGGCCCAGCCGTAGTGCTGCAGCAATACCCCTGAGATAACGACTCTCATCATAGGAACGATGTGGCTTCAGCGAAGCCGATGACCGCCACAGCCCCGTGAGCTGTTTACCAAGTTGGAAGCCGTTGTTCATGACGAGCCCCTCGCCGAAGGCGGCCCGATAGTCGCCGACAATAACAGTCTGCACGGCACGCCAGTCGCTGAACATGACGTGCCCTCCCCATGCATCCCACAACGGATTCTTCCGCGTGAACATAGGCTCGCCGGCATCCTTCTCGCCTCGCAGCGCAATGTCCAGATGCGGGCTCCATTGTCCGGTATAACGCAAGCGGTGGGCGATGCCTTTGGCCCACGGCCATCCGGCACGGTCGTAGCAAGGCACATCAATCCGGGTCGTCACTTCCTGGCGCACGCTTTTCATCGGCGTCCGCGAGTCATCCGTAGTGGGCGATTCGACGCAGACGAACAGGCGCAGCCAACGTAGCTGGGAGGAATTGAGCGCTCCTATCAGACGCAATTCGCCGATTGAGCGCAACGGTCCGTTGATGGCACGATAGTCCATGATTGCATCGACCTCCTTGAAGGTGAGAAAAGGAAGGGCTGCCAGCATCTCACGCGTGGCACTGTTGATGTCAAAAGGATGTTCGTGCAGGTCTGCCAGTTCCTCGACAAGAGCCTGCCAGCCCTCATCAGCCTCATCGTCGTCTGCTGCTGAGGCGTAGTCTTCGGAGAGTGTCTCCATCAGCTCGTCCCAATCCTCGTTGGTCTGTGCGGTGACCGCTACCGTCCACAACAAGAAGAGCAATACGACAATCCCCTTAGCCCTCATTAGCCATCCTGCTGAGCGTCGATGCCGAATAAAGGCCGGACCATCCACTGCGCAAGCCATAGCATGAGGGGTGCGCTGACGAGACCGGCGATAGCATCCACGAGATAGTGAGCCTGAATATAGACAGTGGCGCAACAGAGCAGCCCCCACAACGGCAACAGGACAATGAGCAGACGTGGCACGTGGCGATACGCTAGCAGCAGGACGATGGTGGAGATACCGATATGGCTGCTGGGGAAGGCTGCCGTAGGCCGCTCGCCCGTGGCTTGTGCTCCACTGACGAGGTTATAGAAAAGGCCGCTCGAGTCGCCGGGCGCAGGGAGCATTTCAGTATGACTGCTGAAATAGGTCCCAAGCGAAGGGAAATGGCCCTGGGCGATGGCATCCACGCCGACGGCTTCGAAGTAGAACTGCGGACCCGCTACGGGGACGAAGATATAAATAAGGTAATAAAGGAAGAAAGCGGCCATGATGACCGATGTGACGTGCGAGAAGCGCGACGAGCGGCTGGTGTCTCGCCACTTGAACAGCACGGCAAGGGCCAGCAGGGCGATCATCGGATAGTAGCTCCAGTAGCCGAGGTTGAACGCCTCGCTCCAGAAGGATGAGGACAGCAGCCTGCTGAACTCCAGCGATGGTTGGCAGCCGAAGAGCTGAAGGTCGAGGGCTGCAAAGTGATGGTCGAGATTGTCAAACGAGCGATTGAACTCATAAGTGTCTGGATACCACAGGATGAGAAAAGCCATCTGCACGATAGCCCTGAGCAGCGACAACAGAGAGAGAGGCGAGAGCCAGGCGGCACGCGGCGATGCAAGTGATGAGCCTGTTGCCGACGACTGCCGTCGGCCGACGAGATACGACAAGCCCACGAGCACAGCCGTAGCGGCGAGCCATTCGAGGCGCGTCATCAGCATCATCAAGGGATCCACAAGCCGTGGCCACAACACAAGCATCAGCAGCGAGGTGACCGCACAATAGACTGCCGCCACCTGCTCAATGGGCAGCAGCGTCAGGCCACACTGCTTCATCCCGCAAGTCTTCTTTTTATAGTTTCCCAACACGCTACGATTTCTTCGGTTGTTTAATGTTTAGGCCGGCGATGGGGGTTACAGCCATCCCGCCTGCTTGTACCACTTGACAGTCTGCTTGACGCCTCGTTCAAGATCCCACTGCGGCTGGTAGCCCAACTCGCGGCGTGCCGGCTCGATGTCACAGTTCCAGTTGCGTTGCGCCAAGATATGGTATTTGTCCATATTCAGTGTCGTCAGCTTTCCAAAGAGGCGGCAGAAGGTTCCGTTGACAGCGCATACGGCACGCAGGAACCACAGCGGTGCCTTGATGTGCAGAACGAAACGCGTGGCCATCTCGCGCTGGAGCAGGTCGGAGAAAGCCCGGCTGTTGTAGCTCCGCCCGTCCGAGAGGAAGTAGGAGCGGTGTACGACGGCGTCGGACGGACGCTCACAGGCCAAGAAAGCGGCCTGCACCACATCGAGGGCATAGACGAAGGTGATTTCTTGCGGACGATAGCCGACGGCGAAGTCGACATGCTGCTTGATGCTTTTGGCCATCAGGAAGTAGTCGCGTTCACGTGGACCATAGACGCCCGTTGGCCGCAGGATGACCCACGGCAAAGCGGTCTGCGACGCCAAGAAGCGCTCGGCGGCAAGCTTGCTCTCGCCGTAGGCAGTATTGGGCTCAGGCGTGTCGGCGGCGGTGATGTCAGGATAGCGTTGGCCCGCCGATGCGGCCTCAGCGGCTGGCAACGGCTGCTCCTTGATGGCACCGAATATGCTGAGCGAGCTGATGAAGACGAAGCGCTGAGGCACCATGCCTGCCTCCTGCAACGCCATGACCAGGTTACGCGTGCCGTCAGTGTTCGTGCGGAAGAAGCCTTCGCGATGCAGGCTCTTCGTGGCACCGGCGGCGTGGATGACATAATCCCAAGCGCCGCCCATCTCGGCCTTGTAGGCCAGCAACTGCTCTCGCAGCCGCTCGCGGTTGCCCAGGTCGAGCTCTGCAAAGTGAATAGCCGGGTCGGTGAGATACTGCTTACTGCTGGTAGCACGTATGCCGGCCCACATCTCATAACCTCGGTCAAGGCCTGTGCTGACGATGAAACTGCCTATAAATCCTGAGGCACCTGTGACGAGGACTCTCATTGTCTGTTGGTATGTTCGTTGGTTGTTAAATCGTGTTCTTTATTCATCCTTGGCGAGGGCAAAGTCGAGCTGCTTCTTGTCGAGGTTGGCGCGTGCCACGACGACACGAATGGGATCACCCAGTGTGTAACGATGGTGGCGACGGCGGCCCAACAGCTGGTAGTTGCGTTCGTCGAAGTCATAGTAGTCGTCATCGAGGTCGCGCAGCGGCACCATGCCTTCGCACTTCGAATCGTTCAGCTCCACATAGAGGCCAAACTCGGTGATGCCCGAGATGATGCCGTCGTAGCTATTGCCGATCTTGTCTGCCATGAACTCCACTTGCTTATACTTGATGCTGGCACGTTCGGCCTGCGCTGCCGTCTGTTCCATCTCGCTGCTCTGTTCGCACAATGCCTCGTATTTCTCCTGATTGGCGGAACGGCCGCCGTCGGCGTAGCGCGACAAGAGCCTGTGTACCATCAGGTCGGGGTAGCGTCGTATGGGCGAAGTGAAATGGGTATAGTAGTCGAAGGCCAGGCCATAGTGACCGATATTGACGGTCGAGTACTTAGCTTTCATCATCGCCTTCAGCGCCACCATCTCGACGAGGTTCTGCTCCTTCTGGCCGTGCACATCGTGCATCAGCCTGTTCAGGTTCTTCGAGATTTCCTGCTTTGTGCCCGTGGTCTTGAGCTTACGGCCGAATTTGGCTACGAACTGTGCAAGGTTCAGCAGCTTGTCGGGGTCGGGCTGTTCGTGGATACGATAGGGCAACACCTTGGCCTTCTTACCTTTTGGCACACGTCCTATGCTCTCTGCCACCGTGCGGTTGGCCAGCAACATGAACTCTTCGATCAGCTTGTTGGCGTCCTTGGCCACTTTGACGTAGGTGCTCAGCGGCTTGCCCTTGTCGTCGATCTCGAAGCGCACCTCAGGGCGGTCAAAGTCGACGGCGCCCGCTGCGAAGCGGCGCTGGCGAAGCTGCTTGGCCAGACGGTTCAGGGTGATGAGGGCCGTCGCCATAGGTTCGGTGATGTCCGGCGCGCTCTGTCCATCATCTTGTGGCAGACGTGTCGGGGTCTGGTAGTCCTCCTCCGAGGCCTCGCCCCGTGCTTCAAACATCGCCTGCACCTCTTCGTAGGCAAAGCGACGGTCGCTGCGGATGACGGTGTGGGCGAGATGCCAGCCTTTGATCTCTGCCTTCTCGCTCATCTCGAAGATGACGCTGTAGCACAGCTTCTCCTCGTCGGGACGTAATGAACAGATGAAGTTGCACAGCCGCTCGGGCAGCATAGGCACCGTGCGGTCGACGAGATAGACGGACGTGGCACGCCGCATGGCCTCCTTGTCGATGAGCGAGCCTTCCTGCACGTAATGGCTGACGTCGGCGATATGCACGCCTATCTCATACTTGCCCTTACTGCCTGCGGGCAGCTCCCTGAACGAGAGGGCGTCATCGAAATCCTTGGCATCGCGCGGGTCGATGGTGAAGGTAAGCCGATCACGGAAATCCTCGCGCGCAGCATAGTCAGCCGCCGTGATGGTCGCATCGATGTGCTCGGCGGCATCCTCGACAGCCTTGGGGTAGGTGTACGGCAGTCCGTATTCGGCCAGGATGGCGTGCATCTCCGTCTCGTTGTCGCCCGACTTGCCCAGCACCTCGACGATCTTGCCGATAGGATTCTTCGACCCCTCGGGCCATTCCACGATCTTCACGATCACCTTGTCGCCCGACTTGGCGCCTCGTAGCTGCCCCTTCGGGATGAAGATATCATTACTGAGCGTGCGATC
>CAMOSA010000076.1 GCA_946624335.1 uncultured Prevotellaceae bacterium
TGTGTTGTTGATTGCAGATTTATCACTATCTCTGCAACCGTCATTAACTTAATGGCCATTAAATTAAGGCAATGATATAGGAGATGGCTCAAAGTCAGAGAATAAGTCCCGTAGGTACGGTGGATATTAGGCAGGGGTTCTTGAAGTGTCAAGCGTCCTTCGGCCGAGCGTCGCTCACTTCACCCCTGCCTAAATTCCTTCGCCCCTCCAGGGCTTTGTGCCAACTGCTATATTACGCCCTAAGTGATTGCCCTGAGCATACAAGGTTACCGCCCGAAGTGGCCTGACACGGCATAGCGCAGATTGTGCCTCCTGTGAATAAAATGTTGATTTTTGCCTTCATCCTTCACTTTTCCGTATAACCTCCTATTACACAGTTTGTTTATACAAGTGAAGGTAACGATTTTACCTTCACTTTCCTTCACTTTTGTAGGACAAATGTTTCATTTCGATGTAAAAGTTTGAACGAGTGGCTCCCAAAAGTGACACGTTCAGGCAACGCTTGACCAGCATCTGGCTCAGATACGCTATGCAGCTAAGCCAACCAACCGGAACGATCACTCCCGTATAGTAACCGTAAAAAAAAGTTTGATTATCCGCAATCATACCACCAAAGAGACCGCAACGCGGTCTTCGCTCAATAACCGAGGGTACGAGCGTAGCGAGCACCCCCGGATATTGAGCACTATAGAAGCAAGCACTCTGAAAGAGTGCCCGAACAGCATAATGGGCGACCCCTTCAGGGTCGATGTTCCCCTTTTGTCCCTATCCGGGGGTACTGCGCACCCCCGGTTATTGAGAGAAGACGCTTCCAGCGTCTTGGTGGTACGATTGCGGATAATCATTAAAAAAGTTGGTATGATTTCGCTCTGATTTTTAGTTCATTTTTGTTTTGTGAAGAAGGAGTTATGCGGGCATAACGACTGATGAGCAAAACAAAAAGGGACAAAAAGATGAGCTGGAGGTCTCGCTAACATAAATCGTGCCAAGTTATTATTTAACGGTTACTTAAGGCAGCTCCGTGAAGCAGGAAAGTAAAACAACTTGTTTTGCTTCATGTCTATTGGTTCATGCCCCCCTCTCGCACCTAACCCTTTCGAGGTAAAACAACTTGTTTTACTTCTTATCGCGAAGGTGAAGGTAAGTGAAGGTAAAATCGTTACCTTCACCTCACTTAACCGATTATACCTGTGTGACTTATAGCGAAAAGTGAAGGTAAAGGCAAAAATGAACAAATTTTTTTTGGGAAGCACGCATACATACGCAGATCCTTGTCTTGTCATGGCCGTTTCGTCACATCGTCACACGCTTTCCATACCCTTTGTCACGCCGATAGGTGTTGGTAATCAGTTATATATGGGGTCTTGTGACGATGCGACGGCATTTCCAGTGATTCTCGTATGTGAGCGACAAATACAGGATGGCTTGTCAACCCTCTTAGGAGACTTTGACAACCCTCTTAGGAGGGTGCGGCGCCACACTTGGGTGTGTTGGCGAAAGGACTTGGGTGTGTCGGCCGCCGGTCAGCGTCTGCAGAAGGTACAGCGCGGCGTGAACATCATCAACGGTAAGGAAGTACTCGTGAAATAGACACAGGTAACTGATTTTATGTCTTGAATTCGTGGATCATTAGTGTCTCGAATTCATGTAAAGAAAGAGCAAAAGGGTTTATCCACGAATTCAAGACATCAATTTCATCATCAATTCAAGACATTAACTTAATGGTCATTAAATTAATTGCTGTTAAAGATGAAATTCTACGATCGAGAAAAGGAGTTGAATATCCTCCTGACGAATTGGGAGCAGACGACAGAGCGCGGACGGATGACGGTGCTCCTGAAAGGCGAGAACGGCAAGACTGGCCAAATCACGCTGACTCTGCAGACAGTGATACGGAACTGAGTGGCAATAAACTCGTTGGCACATTGGCTCCTACCTACTTGGCAGAAGAGACAGCCTACGGCCTCAGTGGCAACCAGTTCTTCCTCAACAATGCAGGTACGATTAATACCAATAGAGCTTATCTGCCTGCAAGTGAGTTGAGCACTGGCGGTAACGTAAAAGCTCTCACTTTCATCTTCGAGACGGTCGATGGCATCAAGACCGTTGAGCAAGTCAGCGCAGAGGAGGCTGCAGAGATCTTCAACCTCGCCGGTCAGCGTCTGCAGAAGGCACAGCGTGGCGTGAACATCATCAACGGTAAGAAAGTACTCGTGAAATAGACACAGGTAACTGATTTTATGTCTTGAATTCGTGGATCATTAGTGTCTCGAATTCATGTAAAGAAAGAGCAAAAGGGTTTATCCACGAATTCAAGACATCAATTTCATCATCAATTCAAGACATAAATTTAATCAATGTTTACGACAATGAAAACGACATATATTATTCCGACATTGATGGCGACCGAGCTCGCCCAATGTCTCCCCATCGCCAACTCCGATCCTAACGTCAATATGGGTCAAGGCAAGAAAGATGCTGGTTCATTTGAAGTCAAGGGTCAGGGCAACAATCGTGGCGACTACGATGTCTGGTCTGACGACTGGAGCAAGTGATTGATGGAAGATGTATGATGGAAGATGGATGATGTAAGAAGGCTGATGGCTGTAGTTCGACAGGCTCAGCATGACAAGCTTGGAACCTGAACCATCAACATCTACAGTACTATAGTGACAGCAGTTGCAACACACGCGTTGCAGCTGCTGTTTGGTTAACACACACTTACCACTTACCCTCGTTGATCATCACTTTTTTACGATTTTTTTTTGCAGAATGACTATTTCACCTTATCTTTGCAGCGCAAAAACAAACAATAGATAGACTATGGATATTAGGAAAGTAACATACGAAGAGGCTCTTGCACGCTTCAAGCACTCGTTAGAAGTGAAGCGAGCCGCAGAAAAAAGGATTGCTGAAGAGTGGGCTCGCAGGGGGCTTACAGGAACCATTGTCTCACTATGATACAGCTATCGCTTGACGCTATTAATGAGCATTCTCAGTAAGCATCCGATAAACTACAGGTAGTAATACCTATATACTATAGCGACAGCAGCTACAGTCATTTTCGACTGTAGCTGCTGTCATTTTTAGTTGCACCCATATTATGTCATGCATTCTTGGTCATGACAGATTCCGGATGTTTTAGTTTCCACTTGTGTGGCAGCATCCCGATAAGTTCATCGTGTGATGCTTTGGTGTGATACGGCATCTGGCTGATGATGTGTATTCCTACGAAGGCTTACCTTTTTTCTTGATTTGTGTTGTTGATTGCAGATTTATCACTATCTCTGCAACCGTCATTAACTTAATGGTCGATGCCCACCTTATTATAATACACCTTTGCTGGAGGGCAGTCGCATATGGTGGACGTCGCGTCGAACGGCCATGCGTATGGCTCTTGCCAGCGCCTTGAAGATGCCTTCGATCTTGTGGTGCTCGTTGGTGCCTTCGGCCTTGATGTTGAGGTTCATGCGTGCGGCGTCGGAGAAGCTCTTGAAGAAATGGAGGAACATCTCGGTCGGCATCTCGCCGATCTTCTCGCGCTGGAACTGTGCGTCCCACACGAGCCACGGCCGTCCGCCGAAGTCGATGGCTACGGAGCACAGACAGTCGTCCATGGGCAGGGTGTAGGTGGCCGCACCGTAGCGTTCGATGCCCCGCTTGTCGGTGAGGGCTTTCAGCAGTGCTTCGCCCAGTGCGAGGGCGGTGTCCTCGATGGTGTGGTGCTCGTCGACGTGGAGGTCGCCGCTGACGTGTATGTCGAGATCGATGGCTCCGTGACGTGCTATCTGCTCGAGCATGTGATCGAAGAATCCGAGGCCGGTGGCGATGGTGCTGCGTCCTGTGCCGTCGAGGTCGAGGGTCACGGCGATGTCGGTCTCCTTGGTGGTGCGCTGCACCGTGGCGCGTCGTGGTCCGGCATAGACGATCTCGGCAATCCTCGTCCAGTCCATGCCGTCGCCGATGATGAGGGCCTGGCAGCCGAGGTTGGCTGCCAGCTGGGCATCCGTGGCGCGGTCGCCGATGACGTAGCTGTGGTCCATGTCGCAGCTGCTGTCGAGGTAGGCGCCGAGCATGGCTGTGCCGGGCTTGCGTGTCGGCAGGTTGTCCTCGGGGAAGCTGCGGTCGATGAGGATGTCGTCGAAGGTGACGCCTTCGCCCTCGAGGATCTCGAGCATGAGGTTATGCGTCGGCCAGAAGTCGGCCTCGGGGTAGGAGGCCGTGCCGAGGCCGTCCTGGTTGGAGACCATGACGAAGCGGTAGTCGGTGTGCTGGCGCAGGAAACGCAGGGCGCTGATGACGCCGGGCAGGAAGTGGAACTTATCGAACGAGTCGATCTGTTCGTCGGCAGGCTCGCGGAGGATGGTGCCGTCGCGGTCGATGAACAAAGCTTTCATGAGTGGTTTAACGATAGATATGTAATGCCCTTGTTTAGAGCGTCCTAAACAAGGGCTGTTGATGCTATGCTCTATACTGCCTCAAGGCTCCGAGCAGCGTGTTGTTCTCTTCCGGCGTGCCGATGGTGATGCGCAGACAGTCGGCGCAGAGCTGGACGCGGGAACGGTTGCGCACGACGATGCCCCGGTCGATGAGGTAGTGGTAGATGCGGTCGGCATCGGTCATGCGAGCGAGGAAGAAGTTGGCGTCGGTGGGGTAGAGGGCCCGGCAGATGGGCAGCTCGGCGACGGCGGGCAAGAGGTGGTCGCGTTCATTGAGCAACGTGGCGCGCCAGAGGTTGATGCGCTGCGGGTCGTCCAGCATCTTCAGCGCTTGCTGCTGGGTCAGCAGGTTGACGTTGTAGGGGTATTTGACCTTGTTGAACAGGCCGATGATGTCTGCCGAGGCGAAGGCCATGCCGAGGCGTATGGCTGCTGAGGCCCACAGCTTGGAGAAGGTGTTGAGGACGATGAGGTTGGGGTAGCGATAGAGATCCATGCGGAAAGGCCGCAGGTCGTTGAAGTCGCTGTATGCCTCGTCGACGACGACGATGCCCTGGAAGGTCTCGATGACGCGTTCTATCTGGCGGCGGTCGAGGGCGTTGCCCGTCGGGTTGTTGGGCGAGCAGAGCCAGATGACCTTGGTATGGTCGTCGGTGGCGTCGAGCAGGCGGTCGGCGTCGAGCGTGAAGTCATCATTGAGCGGTACAGGCCGGTACTCGACGTCGTTGATGTCGGCCGACACGGCATACATCCCGTAGGTCGGACTGATGGCGACGACATTATCCTGCCGCGGCTCGCAGAAGACGCGGTAGACGAGGTCGATGGCCTCGTCGGAACCGTTGCCGAGGAAGATGTGGCTGGCGTCGACATCCTTGACGGCGGCGAGCTTCGCCTTCAGCTGCTCCTGCAAGGGATCGGGGTAGCGGTCGTAAGGCGCGTTGTAGGGGTTCTCGTTGGCGTCGAGGAAGACGCTGGCGGCACGTCCCTTGAACTCGTCGCGGGCACATGAATAAGGTGTCAGCGCACATATATTCTTACGTGTCAGTTCTTGTAGCGCTTTCATAGGCTCTGCAGTCTTAGGGTCATCGCACGTTTGTGGGCATCGAGGTGTTCGGCCTCGGCCATGAGCTCCACAGCAGGGCCGATGGCTCGCAGTCCCTCGGGTGTGATGTGCTGGTAGGTGATCTTGCGGCAGAAGGCGTCGAGGTTGACGCCGCTGTAGGCTGTGGCGTAGCCGTTGGTGGGCAGTGTGTGGTTGGTGCCTGAGGCGTAGTCGCCGGCACTCTCGGGTGTCAGGTGACCGATGAAGACGCTGCCGGCGTTGACGACGTCGGCGGCGAGCGCCTCGGCGTCGGCAGTCTCGAGGATGAGGTGCTCGGGGGCATAGCGGTTGGTGATGGCCATGGCCTCGGCAGATGATGCCACGAGCACGAGGCGTGAGTGACTGAGGGCAGCGGCGGCGATGTCATGGCGTGGCAGTTGCTGCAGCTGTCGCTGCACTTCGGCCTCGACGTCGGCGAGCAGCTGTTCGGACGTGGTCACGAGCAGCACCTGCGAGTCGACACCGTGCTCGGCCTGTGAGAGCAGGTCGGCGGCGACGAAGGCGGCGTCGGCTGTCGCGTCGGCCACCACCTCCACCTCGCTCGGACCGGCGGGCATGTCGATGGCCACGTCGGCGAGTGATACGAGCTGCTTGGCACACTGGACGTACTGGTTGCCCGGTCCGAAGATCTTGCTGACCTTCGGTATGCTCTCGGTGCCGTAGGCCATGGCTCCGATGGCTTGCACGCCTCCTGTCTTGAAGACTTCGGCGACGCCGGCGATGCGTGCTGCCACGAGTATGGCAGGGTTTACGCTGCCGTCGCGCTGCGGCGGTGTGCACAGCACGATCTGCCGGCATCCGGCGATGCGGGCTGGCGTGGCAAGCATGAGTACGGTGGAGAACAGGGGTGCCGTGCCGCCGGGGATATAGAGTCCGACACGCTCGATGGCGACGCTGCGTTGCCAGCATCGCACGCCGGGTGCCGTCTGCACCTCGATGCCGGCATAGCGCTGCTCGGCATGGAAGCGGGCGATATTGTCGTGGGCCAGCTGGAGGGCTTCTCTCAGCTCAGGGGCCACCAATGCCTCGGCGGCCTCGAACTCGGCTTCGGTGACGGCCAGCGGACTGGTGCCGGCCGACGCTCCGGGGTGTTGGGCGGCGCGGAGGTCGACGTGGTCGAACTGTTGCTCGTAGTCGAGGACGGCGCTGTCGCCCTCGGCCTTGACACGCGCCAAGACGGCGGCGACGGTGGCGGTGAGGTCCTGCGCATCCTTGGTCGGACGTGTGATGATCTCACGCAGCTCGGCTTCGCTCGGATATTTGTATATCTTCATCTATTTATTAAAGTATCATTTTCTCGATGGGTATGACCAGTATGCCCTGTGCGCCAAGGGCCTTGAGCTGCGAGATGACCTCCCAGAAGCGCTTCTCGTCGATGACGGTGTGCACGCTGTTCCATCCCGGCGTGGCGAGGGGCATGACGGTGGGGCTCTTGGCGCCGGGCAGCACGGCGATGATCTCTTCGAGGCGCTCGGTGGGCACGTTCATCAGCACATATTTCTTGTCCTCGGCCGCCTTGACGGCCTCGATGCGGAAGAGGAGGTCGTCGAGTATGGCACGTTTCTGCTGTGAGAGTCTGCTGTTGGCGATGAGCAGCGCTTCGCTCTGCATGGCCACCTCGACCTCACGCAGGTTGTTGCTGACGAGCGTGCTGCCACTGCTGACGATGTCGAAGATGGCGTCGGCCAGTCCGATGCCCGGGCTGATCTCGACGGAGCCGGTGATGACGTGTATCTCGGCCTGCACACCATGCTTGTCGAGGAACGAGCGCAGGATGGCGGGGTAGCTGGTGGCTATCTTGCGGCCCTCGAACCACTGGACGCCAGGGTAGTCGATGCCCTTGGGGATGGCCAGCGAGAGGCGGCACTTGCTGAAGCCCAGACGACGGACAATGTCGGCCTGCTCGGCACGTTCGACGAACTCGTTCTCGCCGACGATGCCAAGGTCGGCCACACCCGTGGCCACGGACTGAGGTATGTCGTCGTCGCGCAGATAGAGGACTTCGACGGGGAAGTTGGGTGACTGCACCAACAACGTGCGCTTGCTCGACGGTATCTTGATGCCGGCCTCGGCAAGCAGCGCCATGGTGTCCTCGAACAAGCGTCCCTTGGACTGCACGGCGATTCGTATCAATTCATTCATTCTTGGTCTTGTATGTCTTTTGATGTTATGTTTGTGTGTTTATTCCCAATAGAGTTCCTGACGGTTGATGTTCCACTTGTGGTCCTTGGGGAAGTCGTCGCCCTCCCAAGCCTTCTTCGATGTCCATTTCTCGGGTGCGTCGGTCCAGAAGGGGTCGTCGGCAGGCAGGCCGAGGGGCATGAAGGCGAGTGATGTCATGTAGAGCGAACCGTTGTTTGTGTACCAGTCGGCGACGTTGGGGTGCGAGCCTACGAAGCCGATGGTGAGGTAGCCGTCCTCGGTGAAGTTGGTCTTGCCCTTACCTTCGAACATACGCTTCATGACGGCCGTGATGCCGGCACGTACCTGTCCGTTGGAGAGCTCCTTGGGCAGTGTCTTCTGCCAGGCTAGCATGGCCAGGGGCTGCAGCACGGCGAGGCGGTAGGGGATGGAACGTCCGACGACGGGGAATGTCCCTTCGGGCGAGATGAAGCGTTCGAGGATGACGCCGTACTTCTGCATACGCTCGGTAACGACGCCCAGACGGCTCTTGGCACCGTTGCGCTTGTCGCCGTGGGAACGGATGAGGTAGGTGTTGTTGGGCTGCTTGGCGGCAATCATCTGCAGGCACTCCGTGTACATGGGCTGTATGACGAAGGCGTTGTAGTAGTCGAAGGCGAAGGAGGGGCCGTCGCTGTAGAGGCCGTCGCCGATGTACCATTCTTCGGCCTTGCTCATGGCCATCTTGATGCGGAAGGCGTCATACTGTGCACCGGTATACATCAGGAACGACTCTTCCATGCCGACGAAGAGCAGCCAGTTGGTGTAGGGCGGGTCGTAGCGCCTCAATCCTTGCAACTCTTTGATATAACGTGCCTTGGTGAGCGAGTCGAGGGGCTCCCACAGCGCTTTGTAGCCACGGAAGAGGCTCTCCACGACGTATGCGGCATCGACGAGTGTCTGTCCTCCGCTGGTCCATCCGAGGTAGTCGGGGCTCTCGGGGTCGACGGCGTTCTTGTAGGCTTTCAGCGCCCATTCACGCAGCTGGCGTCGTTTCTGTCCCTCGGGGGTGTCGTCGTCGGGCAACGTCAGCCACGGTGCTATGCCGGCCATGAGGCGACCGAAACATTCCATGTAGGCGACCTTCTTGTCGCGGTTGTCCCACGTCGGTGACAGCTCGAGCTTCATGTTCTGCTGGAGTGTGCCGTTGGCCATGTTCTCCAGCACGGGGGCTGCCATCGTATAGGCCAGCTCTGTCCAGTAGGCGCGGTCGCTTTGTCCGTCGCCGAGTGGGTTGGCCGGCTGCTTCTTGGTCTTGGCTGTGGCTGTGGCACAAGCGATGACCACGGCGCACAGGATGATCATGGTGCGTTTCATAGGCTTATTCCTCTACTTCTCCTTCGATGGTCAGGCGTATCGTGGGGTGTGTCTTGGCGTTGGAGCGCACGGTGATGCCTTTCATGAAGCGTCCGATGCCCCCGGCCTTGCCGTTGTAAGTCACTTCGATCTGTCCCTTCTCGCCGGGCTTGATGGGATCCTTGGAGTAGCTGGGGATGGTGCATCCGCAGGTGGCGATGGCCTGGTGGATGACCAGGGGAGCGTCGCCGGTATTGGTGAAGGCGAAGACACACTTCACAGGTTCGGAGGCTGGGATTGTGCCGAAGTCGTGGGTGAGGGTCTCAAACTTGATTTCTGCTGCCTTGCCAGACTTGTTGTCGGCGGCGGCAGAGGTGACGTTGACGGTCTTTCGGGCAGGCGTCTGGGCCTGCATCAGTCCTGCACCTGCAACGAGGAGCAGCGCTGCGATAATGATTTTTTTCATAATGATGATATGTTTTATCGATGTTTGATAGCTGTGATACATAATTCGCGGGCAAAAATAGCCCTTTTTCGTGAAACTTTGGGTATAGAAAGTGAAAAAATAAGTGAAAACGTCATTTTTCTGCTTATAAATACCTACTTTTGCACCATGATTCTCTATAATACTACTTATCAAATGCCCGTGGCGGATGCTCGTGACTTCGTCATCTGGGTGCATCAGGTGATGCTTCCTCGTGTTCGTGAATTTGGTTATATGCAAAACGGTCGCCTCTCGCGCATCCTGTCTCACAAGGATGACGAGAGCGAGTGCTTTGCCTTGCAGTTTGAGGTCGAGAGTACGGCCCGACTGCATTATTGGTTTGTCAAACAGGGCAAGCAACTGGGCGAAGAGCTTCTGCGTGCCTTCGAGAACCGTGTCATCGGGTTCTCGACCATGATGGAAGTGATTGAGGAGGGTTGAGAGTTGAAAGTTGAAGGTTGAGAGTTGAGGGTTGAAAGTTGAAAGGTGAAAGTTGAAAGTTGAAAGTTGAGAGTTCTTCGCTGAGCGAAGCGAGCAAGCTCGAGCGGAAAGTTGATAGTTGAGAGTTGAAAGGTGAAAGTTGAAAGTTCTTGGTCAGCTGTTGATAAAACAAATAATGGAACAGAATTCGGCAGAAAAAATCATATTGGGTATTGACCCGGGCACGACCATCATGGGCTACGGCGTCATCAAAGTCGCCGGCCGTCATGCTGAGATGGTGACGATGGGTGTTATAGATCTTAGGAAATATGCTGACCACTACCTGAAGCTCGGTCGTATCTTCGAGCGTGTCACGGGTATCATCGAGAGCTATCTGCCCGACGAACTGGCTATCGAGGCTCCTTTCTTTGGCAAGAACGTACAGTCGATGCTCAAGCTGGGCCGCGCTCAGGGTGTGGCGATGGCCGCAGCCATCCATCGTCAAGTGCCCATCCATGAGTATGCTCCGATGCAGATCAAGATGGCCATCACGGGTAATGGCTCGGCGTCGAAGGAACAGGTGGCCTATATGCTCAGACAGATGATGAAAATTCCTGACGAGGCCATGCTGCCATGGCTCGATGCTACCGACGGCCTGGCGGCCGCCTACTGTCATTTCATCGAGAGCTCACGCCCGACGGTAGCAGGCGGCGCCAAGTCGTGGAAGGACTTCGCGCGTAAAAACAAAGATAAGGTGCACGGCCTGTGATGAGCCTTGGGTTACTTCATTAATATCTTCTTCCCCTCCGTGATGAGGACACCTTTTTGTCCTTTTGACGCAATCGTTCCATTCAGTGTATACCTGTAGGATGTCCTGTCTGTGCTGCCAGGCTTCAACGATCGTATGCCTGTGGCGCTGTCGAAGGTTTCCACGCGTATAGTGCCTGTGAGGCGGCTGATGTGGTCCTCGCCATCGATGGCTTTGCCGAGGATGTAGAGGCCATTGTAGCGGCTGGCCGCTCCGTAGT
>CAMOSA010000077.1 GCA_946624335.1 uncultured Prevotellaceae bacterium
TTCATCGCGTCACCGAGCCAACTTCATCGCGTCACCGAGCCAACTTCATCGCGTCACCGAGCCAACTTCATCGCGTCACCGAGCCAACTTCATCGCGTCGCGTATCCATTAGTTTCTTGCTGACTGTTTGTGTAGCATCTTTTACCCATCTGAACTTTAATAGGTGTTATGTTTAATAGTAAATAGCAATTTGCCATGATGAGGAAGAAATCGGGATAAAATACACCTTAATATAATATAAAAAGACGATAAGGCTTGGCTCGTTCAATAAAATGAACTATTTTTGTCGCGATTATAAGCTCGGAATATAGGCATTAAGCAAGATTCGTTGCTATAAATAAAGCTACAGACGAGACATAGATAAATCTACAGTCAAGATATAAATAGCTACCGTCAAGACATAAATAGCTACAGTCAAGCTCATAAAAAGCTTCAATCGAGCTCATAAGCACCAAGGTCGGAACCTATTAACACCCTTGAACAAAGGACAGAAAACTAATTAACGAAAAATATAATGAGAAAGTTTTTTACTTCATTCATTCTGGTGAGCTGCTGGCTGATGCCAATCACCAGCCTGGCACAGACCGATGTCACCAACAAATTTATTAAAGACCCAAGCTTCGAGAAGAAAGGCGAAGGCTGGACAATCGCCAATTTGAAATCGCAGACGAACACGTCGTTCACGAAGAAAAAGGGATCTGTTTACATGGAGAAATGGACGGGACAAGGCAACGCTGTCGGCAACGGATCGGCCGTACAGACGCTGACGGGCTTGGCCGCTGGCAAGTATCGCCTCACCGCCGCCGCTCAGAATATTCAGCAAGGCGCAGCTTCCGATGCACAGACGGGAGCCTCCATTTACGCCGGCACCACGACGAACGCTACAAAGGTGCTGACACCAGCCGACTACAGTGTAGACTTCGAAACGCCTGGAACTGACGTAACTATCGGATTCCGTGCCGTTAACGCTTCCGGCAACTGGATATGCGTCGACAATTTCCGCCTTTCTTATCTCGCCCCAGACCTCGCTCTTCTGCAGACAGCTGTGGAGAATGCAAAGGCTGTCATCACAGCCTCCGAGAAATCAACGATGGCTGGCATACAGCCCACTCCGAAGGCTGAACTCAACGCTGCCATAAAAGCTGCCGAGGCAATGACGGCAGAATCGACGGAGGAAGAACTGAAGGAAGCAAGCTTTAACCTCGCTGAAAAGCAGGCTGTTGCGAGCGACAACGCTGATGCACTTAAGGAACTGAAAACGGCTGCCAACCGTGCCCGCACCCGTCTGTCAAGTGATATGGCCGAGAGCTATACCCAAGCCCTTCAGGCTGCCTACGATGCTGCTCTGGCCGTGCTTGCCTTGGAGGATGACACGGATGTCGCAGCTGCGTTGGAGCAGCTGGAGACGGCCTACGCCAACGCCGACGCCAGCTACAATGCCAAGAAGACGCTGAAGGCGGCCATCACTGCTGCCGAGCGCTACTACGACGCGGACAAAGAAGGTGCAGAAGCCTTTAGCGAAGCCATCGCACAAGCCGTGGCCGTTCGTGACGATGCTTCATCCACGCCCGAACAGATGAACGAAGCAGCCAAGACCCTCGAAGACGCAACACTCTTCTACCGCGTGCAGAACGGAACCGGAAACCCGATGAATGTCAGGACGCTAAGCGTCATTCAGGGCGCGACCGAGATCTTTGGCCGTGCCACCTTCTCTGGCGGTACGGCACGCGAGAAGGGATTCTGCTATAGCGAGAACCCTGAGCCCACCATCTTCGATGGACGTTCGACGACGTCCTATACGAATAATGGCGAAATCTACGCTATGCAGGACCTGAAACCGGCCACCGTCTATTATGTGCGTGCCTATGCCATCACCAACACCTATATGCTCTCGTATGGCGATGTTATAAAGATTGTGACACGCCCCATCGGCAACGTCACGTTCAGCTATGACAATGCCGGCGATGTCGCAACGAACCAACGCATCTACAACGCCTGTGTCGAGGCCGTTTGGATGTGGAATAACATCACAGGTATCCGCAACTTCCATCTCGACGCCCACTATGTGCCAGGTGCCGGAGCCGGCGGCGGAACAGCCGATTGCAGCTACGGCGGCTATATGCGTGTGAGCCAGACGACAAGCTATCAGCGCACCGGAACCATCCTTCACGAGGGTGCTCATGGACAAGGTATGGTGCCGTACACCGACTGGACGAACTCCATCTACCGTAGTAACGGTGACCGTGGCGAATGGCTTGGCCCGCGTGTAGACCGCGTCATTCGGTTCCTCGACAACAGCAGCACGGCCAAGCTGCATGGCGACACCCAGCATATGTGGCCCTATGGCATTAACGGCGCTCATGAAGACACGGGGTCACCTATTCTCTATCGCGCCAATGCCTTGCTCGTAGGCGCACTCGCCGAGGATGGCATCGTTACGCCTAACATGGATTTCCTCAAGCCGGCCTACTCCTTCGTGCAGGACGACGAAACGAAATATTACATCAAGAACGAGTCCACAGACCGTGGCCTGGGCACATCGTATCTCGTGCAGACTTCAAACGCAGCCGTGCGTTTCCAGGAGATGACGGCCGACGAGGTGTTCGGCAATGATTCCTGTGCGTGGTACATCACCTTTAACCCTGCCACGTGCTACTACACGTTCCAGAATGTCGCCACCGGCCGTTACCTTAACATGAGTACGAGCAATGCCTCGGCGCTGACCGGTCAGACCAATGCCCGCTTCCAGCTGCTGGGCAACCGCAACCAGACGACCTTCGACGACTTCACGTTTGCCGGCACATCATATTGGGTTGTCGCAGCCAGCAACCATCATGCGATGAGCGCTACGGTAGTGGGTGCCACGAGCGTCGAATTCGACCATAGCGATGCTGCCACAGCACAGCGCTGGCTGTTCCTGACGTCGGACGAAGTGACACGCTTTGCTCAGTCCATCGGTGAGACCGTAGGCATCTGCAAGCCATCGCTGCGACAGGATGTGCAGACACTCAACGTCATTGGCGGTCAGGGCGAGATGGTCATTACCGCAAACGGAGAGGGACGCATGGCTCATGTCTATACCATCGATGGCCGTAGCATAGAGCAAGTCTATGTGCAGCGCGGTGCCACCGCAAAAATCAATCTGCCCCGAGGTATTTATCTCGTAGGCGGACAAAAGGTTGTCGTCCGCTGATGAACGTCTATCGACTTTTCGGAGATTCTGTCTAACGTTATACTTCAGTTAAAATGTATATTATAGGTATCGCAGGCGGTACAGGCTCTGGCAAGACCACGGTTGTCCGCAAAATCGTAGAGTCATTGCCCAACTCACAGGTTGCGGTGATTCCTCAGGACTCGTACTACAATGACAACACCGGCATTTCCATGGAAGATCGTCGGAAGATCAACTTCGACCATCCCAATGCCTTCGACTGGAAACTGCTTATCCATCAGATCAATGAGCTTCGTGCCGGCCGTGCTATCGAGCAGCCGACCTACTCGTACATCGAGAGCAATCGCCTGCCGGAGACGATACATATAGAGCCTTGTGAGGTTATCATCATCGAAGGCATTATGGCCTTATGCCGGAAGGAGTTGCGTGACCTGATGGACTTGAAGATCTTTGTCGATGCCGATCCCGACGACCGCCTGATTCGCGTCATCTCACGCGACATGGCAGAACGTGGCCGAACGGCGCAGATGGTCATGGACCGCTATATCGATGTGCTGAAACCGATGCATCTTGAGTTCATCGAACCGACGAAACGCTATGCTGATCTCATCATTCCGCAAGGCGGCGAGAACAAGAAAGCGATAGACATCATGAGGACGTATATCATCCATCGGTTGAAACCCTGACAGATAAGCCTTTAGTCATTGGAATTTAAGCAATACCACTCCCCTACCCGCTCCTTGCGTGCCACGATGTCTGCCGCAAGGAGCGTTGCTGTGGCCACCTTTGTGATGGCTGCACTGCTGGCCTGTCAACCGGAGCGTAAGACGATGCCTTCGGTCATGTTCGGTAAGGCCGAGGATGAGCTCATCTCAGCCGAATACGACCTTGATGACATCCAATCGGCCGGCGAGCTCATCGCCGTGACGCTATCAGGCCCCGAGACCTATTACGAATATCGTGGGCAGGGCTTTGGCCTTCAATATACGATGGCAGAAGCCTTTGCCCGCAGTGTCGGTGCCAGACTCCGCATGGAAATCGTCAGCGATAGCGCAGAACTGTTCTCATACCTGGCTGCCGGCGAAGCCGACCTCATCGCGCTGGAGGTGGACAGCAACAGGTTGGAAGCCTTTGCGGGCAGCGCCGCCGATTCCCTCGACGCTTCCTTCGAGGCCACGAAGCCGCAATGGATCGTGCGTTCCAATTCGTCTGAGTTGGCAGAAGCCATCAACCGGTGGTGGAAGGATGATACACGGCAACGCTTTCTGGCGATGGAAAATGAGCGCCACAGCAAGTCGCAACAGCGCCGTGTGCAGACCCGTCCGCCCATGCTGTCCCGGCAGAAAGGCATCATCAGTTCCTATGACGACCTCTTCATCCGCCATGCGTCTCGCATTGGATGGGACTGGCGCTTGCTGGCTGCTCAGTGCTATCAGGAGTCCGGCTTTGACCCGCGTGCCGTCTCATGGGCCGGCGCACAGGGCCTCATGCAGATCATGCCATCGACGGCGTCGCGACTGGGTCTCTCACGCAGTGATGTCTATTCCCCCGAACACAATATTGATGCCGCCGCCCGCTATCTCGTCATTCTCGAAGATGCCTTCTCGGATATCCGCAGCCGTCAGGAGCGTATCAATTTTGTCTTAGCTGCTTATAACGGAGGCGCTGGTCACGTCCGCGACGCAATGGCTTTGGCACAGAAGAACGGGCATAATCCTCACCGCTGGTCAGAGGTCGATCCTTATATCCTGTGCCTCTCCCAGCCGCAGTACTACCGCGACCCGATTGTCAAATATGGATATCTGCGTGGCAGCGAGACATCGGGCTATGTGCGTCAGATACAGTCGCGATGGGCCTCCTACCGCGGTGCTGCGCCCTCTCATCATTCGTCTTCTTCGGCAGCTGTTGAAGGTAGCAGCAAGCCCTCACGTGTCAAGCCGCGGTCAGCGTACATCACTGATTCGCTGCTCATACAATAAGGTCTTCGAAGCGATGAATTGGATCAAGAAACGACGGCTCACCGTAGACGGCTGGACAGATGATACGATCATCGGCGACGGCCTCGTCGTGTCTAATGCTGACCTTATTCCGCCCAACTACTTATATCGTGGTGCACAACTGAACCTGTTGCTTTCAGAGGTGCAGGAAGATGGCTCGTGGGTGCCGCAGCATATCGTGCTGGATCCCGATTATCTCGTTGACGTGACGACAATATGCCGTTGTTTTACCCATTATGGCGACTCGCCTGCTTCCTATCTGTTGGGCAAGTTCATGATGTCGCAGACCACTTCGGCCATCCTCCTCGGTAACGCGGCCAATCAGTTTCTCGACGACAGTGTCAATGCCGGCAGCGAAGCCGATGCCGAGAGCGTTTACCGACAGTCGTTACGCAAGACTTTTCTCAGTGATCCCTTGCGCTTTGCTATGACCGACGGCATCGACCAGCAGTTCTCAGAGCAATGCCGGCAGCAGTTCATGAATATCTGGACCACCGTCCGCGACCGTCTGCCCAGCCAGGTGACACTCGAGTCGGCCTTCCTCTGTGAAGCCTTAGGCATACAGGGACGTATGGACTTGATGACCCTGGACCATCGCACCATCTGGGAGTTGAAATCCGGAAAGGCAAACGTTGACGAGAGCTACCGCTACGAGCATGCCATGCAGATGGCACTCTACAAGGAGTCGCTCTACTACAATGAGGGACTACCCTACGCCCAAGTGTCTACTCTGCTCCTCTATTCACGCTACCCTCATCTCATGGACATACGTCTCGGTCGCAATGACATCCATCGTGCCATTGCCGTCCGCAACGGCATCGTTCACCTTGAACATCTGCTCAACGATCATCCCGAACGTATCCTTGATATCCTCACAGAACAGCACTTCAATACTGCAGGCATCAGCGACCGTTTCTACGAGGGCTATCTCCGTCCACGGATTATCAGTTTCCTCAAAGGCTTGCATAGTGCATCGCCTCTTGCCAAAGCCTACTTCCATCGTATGCTTGCCTTTGTCCAGCGCGAGCAGTTCTTGGCCAAGACGGGCATCGAGGGTCAGAATCTGCCAGCGGGTCATCATGGCTTTGCCGACACTTGGCGTATAGACAACGAGGCAAAGATGGATGCCGGCCGCTTGATTCCCCACCTGCGGCTGACTCCCGTTATGCGTGACGACCTTGTAGTGGCCTTGGATGGCGTGACGACATCCATCGACGAGTCGTCCAACTTCCGCGTCGGCGATTTGGTCATGCTGTATCCGCAGCGCTTATCTGCCCCGGCCAATGCTTACATCACTTGCGTCATCGAACGCCTCGCGGCAGATTCGCTACGCTTGCGGCTTCGCTATCCGCAGCATGACACCAGCTTCCTCGATGACCCTCAAACGCTTTTTGCCATTGAGCCGTCCCACGCTGATTCCAGTTATACGGTCTTGTACCGTGGCCTCTATGCGTTCCTGACGATGGACGCACGTAGGCAACAAATTATTTTAGGTCAGCAACTTCCGGGATTTGACTGCACCAAGACTCTAATTACGACGATCGCCAACGAAACGCTTCGCGATATCGTTCTTAGAGCCAAGCAAGCACAAGACTTCTTCCTGCTCATCGGTCCTCCTGGAACAGGTAAGACTTCGGTAGCCCTACGTCTCATGGTCGAGGAGTTCCTTGCCGTTCATGCACGGCAGTCAGCATCGTCGCTCTTGCTGATGGCTTTCACCAATCGTGCTGTCGACGAGATCTGTGGTATGCTCTCTCAGATTGCTGCTCCCTATCTCCGTCTTGGGCCCGAACTATCCTGTGGCGAGGAGCATCGCGGTCATCTCGTCAGCGTTCAGGCGGCAGCACATCCGACCCGTAAGTCCATACGTTCGTTGTTGTTGGACACTCCCATCATCGTAGGCACGCTGTCCTCCATCTCGACCCTTCCCGAGCTGTTCCGCCTGAAGCATTTCTCGACGGCGATTATCGATGAAGCCTCGCAGGCCTTGGAGCCGCATCTGTTGCCTCTCTTCTGTGCCATCGATCAGTTCGGCAGCCCGGCCATCGACAAGTTTATCCTTATTGGCGACCATAAACAGTTGCCAGCTGTCGTCGTGCAATCGCCAGCCGAATCAGCGGTGACCGACGATTGTCTGCGAGCCATTGGGCTGAGCGATTGTCGCCGGTCGTTCTTCGAGCGTATGCATGAGCTGGCGGTGAAGCATGGTCGCACTGACATCATCGGTTTGCTCCATCGTCAAGGTCGAATGCACGCCGACATCGCCGATTTCGTCAATCGCCATTACTATGAGGGCAAGCTCGATCTGGTGCCTTTGCCACACCAAACCGGCCCGCTGCCCTACCCTGCCATAGCCTCGGAACGTATGTTGGCTGTCAATGTCGTGGCTGCCACAGACGAGTGTACGGCCAAGAGCAATCGTGCCGAAGCACGTTGTGTGGCTCAGTTGGCCAAGGCTTTGTCGTCAGGCTTTCATTCCTGCACTTCCGGTGGCAACGACGGTCCTGTGTCATCCGCTGAATCAGTGGGCGACTGGAACCGTAGACTGGGAATCATAGTCCCGTTCCGTGGCCAAATAACCCTCGTGCGCAGGGCACTTGCGGCATTGGACGTTCCTGATTACGAATCCATTACCATCGATACCGTCGAGCGTTTCCAAGGCTCGCAACGTGATGTGATACTCTACTCTACTGTCGTTCATGAGCCGTGGCAACTGCCTATCCTTTCTCAACCCGTCGAAGTGAACGGGCAAGTCATTGATCGCAAGCTTAATGTAGCCCTGACCCGCGCTCGCGAGCAGTTTGTCCTGATCGGCGACCACGACCTTCTCCGTCGTTCTGTACCCTACAGGCAGCTATTAAACGAAATTCACATCGCAACCGGACCCATGTGACAAGTCTCTGTTGCGATGTGAATCAAGCTTTTATCGTCTCTTATCTGAATTTATTCAGCCTCCTGTTGCGTCGTTTACTCTGTAGTCGGCGTCGCTTGTTCTTGTTCAGCGTCGTCTATGGCCACCAGCTTCAGCTCCTGTGCATTGTTCTCTGGAGCATCCACCAGAACCGTCTGGCCTTGCTGAAGTCCGCCGTCCAGAATCAGTTGGCACAAGGGATTCTCGACGCTCGTCTGTAGCAGACGTTTCAGTGGTCGCGCGCCGAACTGCACATCGTAGCCTTTTTCGGCCAGCCATTCGTGAGCCGCATCCGTGAGTTTCAACGCATAGCCCATGTCCTTGATGCGTTTCGTGAGGGGACGCATCTCGATGTCTACAATCTTGTGCAGGCTCTCTTTTGAGAGTTGGTCAAAGAAGATGATGTCATCCAGGCGGTTCAGGAACTCAGGCGAGAACTGTCGTTGCAAGGTCTTCTGGATGATGCTGCGGGCATAGTCGCGGTTGTTCACGTCGCCGGCTCGGTTGAAGCCTATGCCTTGCCCGAACTCTTTCAGCTGGCGTGTACCCGTGTTTGATGTCATGACGACGACGGTGTTACGGAAGTCCACTGTCGTTCCGTTGCCGTCGGTGAGGCGGCCTTCGTCCATGACCTGCAATAGGATGTTGAAGACATCAGGGTGAGCTTTCTCTATCTCGTCGAGCAGCACGATGCTGTAGGGCTTGCGGCGCACACGGTCGGTGAGCTGCCCACCTTCCTCGTAGCCGACATATCCCGGAGGCGCACCAACCATACGGCTGACGGTATGCTTCTCCATATATTCTGACATATCGACGCGTATGAGCGCATCCTCGCTACCGAAGAGCTCTACAGCCAGACGCTTGGTCAGATAGGTCTTTCCGACGCCTGTCGGCCCGAGGAACATGAACGTTCCGATGGGCTTGTTGGGGTCTTTGAGTCCTACGCGTGAACGCTGTATGGCGTGAACCAGCTTCTCGACGGCATCGTCCTGTCCGACGACCGACTGCTTCAAGTTCGGAGCCAGGTTACGCAACCTCTCGTTCTCGCTCTCGCCGACGCGCTGTACGGGTATTCCCGTCATCATCGCTACGACGTCAGCTATCTGCTGTTCATCGATCTGCTCGCGCACGTCTTTGAGCTGGTGCTCCCAGTCTTTCTTCATCTGTTCAAGACGTTCCTGCTCGTTGGCGAGCTGGTCACGATATTCAGCCGCCAGCTCGAAGTTCTGTCGTTGCACGGCGAGGTCTTTCAGTTCCTTCAGGTGCATGCACAGCTCTTCTTTTTGTGAGATCTCGCTGCTGACGGGAATATTGATCAGATGAGCCCTGGATCCGGCTTCGTCGAGCGCGTCGATGGCCTTGTCGGGCAGACAGCGGTCGGTCATATATCGGTCGGTCAGTGTGACACAGGCGCGGAGCGCTTCGTCGGTGTATCGCACATTGTGGTGCTCTTCGTAACGCTCCTTGATGTTCTTCAGTATCTCCACCGTCTCTTCGACGGTCGTCGGTTCTACCATGACCTTCTGGAAGCGTCGCTCCAGTGCGCCGTCTTTCTCGATGCTCTTCTTGTATTCGTCGGTCGTCGTGGCTCCTATGCACTGCACTTCGCCCCGCGCCAGAGCCGGCTTCAGCATATTGGCAGCATCCATTGTCCCGGCGGCCGATCCGGCACCGATGATGGTGTGTATCTCGTCGATGAAGAGGATGATCTCCTTGTGTGCCTGCAGTTCGTTGATGATGGCTTTGAGGCGTTCCTCAAACTGTCCACGATACTTCGTTCCGGCCACGACGCCAGCGAGGTCGAGCACGATGACACGCTTGTCGAAGAGCAGCCGTGCCACCTTTCGCTGCACGATGCGCAGGGCCAGTCCCTCGACGATGGCGCTCTTGCCGACGCCTGGGAGTCCGATCAGTATGGGGTTGTTCTTCTTGCGTCGGCAGAGGATCTGCGCTACGCGCTGTATCTCGCGTTCGCGGCCCACGACGGGGTCGAGCAGACCTTCCTGTGCAGCCTTTGTGAGGTCTGTGCCGAAGGTGTCGAGGGCCGGTGTTCCGCTGCCCTTTCCCTGTTTCTTAGATGTCTGTTGCGTGGCACCAGAGCGTCCCGTGTTGTGCAGGTCGTCATCTTCTTCTTCGTCGTCCTCGTCTTCGTCGGTGAATCCGAAGCCCATCTGCGGGTCTTGCTTCTGAGTGAGCGCACTCTTGACGGACTGATAGTCAACGTTTGACTTGTTGAGGAGCTGGCATGTCTCTTCGTTCTCGTCACGCAGCAAGGCCAGTAGCAGATGCTCCGTGTCAGCCAGTTCGTCCTTCATGGCTCTTGCCTCGAGCATCATGAGTTTGATGACGCGGCTTGCGTTCTCGCTGAGCAGCGGGTCACGACTCTCGTCGTTGCCAGTGCTTATGCTCTCAAGCATCCCTTTCAGTACGACGACATTGACGCCCATCTGGCGTATGATGGCCATGGCGGTGCAGTCCTCCTCCCGCAGCAGGGCCAGCAGCAGGTGAGCGGGCTCGACATACGGGCTCCTCAACCTCATTGCTTCCTCCTTGCCGTAGCCGAGGATTTCGTTTATCTTGGGTGAAAGCTTATTATCCATATTCCTTTTACTCCTTCCTATGTGAGGCTGAAATGAATGTAACACGTGTTTTGTCGGACTAAAAAGGCAATCTCGCCACATGCGCCGATTGCCTCTGAAGTGACTCCTGCGGGATTCAAACCCACAACCTTCTGATCCGTAGTCAGATGCTCT
>CAMOSA010000078.1 GCA_946624335.1 uncultured Prevotellaceae bacterium
CCCCGAGCGCATAGGCATCATCGGCATCTGCGGCTGGGGCGGTATGGCCCTGAATGCTGCTGCGGCCGACACCCGCATCAAGGCTACGGTCGCTTCGACGATGTATGACATGACCCGCGTCAGCGGAAACGGTTACTTCGACAGCGAGGACAGCGAGGAGAAGCGTCATGCCGCCCGCGAGGCGCTGTCCAAGCAGCGACTGACGGATCCCGCGGCGATGGCCGGCGGCGTGGTGAACCCGCTGCCTGAGGATGCCCCGCAGTTCGTCAAGGACTACTACGACTACTACATTACTCCGCGTGGATACCACGCTCGCAGTGGCAATTCCAACGACGGATGGCGGGTGATCGGCACTCAGGCTTACGCCAACAGCCGCTTCCTCTATTATATCAACGAGATCCGGTCGGCCGTCCTCGTCATGCACGGCGAGAAGGCTCACTCACGCTACTTCGGCGAGGCGGCCTATCACTATATGGTAGACGGCAAGGCTGAAGGCTATCGGGTGGTCGGTAAGCCGAATCCCTGTCCCGAGAACAAGGAGTTGCTCATCATCCCTGGCGCCAGCCACTGTGACCTCTACGACGGCGGCTACACCGAGCTCGAAGGGAAGGGTGAGCCAAAGAACCTCATTCCGTGGGATAAGCTGGCTGACTTCTTCAGAAAGAATCTTAAATAGGAGAGCCCCCTCTCTGCTCCGCCCTCGGCGTAGGAGTTACGCCTCAGTCGCTCAGGGCCGATTGACATCAAGTCTATCGTCTATTACTTCGCTGCCCCCGGGGGAGGATGGTCACCTGTCAAGTAAAGAAGACAATAAGCAAAACATTCCGTACTCCCATGGGGGAGCGGAGTAGGGGGCTGGAGGGTTGGACTGTTGACCGTTGAAGGGCTTGGGAATGAATTGTCGATGAAAAAACACAGATATGGAATTCAGAAGAACGCTGATGGTCGTGGCGGCAGTGGTGTGCAGTCTGGCGGCCCGGGCTCAGGAGACGTATCGCTTCGTGGAGCGTGACACGTGTGCCTTGTACTTGGACATCTTCCGCCCCGACTCGGCGGTCTCCACGACCTACCGTGGCGTGGAGAAACCTGCTATCATGTTCGTCTTTGGCGGCGGCTTCGTGAATGGCCGTCGCAGCGATGCAGGCGTTCGTGGCTGGTTCCGGCGTCTCAATGCTAACGGTTACACGGTGGTGGCTATCGACTACCGTCTGGGCATGAAAGGTCATCGCGTTGGCCGTGGTCTACGCGGCGCGTTGAAGGCCGCCGACCGTTTTGTGCTGTCCCAGCAGATCGGCGTTGAAGATGTCTTCTCGGCCGTCTCGTTCCTGGCCGCGCACCCCGAGCTGAAGGTGGATGCCGACAACCTGGTGCTCGCCGGCAGTTCGGCAGGCGCCATCATCTCGCTGGCTTGTGCTCATGCCGTTGCGGACGGCCATGCTGATGGCCTGCCCGATGGCTACCGCTTCAAGGGCGTGATGAGTTTCGCCGGTGCAATCATCGGCAAGAAGGGAGCACCCGATTTCGACACGGCACCATGCCCGCTCTTGCTGTTTCACGGCACGGCCGACAGGATCGTGGCCTACAAACGCTTCAGCGCTTTCCGACGTGGCATCTGGGGCAGCAGCTACTTGGCCAAGCGACTGAAAAAGCAAGGTTACAACTATAGTATCTGGCGATTCAGGGATCTTGGACATGAGGTGGCGTCGTACATGGACGTCATGTGGCCTGTCGAGAAGGTGTTCCTCGAGAAGAACGTCATGATGGGTGTGCCATGCGAGGTCGACGCTATGGTCGATGACCCGTCGTTGCCCCGATGGAAATCACACGGCAAGATGTCGAATCTGTACCAATGACTCCCTGCGGGAGAATTAAAAAGAATAAGATAATAGAGAAAAATTAGTTTAAGAGTAAATTAAGGTAGTTGGCTAATTAACTTCCAAAGCAAGCGGTGCTTGCGAAACTTTAATTAAGACAGAAATACGATGCGATATGCTTTCTTCCTCATCCTGCTTGTGCCACTGTCGGCCCATGCCTACGTGTCATGGCGGCTATGGCAGCTGCTGCCGTTACCCCTTTGGGGCCGTATGGCAGTGACTGTCTCCCTGGCCCTGGCCTTTGTGATGTCGTTCGTCGCGGTGATGCCTCAGTTGGACCGTATGCCTATGCCCTTGTCAACGACCGTATACCATATCGGCACATCGTGGCTGATCGCGCTGCTCTATTTGGTGCTGCTGTTCTTGGCGCTGGACGTGCTGCGTTTGTGCCATCTCATGCCCGATCAGCTTCTTCGCAACAGCTGGAAGGGTACGGCGTTGGTGGCCGGCGTGATGATGGCGCTGCTGGGCTATGGCTACGTGCACTATATAAATAAGGTACGCGTAGGTCTGACGTTGCCGACGGAGAAGAGGCTGGTGAGACCGCTGCGTGTCGTGATGACGTCGGACTGGCATCTGGGCTACCATAACCGTCGTGCCGAGCTGGCTCGATGGATCGACATGATCAATGCCGAAGAGCCAGACCTCGTGCTGATAGCGGGCGACGTGATAGACCGGAGCATACGTCCTCTGGACGAGGATGGCATGGCCGCAGAGTTTCATCGGCTGAAAGCACCCGTCTATGCCTGTCTGGGCAATCATGAATACTACAGCGGCGAGCCGCAGGCACTGCGCTTCTACCGTGAGGCGGGTATTCATCTGTTGCGCGACTCGGTGGCCGACGTCGAGGGGGTGCTCGTCGTCGGACGTGACGACCGCACCAATCCCCGCCGGCAGAGCCTGAAGGATTTGGTAAGAGGTATAGACCCGACGCGTTACATCATCCTGCTGGACCATCAGCCCTATCATCTCGAGGAGGCCGAGGCGGCAGGCATCGACATGGAATTAGCCGGCCACACCCATCATGGACAGGTATGGCCGGCATCGTGGATTACTGATTGGATGTACGAATGTGCCTTCGGCGAGCACCATCGTGGTGCCACACGCTATTATGTCTCGAGCGGTTTAGGCATTTGGGGCGGTAAGTTCCGCATCGGCACGCGTTCGGAATATATCGTGGCCGATATCGTCCGAGAGTAGGGTGGTGCGTCTCAGAAGCGCTTCTTACGTCGTCCCCCGCCGAATACTCTTCGGGCTGCTTCGATGGCGCTGAGGCCTATCTGCAGGCCGCGGAAGATGGTCATACCGTTCTGGAACAGGTTGGAAGCGCTCTCCCATCGTGTACGAGCCTCGGGCAACGGTGAGAGCAGCGTGTTGGCCGTCTCGCGGATATTACCTTGATTCTCGTTCAGCTGCTGACGCAGGTGCTCCTTCTCGATGGCGATGCCCTCGGTGGTGGGGGAAGCAAGCTTCGAGGCGAGCAGATCCACCATGAAGCGCGTCGTAGGCAGGATGATCCAAGCCTTGCGGTTGGCATAGACGATGAGCGCACACAGCAACAGCACCCCGGCGATGATGGCGAAGCCGAGGATATGGCTGCCGAGCAAGTCACCGAGCCAATAGGCGATGGCGAAGCTGCCAAAGAGCGTGACCATGAAGCCCGCCAGGATGAGGATGGCTGCCAGTGCGATGGCCGAGAACAAGCGCGTCAGCACCTCGACGCTGTTCAGACTCAGGTAATCTTTCTGCAGCGAGAGATAGCGTTGTGCCTGCTCGAAGAGCTGGCTCATCCTGTTGGTGGTCTGTTCGTTGGTGATGGTCATCTTATTCAGCGGCGGCGTCCTGAGCGTTGCTGAGTTCTTCGGTGATGTCGTCGACGAGGGCGTTCATGTCCTGACGGTTGAGGCGTATTCCCCTCTTGCGGAGTGCCTCGATGATACGTTCGCGAGTGTCCGTACCTTTTTCAGGGGCTAAGAGGATACCGGCTGCTACGCCGACAGCGGCGCCGCCAAGAAATGCTACGAAATAGTCTAATGCTTTCATTGTCGTTGTTGTTTTAGTGACTGGCGACTGATGCCGCTCAGCCGAATGGTGAATAAAAGGTTTGTTTTTCGATGCAAATATACGCGTTTTCTGCGCTAATGAAGCTTGTAAAGCCTATTTTTTTACGAAAAAAAGATGAAAAAGCATTGTTTTAACGTTTTTTTTGTGCCTTAGTGTTTTGCGAGACGATAAATAGTTGTATATTTGCGGCGTAATTTTAATAAATAAACTAATTAAGGAGTAAAAACAATGAAAAATTATTTCGTTTTGGGTGCCGCCGTATGCGTGGCTCTATTCATGGGTTCCTGCAAGAGCAGTGAGAGTGCTTATAAGAAAGCTTACGAGAAAGCTAAGATGCAGCGTCAGACACAGGTCGACCAGCCCACCACCACAACCACGACCGCAGAGCCCACAACTGTCGCTCCCATCCAGACAGTGACCACCGCTCCTGCCGTTAACGAAAGCACCCGCAGCGAAAGCCTCGCCCTCGTCAATGGTACGGGCTTGAAAGCATACAGCGTCGTCGTCGGCAGCTTCAGCATTCAGGCTAACGCCGAGAACCTGCAGAAGAAGCTCAACAGCAACGGTTACTCAGCTCAGATCGCGAAGAACGCCCAGGGTATGTTCCGCGTCATCGCTTCGACCTACGATGATCTGAGCAGTGCCGTCAATAGCCGTAATGCGCTGCGTAACCAATATCCTGATGCTTGGCTGTTGCGCAAGTAATGGCAGCATCACTCATCCCAATAAGGCATTTCTTTTTGGTAAAGTGAATATATGTAAGATTTCTCTGACAGGGGTAGGCTGGGAAGCTAACCCCTGTCTCTTTTTATCAAAAACGAAAATATCAACGGCGTGCGCATACTGGCAATAGACTACGGAAAGAAGCGGACGGGACTGGCAGTCACCGACCCGCTGCAGATCATCGCCAACGGGCTGACTACCGTGGCGACAAAAGACCTGGAGGCTTTTATCATGGATTATGTCGCCCGTGAACAGGTGGAACGCATCATCGTGGGACAGCCGCGGCAGATGAACGGCGAGGACAGCGAGAATATGCGACGCATCACCCCCTTCGTCAACCGACTGCGGCGTCTGCTGCCGGCGATACCTGTAGAGCTGTTTGACGAACGCTTCACCAGTGTACTCGCTCACCGCGCCATCCTCGAAAGCGGAATCGGCAAGAAGGCACGGCAAAACAAGGCACTCGTCGACGAGATCTCCGCGACGATCATCCTGCAAGGATGGATGGAAAGCAGATGAACACCGACCGTCGTAAATCATCAATCGCACATTGTAATAATAGTAAATATAGAAAATCGTCATCATGGTTTTACCCATTTATACATTAGGCCAGCCTGTCTTGAGGAAGGTGGCAGAAGATATCGATCCTGCAGACACGGAGCTGCAGCAGTTCGTGCAGGATATGTTTGACACACTGGACCGCAGTGGCGGTATCGGCTTGGCAGCCCCACAGGTGGGCCGCTCAGTGCGTGTGGTCGTCATCGACCTGAACCCCATTAAGGAGGACTACCCGGAGTACGAAGGCTTCCGTCATGTGTTCTTCAACCCCTATATCGAGGAATATGACAAGACAGAACAGGTGTCGATGGACGAGGGGTGTCTGTCGTTGCCCGGCATGAGCGAGAAGGTGAAACGTCCGACCCGGATCCGTGTCAGCTATCTCGACGAGCAGATGAACGAGCACGACGAATGGGTAGACGGCTACCTGGCGCGCGTCATGCAGCATGAGTTCGATCACCTCGATGGAAAAGTGTACACGGATCATATCGTCGGCTTGCGCAAGCAGATGATCAAAGGTCAGATCAACGATATCCTTAAGGGTCGCTTCAGTTGCGACTATAAGGTTAAGGTGAAGAAGTAAAAAATGAAAAATGAAAGAGTGAAAAGTGAAAAATAAGAATTTCTTTCCTGGCTTATGGAAGTGTAGGTTTACCAGCTTGCGCTACATCATCTTATTTTTCACTTTTTACTCTTTCACTTTTCACTCTATGGCCCAGATCAACACCGACCGTGTGATGTTGATGGGTCGAAACGCGCTCTACTACGAGGATTATGTGCTGTCGATCCAGCGTTTCAATATGGTCATCAATGCCAAGCCTTATCTCTCGGAGCCCTATTTCTTCCGTGGGCTGGCAAAATTCTACCTTGAGGATTTCAAGGGTGCCGAGCTCGACTGTTCGGAGAGCATCGACCGCAACCCCTATGTCGCAACGACCTATCAGCTACGTGGCCTCTGCCGTGTCAACCTCAAGGATTATGAAGGCGCTATCGCTGACTACCGTCGTGTCATCTCCATGGAACCAAAGAACGGTCCCTCGTGGCATAATCTGGTTCTCTGTTATTTCCAGCTGAAGGACTATGCTGCTGCCGACTCTACGCTGGATCGGATGATCCACTATTGGCCGTCGGACCCCGATCACCTGACGATGAAAGCCCAGGTCGCCATCGAACAGGGCGATACCGTGCGGGGGCTGGTCTTTGTGGACTCGGCACTCGTCGTCGACGCCTACAATGCCCAGGCCTGGACCATGCGTTCCATGATCAGCCTGAACCGTGGCGCCTATGCCCAGGCAGAAGGTGAGATTGACAAGGCCATCATCCAGCGTCCCCGCGTGGCGGGCAACTATATCAATCGTGCCTTGGCCCGCTTCCATCAGAATAATCTGCGCGGTGCTATGGCAGACTACGATCAGGCCCTCGAGATTGAGCCCCGCAACTATCTTGGGCATTTCAATCGAGGACTGTTGCGGGCGCAGGTCGGCGATGACAATCGCGCTATAGAGGATTTCGACTATGTCCTCAGCGTCGAGCCCGATAACATGATAGCCCTTTTCAACCGTGCCTTGCTGCTCGACCAGACAGGCGACTATCGTGCCGCCCTGCGCGATATCACTACGGTGCTTGATACGTTTCCCGACTTTCTCGTGGGTTACCAGCAGCGAGCGGCCATACGTCGTAAGTTAGGAGACAACTATGGTGCTGAGCGCGATGAGTTCCGTGTGCTCAAAGCCCGCTTGGATGCCCGTGCCGGCATCCGTCGTCAGCCGGCCAAGACGCGTAAACAGAGCGAGCATAACATCGAAGATTACGCCTCCATCGTCGAAGCTGACAGCGACGAGCCGCAGCGCGAGTATGAGAGCGCTTACCGGGGTCGTGTTCAAGACCGCCGCGTTGAGCTCCAGCCACAGCCGTTGGTCGTGTTGGCGCTCCATCGTCAGCAGAGCCCTGTGAGCCGCTACGTGCCTTACGACCGCTTGGTGGAGTCGCTGAATGCCTCGGGCGACATCTCGCGTACCCTTTATCTCACCGACCTCGAGCCTCAGCTTGACGAAGCCGAGATACAGGTGCACTTTGCGTCCATCGCACGGCTGACGGCGCGTATCGATTCCCTTCGAACACCGACGGCGCAACTTTATCTGGCACGTGCCCTCGACAGCTACCATGTCCGCGATTTCGAATCAGCCCTGGCAGACCTCGGACGTGCAGAGGCCTTAGACGATAAGAATGCGTTGATACCTTTTGTGACGGCACAGGTGCGATGCCGTCTGCTGGAAGCTCAGGATCAGGGCGGCGATGCGCCCAGCGTTACCGTTCGTCTTGGCTACCAGCGTGCTATCGACGATCTCAACCACGCCATTCATCTTCGCAGCGATTTTACCTATGCTTACTACAATCTCGGCTGTGTCTTCATGGCTTTGCACGACTATGGCCCTGCCCGCAAAGCTTTCTCTGATGCCCTGAATCACGACCCCCGTTTCCCTGCCGCATATTATAATCGAGGTCTCGCTTGCATCCTCGACGGTCAGGTGCAGCTTGGTCTCTCAGACCTCTCGCAAGCCGGTGAGTACGGTCTCTACTCGGCCTACAACCTTATCAAACGCTATTCCAAGAGTAAGTGACTGCGTGTGGCTCATGCATGGAGTGGATGACAGTGAGCATGAGCAGCCCGTCGCAGGAACACAAAAATGTGCGTAAGACACAACGGGAAGCAAAAAAATGAGGTTTAGAACGTAAGTTTGCCCGAAAAAGCGTACCTTTGCACGCGAAATCATGTGGAACGCCCTTTGCTGTGCTCTCCACGACATAAAACAGTATAGTCAACGATGGCAAGAAAAAGAAAGCAACTGCCCTTGCTCGAGGGCATTAGGATAGAAGCCGTGGCCGCCGAAGGCAAGGCCCTGGCGCGTGTCGATGACATGGTGGTGTTTGTGCCGTTTGTCATACCCGGTGATGTGGTGGATCTGCAGGTCACACGCAAGAAACACTCGTATGCCGAGGCAGAGGTCGTGCGCATGGTGTCACCATCCCCCGATCGTGTGGCTCCTTCATGTCCTCATTTCGGCGTCTGCGGAGGCTGCAAATGGCAAATGTTGCCTTACGACCTTCAGCTTCAGGCTAAGCAGCAGCAGGTCATAGATGCCCTGACGCGTATCGGTAAAGTGGAGCTTCCCCCGTGTCAGCCCATCCTCGGCTCACGCCACACGCTGGCCTACCGCAACAAGTTGGAGTTCGGCTTTGCCAACCGCAGGTGGCTGACACGCGAACAGATCGCCAGCGGCGAACAGTTTGAGCGCCAGGAGAGCGTGGGTTATCATGCTAACGGTACCTTCGACAAGATACTCCCCATCGAGGAGTGTCATCTGATGGATCCCATCAATGACCGTTTGCGTCTTGCCATCCGTGACTATGCCTATGCCCATGACCTCACCTTCTTTGATGCTCGCGAGCATACCGGTCTGCTGCGAGGCATGATGATCCGTCTGGCTAACACCGGAGGCCTGATGCTGCTCATCCAGTTCTGCATATCTACGCCCGAGGAACACGAACAGGCTATGGCGCTGCTCGCTTTCCTGCATGAGCGGTTCCCTGAGATCTCGTCGCTGCTCTATGTCAACAACCAGAAGATGAACGACACCTTCAGCGACCTGCCAGTGGAAGTCTTTGCGGGCGACGACCATATCTTCCTGGAGATGGAGGGGTTGCGTTTCAAAGTCGGAGCCAAGAGCTTCTACCAGACGAACACTGAGCAAGCCTATGAATTATATAAGGTGGCGAGGGAGTTTGCGCTGGACGATGCAGAACAAGACGTGACGGGTGAGGGTCCGCTGATCTATGACCTGTACACCGGAACAGGGACCATCGCCAACTTCGTGGCCCGCCGGGCCCGTAAGGTCGTGGGCATCGAATATGTGCCTGAGGCTATCGAGGATGCCCGTGTGAACAGCCATATCAACGGTATCGATAACACATTATTCTTTGCCGGCGACATGAAGCACATCCTGACCGAGGATTTCATCCGTCAGCACGGCCGTCCAGACATCATCATCACAGATCCTCCCCGTGCCGGAATGCATGCTGATGTCATCGATGTCATCTTGAAGGCAGCGCCACGGCGTATCGTCTATGTCAGTTGTAATCCTGCAACACAAGCGCGTGACCTTGCGCTGCTGGACACAGCTTACAAGGTCACGCGTATACAACCTGTCGATATGTTCCCTCATACGCAGCACGTCGAGAACGTCGTGCAACTGGTGCGTCGTGAGGGGTAGGGCAGAGGTCCGGGCCTAAGAGCCCGGTAGACTACAGCAGTCCTGTCTCTTATTCAGCACCGATCAGCTCGTCGATACCTACAGGCTCGGGTGCCGCCTCTACCGTGTCGACGGCCTGAGCTGCGGCGATCGAGTCACGACGAGCACGTTCCTCGCGGCTTCGTGCGGCATCGCGTGCTTCATAAGCTTCGCTGATGTATTCGCCGGCATCGTGATTCAATATATAGGCGTCATAGGCAGCCGAGGTTCCTTTGCGGTCAGCCTCACGCCAGTCGAGTGAGTCGATCTTGTGTATGGCCACTTTCACGAAGGGGGACCGTGGATGAGCCTGCATGAAGTTGCGGTAGTCCTCGACGTTATTGCTGCTGGCTACGACCTCCCACACCGCATCTTCTTTCTGTAACTCTTTGAGCATGGCTCTGACTTCTTCGAGATGCTCGCTGTTAGGGTAGCGGGCTATGAAGTCTTCGAAGTTGAGCGGATCGTTGCACTCACGCAGCAACTCGAATGCGCGTTCCTCGCTGTAACGTCGTTGCTGGTAGTTGTCCCAGTAGAGATAACCTCCGAGCGCCACCACGACGATGATGAACAGCAGGAGGTACCATGGTTGTCCCTTCTTCTGCTTGACGTCAGGCATATTGCCTTCGTCCTGAGCTGGCAGCTCGCCCTTAGCGTCATGTTCCTCGTTGACATTTACGTTGACGGGTGTCGTGACGGGAGGAATGATGGATGGTATTTGCTGGCTGGATGAAGTGTCGTACTGTCGTGTTTCGTTGCTTGATGGTGCCGTCTCTTCGCCTTCAGCCCCCGGCTCCAGCTGTATGTCAGCAGCCACCTCGAGGCGTGTATGGCAGTGGGGACATTCGCGTGCATCCATTAACATTGTTCGCTGGCAGATGGGGCATCGCTTGATGTTGCCCGCAATTTTCACCCCACAGTGTGGACAAATCTCAGCCTTCGATGAGACCTCTTGGCCACATTCAGGACATTTAATTAGACTCATTTGCTATCGTATTTTTATTTGTTTAATCGCAGTTCGGGGCCGTTTGTGCCCGTTTTCGACCACAAAGATACGCGATTTTCTCGACTTTGAAGAAAAAAAAGCAAAAAAAGTTTGTTATATCACAAATAATGCCTACCTTTGCAGCGCTTTTGAAAGGAAACGGGGCATTAGCTCATCTGGCTAGAGCGTTTGACTGGCAGTCAAGAGGTGGCGAGTTCGAGTCTCGCATGCTCCACA
>CAMOSA010000079.1 GCA_946624335.1 uncultured Prevotellaceae bacterium
GAGCGAAGACCGCGTTGCGGTCTCTTTGGTGGTATGATTGCGGATAATCATTAAACTTTTTTAGTAGCCGTAAAAAATAAGTTGGTATGATTCAGCTCAGATTTTTAGTCCATTTTTGTTTTGTGAAGAAGGAGTTATGCGGGCATAACGACTGATGAGCAAAACAAAAAGGGACAAAAAGGTGAGCTGGAGATATCACTATGATAAATCGTACCAAATTATTTTTTTACGGTTACTTAGACAAAAAAATGACTTTTTGTGCGCTACTTTCGCAAGAAAAGCGTACCTTTGCAGCCGTTAAACCATCCTTTATCACGTCAATGGACGATTATCATCAACGTAACAACAATTAAAGGACGGAGGTTTGCAGTGTCTGCGGGCCTCGCGCCCTTCACCGAATCGCTTTTAACCCTCGCGCCAAGCCCTGCTCGCCCGGCGCCTAACGAAAAGGTAAGACCATGCGAACCTATTGGAACACCACTCACGGTCTGCACACGCTGGACCAATGGCAGCCCAGCTGCTGGGTGCAAGTGACCTGCCCCACGGCCGACGATGCTGCTTTTCTTCAACAGACTTTAGGCATCCCCGACTACTTCCTCGACGATATCGCCGACGCGGAAGAGCGTGCACGCTATGACTACGACGAAGGCTGGATCCTCATCATCCTCAGAATCCCCTACGTCAAGGAAGTGAAGTCACGAACGCCCTACACGACGATCCCCCTGGGTATTATCCTCAAGGGCGATGTATGCATCACCGTCTGCAACTACGAGACAAACCTGATGATCGACTTCGTCACCTATCAGCAGAAGCGTGGCGTAGGCTTCACCGACGCGGTGGACATGGTCTTCCGCCTCTTCCTGAGCTCTGCCGTCTGGTACCTCAAACGCCTGAAGCAGATCAATGCCCGCATCGAGGCCGCCAAGCAGCACCTCGACCGCAAAGTCGACAATGCCGATCTCATAGCTCTCTCGCGCCTGCAGGACTCGCTGACGTACTTCGCCACGTCCATCCGCGGCAACGAGACGCTGCTGTCGAAGCTGAAGTTCAAGCTGCCCGTCGACGAACTGGACGCCGACCTCATCGAGGACGTCAGCATCGAGATGAATCAGGCGCGTGAGATGACGAGCATCTACTCCAACATCCTCGAATCGACCATGAGCACCTACGCCAACATCATCAACAATAATATGTCAACGGTGATGAAGACGCTCACCATCGTCACCCTGTTCCTGATGCTGCCGACGTTGGTCGCCAGCTTCTTCGGCATGAATCTTGTCAACGGTCTCGAGAATCGCGTGTGGGGATTTCCGTTCGCCATCATCATCTCAGTGCTCCTGACCATCATTTTCTGGTGGTATTCGCGCCGAAAGTCGTGGATTTGACATTTTCTTCCATCTTTTTTTGGCCGTTCCGATTATTTTGCTTTAATTTGCAGACCTTTAATGCACAAATTATAACTTTTAGCTACTAATTCGTAAGCAAAATGAGTGAAACCAACGAGCTGCAACCTACACCCGAGGTGGAAGCTGCAGAAGTACAAGGAACGCCGGCGCCACAGGCTGAGACGCAGGCTGACATGAGTAAGCAACAAGAGGAAGCTGCAGTCGAACAGGAAACGGCCGCCGAAGAACCTGTAGCCGAGGACACGACAGTCGAGGAAACGGCAGTCGAGGACACGGCTACGGAAGAACCCGCAGCAACGGCTCACCCGCTCTATGAGACGAAAGAGCAAGTGGTCAATCGCCTCCAGCAGATTCAAGAGGAGAACAATGGCGGCGACAAGAACGAGCTCGACCTCCTGAAACAAGTCTTCTATAAACTACACCGCGCCACACAGATGGCTGCCCGAAATGCGTTCATCGAGCAGGGAGGGAAACCCGAGGACTGGCGCGCTGAGATAGACGGCGCTGAAGAAAACTTCAAAGCCATCATGGCAGCCATACGCCAGCGCAGAGCTGAAATGGCCGAAGAAGTGGAGAAGCAGAAAGCCGACAACCTGCAACGCAAGCTCGCCATCATCGAGCGTATCAAGGAGATGGCCACATCGCCTGAAGAGGCCAACGCACACTTCGACGAGTTCAAGAAACTGCAAGCCGAGTGGCGCGAGCTGGGAGCCGTGCCCGCAGAGAAAGCCACCGAGACGTGGAAGAACTATCAGCTGTACGTCGAACAGTTCTACGACCTGCTGAAGCTCAACAGCGAAGCACGCGAATACGACTTCAAGAAGAACCTCACAGCCAAGGAACATCTCATCGAGCTGGCCGAGAAACTGGCCGACGAGGAGGACGTCATAGCAGCTTTCAACAAGCTGCAGGGACTGCACGCCGAATACAAGGAGATAGGCCCCGTGGCCAAAGAACTGCGCGACAGCGTGTGGGAACGCTTCAAGGCCGCAAGCACCGTCATCAACAAACGCCATCAGGAACACTTCGAAGCCATCAAGGCACGCGAGGAAGAGAACCTGCAGAAGAAGACTGCTCTATGCGAACGCGTAGAGGACATCAAGGTCGATGACATCAAGTCCTACAACGAATGGGAAGAGAAGACCAAGGAGATCATCGGTCTGCAGGCCGAATGGAAGACCATAGGCTTCGCCAGCCATAAGCAGAACACCATCATCTTCGAGCGCTTCCGCGCCGCATGCGACCGCTTCTTCACCGCCAAGGCCGAGTTCTACCGCACCATCAAGGACGAGCAGAACGAGAACCTCGAGCAGAAGCGACGCCTCGTGGAGGAAGCCGAAGCCCTGAAGGACAGCACCGAATGGCGCAAGACCAGCGACAAGCTCATCGAGCTGCAGAAGCAGTGGAAGAGCATCGGTGCCGTGCCACGTAAATACAGCGAGCAACTGTGGAAACGATTCACCACAGCCTGCGACACCTTCTTCGAAGCCAAGAACGCTGCCACGGCCGACCAACGCGCCGAGGAGAAAGAGAACCTCGAGGCCAAGAAGAGCATCATCGAGCAGCTGAAAGCACTCGCCGAGAACACAGCAGACGCCACTATCGATAAGGTACGTGAGCTGCAGGCTCAATGGAACGAGGTCGGACACGTGCCCTTCCGCGAGAAGGACCGCCTATACAAGGAGTACCGCACCGTTGCCGATGAGCTCTACAAGCAGTTCGGCGCCAGCCAGGTGCGCCGCCGCCTCGAAGGCTTCCAGAAGAGCGTACGCCAAGCTGTCGCCAAGGGTGAGAGCACGCTCACCCGCGAACGCGAACGCCTGCTGCGCATCTTCGAGAGCCGCAAGGCCGAGATTCAGACCTACGAGAATAACCTCAACTTCCTCAACGCTAAATCGAAGAGCGGCAACAGCCTCGTCGCAGAAATGAACCGGAAGGTGGAGAAGCTGCGCGAAGAACTCGACCTGCTCTCCAGCAAGATCAAGACCATCGAAGCCGAGATGCGCGCTCCGAAGGCCGAAGAGAAAGAGGAAGAAGAGGGCAAATAAACGGCCCGATATCTACTCACCCATACGACAGAAGGACCAAGCCATAGCGGCTTGGTCCTTCTGTCTGTATGGTCATCACGCATCTGTGCCATGGCACCTGACATGGGCATTACCGCTGATAGCGCACGCGCCCGGCATCGATGCGAAGGAAAATAAAGAGCAGTAGCGTAAAGCCCCACAACGATGAACCGCCATAGCTGAAGAAGGGCAAAGGGATACCGATGACGGGCATCAGGCCAAGCACCATACCTATATTAATAAGCACGTGGAAGAGGAAGATGGAGAAGACACAGTAGCCGTAAACACGCCCGAAGGCATAAGGCTGGCGCTCGGAGAGATAAATGAGCCGTAAGAGAAGGGCCAAGAACAGCAGCAGCACGGCAGCAGACCCTATGAAGCCCTGTTCCTCACCCATCGTGCAGAAGATGAAGTCTGTCTCCTGCTCAGGAACGTAGCGAAGCTTGGTCTGCGTGCCCTTGAGAAAGCCTTTGCCTTCGAGACCGCCGGAGCCGATAGCTATCTTAGCCTGGATGACGTTATAGCCGACACCATTGGGATCCTCACGAAGACCCAGAAGTTCCTGCACACGGGCTCGCTGGTGATCCTGCAGATGATCAAGAATATAGTTGGAAGAGTAGAAGACGACTACCGAACCTGCTGCAAAGAGGGCTATCAAACCGTAACGGTAGATGCGCGAGGTGAAAGCTATCCACGTCAGGCGAAGAATGATCAACGCACACACAGCGACGTAGACCGGACCTATATTGAAGGGGCGGAGATAGCGTGCGATGAGCCAGAAGACAAACATCGTGCCAAGACCGAGGGCGATGGTCTCGAGCATAGCACGGCGATAAGTCTGTGAAGCATTACGGGCCTCGCCCACGGCAGCGGCCTGCAATGCAGAAGGTCGTGCATAGGCGAATATGAGCCCGACGACAAAGACAACGATCATGACCATGACAAGCAACAAGCCAAGGCTGGTGGTGCCGTCGAAGACCATCTCATCGGCAAAGCGGAGACCGATGACGACGTAAGCTACAGCTGCAATACCCGTGAAGAGGATGCTGCCGGGCATCCCCTCGCGATAGAGCATGAGAAAGAGACTGAAGTAGACGAGTGCCGACCCCGTTTCTTTCTGCAGAACGATGAGCACCATAGGCAAAAGCATCAGCGCGATGCACACGGCCATGTTCTTCCATGAGCCCTCGAGCTTGAAGCCGTAGCTGCTCATAAACTTAGCCAAGGCAAGCGCCGTGGCGAACTTGGCGAACTCAGCACTCTGGAAGCTGAAGGAGCCTATCTTAATCCACGACATAGACCCCTTGATGTCGTGAGCCAAGAAGGGCGTGATGAAGAGCAGGACGATAAGCAGCCCGTAGATCAGGTAGGCGAAGGTGTCGAAGAGACGGTCGTCGAGCAGCATGACGATAAGGCCGAGGATGACGGAGGAACAGATCCACACAAGCTGCATACCCGTCCGGGTGTCGAAAGACGCCAACGAAAGGAAGTCGGTGGGCTGGCCATACTCGTAGCAGGCACCACAAATGCTCATCCAGCCGAGAGCCAGCAAGAAGATGTAGATGGCGATAGTGAGCCAGTCGACACTGGCGAAAATGCTTTTCTGCTTTTCCATGATCGGGTGGATCTTACTTCTTTAAATATCCGCTGTAGTCAACATGACGATTGGCATAGGTCTCGGCACGATGCTCACTGGCTTCTGAGAGATGGCCGTTGATGTACTGTTCCATCATCAGGGCACCGATGGGCACACCATAGGTGGCCCCCCATCCGCCGTTCTCGACGTAGACGGCTATTGCTATCTTGGGGTTCTCACGAGGCGCAAAGCCCATGAACACCGAGTGGTCGTGGCCTCGGTTCTGGGCCGTACCTGTCTTGCCACAAGTAACGTACTGAGGGGTGTAGGCACTACGGCAGGTGCCGCCCCTGACAGCTCGCTCCATACCCTCGCAGACGGTCTCATAGTGCACACGCGAGACTTTCGTATAGCGACGCTTGAGATAGGTCGAGGCGAGGGTGTCGTCCTGCACCTCCTTGACGATGTGTGGGGTGATGAACCACCCGCGGTTGGCAATGGTGGCACCGAGGTTGGCAATCTGCAGTGGGGTCAACGTGACCTCGCCCTGTCCGATAGCGATTGAGATGACGGTGAGGCCGCTCCATGAGTTCTTGTAATTCTTATCGTAATACTCGGCGTTGGGAATCATGCCACGTGACTCATAGGGCAGGTCGATGCCGAGCTTATAGCCGAAGCCCATGCTGACCATATAGTCCTTCCACGTGGTCATGGCCTCCTGCGTCGAGTGGTATTTGGTGCGGTTATTGAACATATGAAAGAGGCCCCAACAGAAGTAACCGTTGCACGAAGTGCCGATGGCAGGAACGAGGGGCAGAGGGGAAGGATGGCCGTGACAGCCCACCTTGAGGCGGCCGTAGTGAAAGCCGTGGGAACAGGGGTAGGCGGTCTGGGGCGTGATGATGCCCTCCTCGAGGAACGTCAGTGCCTGCGAGGTCTTGAACGTGGAGCCGGGTGGATATGTGCCTTGGATGGAACGGTTCAGCAGAGGCTTTCTCGGGTCGTTGGCCAACTCCTTATGGCGCTTGCCTCGCTGGCGTCCGACCAAGGTGCGCGGATCGAACGTCGGCGACGAGACCATACAGAGTATTTCGCCTGTCGATGGCTCGATGGCAACGATGCTGCCGAGTTTGCCCTGCATCAACCGCTCTCCGAGCTTCTGCAGTTCCAAGTCAATGCTCAGTGTGAGGTTCTTGCCGGGAATGGGCTTTACATCATACTTGCCGTTCTGGTAGCGGCCCTTTATGCGGCCGTGGACGTCGCGCAGTAGGATCTCAGAGCCTTTGATGCCGCGCAACTGACGCTCGTAGCTGCGCTCGACGCCCTGCTTGCCGATATAGTCGCCGGAGCGATAGTAGTCGTCGGCCTCGATGTCCGAGGGGTTGACCTCGCCGACGTCGCCAAGGATATGGGCGGCGTAGGGATAAGTGTACTGGCGAATACTGCGCTTCTGGATATAGAAGCCGGGATAGTGAAAGAGCTTTTCCTGAAACACGCTGAACTCACCGATCGAGAGTTGACTCATGAAGAGTTGCTGCGTGTAGGGCGAGTAGCCCGGATTGCGCCGTCGGTCTTTGATTTCCAACATACGGCGACGGTACCATTCGATGTCTATGCCGAGGCTCTCGCAGAGGTCGAGGGTATCGATACCGACCTGCTCTTGCATGATCACCATGATGTCGTAGGCCGGCTGATTGTAGACGAGGAGCTTGCCGTTGCGGTCGGTGATGGCGCCGCGGGCAGGAAACTGGATGCGGCGCATCAGCGCGTTAGAGTCGGCTCGCTGCTTATAGTCGTCGGACATCAGCTGTAGCGTAAAGAGCCTGACGATATAGACGACGATGATGAGCACCGCCGAGAACCCCAGGATGTATTTGCGGTTCGACAACGTATTGTTGGCCATGGCGGTGCGGAGTTATGAGGGTTCGGAATTCTTGTGCCCCCTCAGGCTTTCGAAGACGAGGCATAGCGCAAATGTCAGCAGCCAACTGCTGCCACAAGCGATGCCGAGGTCACTGATGTGGTTAAAGCTGAAGGATTGAAGGGCGAAGTAGCACAGGATGAAGAGGGCCGTGAGGATAGCGGCATAGTTAAAGTACGACCAGAAGCCCATCGTGGAGTATGCTGGCTGCATATTCTCGGGAGCATCCTTCGGCAGCATCAGCTTGAGCAGCACCGGCTGCACGAAAGCGACGAGCGTCAGCGAGGCTGCACCGATGCCAAGCGTCAGCGAAGCGATGTCACACAGCAGACCACACACGAACGCCCACAAGAGGATGCTCCACCGCGAAGTGCCGGCAGGGAAGAGCAACACCAGATAGACGAAGGGAAGGGGTGTTGCATAGCCCATGATGTGGATATAATTGAATACCATCATCTGTGCGGCTACGAGCACCACTAACCATAACAGTCGTTGAAGGAATTGTGTGATCATCTCGCTTCGTTTTTTATCGCCTATGAAAACTCCAAATAAGGCTTTGTCGATGAGCTATTGTCAACGTGGCAGGGCTGTCATCGAGTCATCGTCGAGTCGGCACGCTGCTCAAGCTCGTGGATTTCGGTCTGGAACTCCTGGGCTACGACGCAGACGTCTTGCAGGCGAGCAAAGTCGATGCTCAGGTTAACGCGCAGCTTATAGCTGAGACCGTCATCACTGTTCTCTATCTTGTCAACCTTTCCCATGAAAAGGCCCGGGGGGAAGACGGCACTGAAACCGCTGGTCTCCACGGCATCACCAAGCTTGAAGCGTGCATGACGCGGGATATCGTCAAGGGTGGCGAAGAGGGGGTTGTGACCTTCCCACTTGAGGCTGCCAAAGTACTCGGAGCCACGCAGGCGACAGCTGATGTTAGAATGGCTGTTCAGGAGCGGCATGACAATGGCGTAGTGGGGCGCGGTCATATAGACAATGCCCACAACACCCGTGCCACTGACGACACCCATCTCAGGTCGCACGCCATCGTCCTCACCGACATTAATAGTCAAAAGATTGTCGCGACGCATCACGCTGTTGGTAACGACCCGTGCCGGGATGAGGCGGATGCCGCTGAGGCGATCGGCCTGTAGCTGCTCAGCGCGAGTGCTATCGTGCGTCAGCATGGCTACTTCTTCGGCCAGCACCAAATTGTTCTGCTCAAGCAGCATATTGCGCTGGACGAGGGCTTTGTTGACATCGCCGAGGGTGATGTAGCGTAGCGCCTGCTGTTCCCATTCGTTGAGCCGTCCCACGACAGTGTTGGCCGTAGTGAGCCACACACTGTTGTGGAAATGATTGAACTGGAAGAGCAGCACGAGGCTTATCCCTTCCAGCATAACGAACAAGAACCAGTGGTGATACCTGGCCAGAAAATCCAGCAGAGCGCGCATTGATACTACATCAGGAACGAGAAGTTGTGGATGTTCTTCAAAGCCACGCCCGTGCCCTTAGCCACGCTATGCAGGGGGTCTTCTGCAATATGGAAAGGTATATTGATCTTGTCGGTGAGTCGCTTGTCCAAACCGCGCAACAGGGCTCCGCCGCCAGTGAGGTAGATACCATTCTTGACGATGTCGGCATAGAGCTCAGGCGGTGTTTCCTCGAGAGCTGCGAGCACAGCAGTCTCGATCTTGGCGATAGTCTTCTCGAGGCAGTGGGCAATTTCCTGATAGCACACAGGCACCTCCATGGGCAGCGCCGTGATGCGGTTCGGTCCGTGGACGACATAGTCCTCCGGTGCCTGCTCGCCGAGGTCGGTGAGGGCTGAGCCTACATTAATCTTGATACGCTCTGCCATACGCTCGCTGACCTTGACGTTGTGCTGACGGCTCATGTAGTCCTGGATATCGCGTGTCAGCTCGTCGCCTGCGATGCGGAGGCTTTGGTCAGCGACGATACCGCCGAGGTTGATGACGGCAATCTCGGTGCTGCCGCCGCCTATGTCGACAATCATGTTACCCTCGGAGGCGAGGACGTCGAGCCCGATACCTATAGCGGCAGCCATAGGCTCGTAAATCAGGTACACTTCGCGTCCACCAGCGTGCTCGGCGGAGTCGCGCACGGCGCGCAGTTCGACTTCGGTGGAACCTGACGGCACGCCGATGACCATACGCAGTGAGGGCGTGAACAGACGGCTGCCCGTGTGAACCATCTTGATGAGGCCGCGAATCATCTGCTCGCAGGCATTGAAGTCGGCAATAACGCCATCGCGCAGCGGACGGATCGTCTTGATGCCAGCATGCACCTTCTCGTGCATCAGCTTGGCCTTTTCGCCCACGGCGATCATCTTCTCGCTGTGGCGGTCGAGGGCTACGACGGATGGCTCGTCGACGACAATCTTGTCACCACTGATGATGATAGTGTTGGCCGTTCCGAGGTCCATCGCTATTTCTTTTGTGAAAGAGAAGAATCCCATTGAATTGAGTTAAGAGTTGAAGGGTTAAAGTTTAATGAGAGGTGCTGAACCAGGCATGAATGGCTGTGTCATAGTGGCTGCTGACGCCAAAGGCCTCGGTGGCAAACTGGCGTCGCTGCTCGAGTGTCGTGGCAGCGCCCTGGGCGTTGAGGATGTCGAGCAAGGGCTGGTACTGCTCCTTCGAGGGTATGATGACGACGTCGTTGAAGTTCTTGGCTCCGGCACGTATGAGGCTGATGCCGCCGATGTCTATCTTCTCGATGATGTCGGCGTCCGAAGCGCCACTGGCTACAGTCTGCTCGAAGGGATAGAGGTCGACGATGACGAGGTCGATCTCCGGGATCTCATATTGCGTCATCTGCTGACGGTCGCCTTCGAGCTCACGACGTCCGAGGATGCCGCCGAAGATCTTGGGGTGAAGCGTCTTGACACGTCCGCCGAGGATGCTCGGGTAGGTCGTCACGTCCTCTACCTTCTGACAAGGATAGCCGAGGCTCTCGATGAATGTCTGCGTGCCGCCTGTCGAGAGGAATCGCACGCCTTCGGCGTTGAGTTTCTTGAGGAGTTCGTCGAGTCCGTCCTTGTGGAAGACGGAGATGAGGGCTGTCTTAATCTGTTTCATATCGTGTTATCTCAGTTTTGCTAATGTCTCCTTGATGCGGCGCATGGCCTCGATGATGTTCTCGTCGCTGGTGGCATAACTCATGCGGAAGCACTCGGGGGAGCCGAAGGCATCGCCACCGACGGTGGCCACGTGACCGACTTCCAGAAGGTACATGGCGAAATCGGTGCTGCTGCGGATGACACGGTCGCCATCGGTCTTGCCGAAATAGCTGCTGCACTTGGGGAAGAGGTAGAAGGCGCCTTGCGGGTTGTTCACCTCGAGGCCGGGGATGTCCTTGGCCAAACGTACGATGAGCTCCTTGCGACGCTCAAAAGCCTTGCGCATATCCTCGACGCACTGCTGCGAACCTGTGTAGGCAGCTTCGGCAGCCTTCTGGCTCACGGAGCACGGGCCGCTGGTGTACTGTCCCTGTAGCTTGTTGCACCCCTTGACGATCCACTCGGGGGCAGCGATGAAGCCGATGCGCCAACCCGTCATGGCATAAGCTTTGCTGACGCCGTTGATGATGACAACGCGGTCACGAATTTCCTCGAACTGCGCGATGCTCTCGTGGCGGCCGACATAGTTGATGTGCTCGTAGATCTCGTCGGCGAGGACGATGATG
>CAMOSA010000080.1 GCA_946624335.1 uncultured Prevotellaceae bacterium
TTATTTAATGAATTCCTCAATCTGACGTTTGAAGTCGTAGTACTGTTCGCTCTTATAGACCGAGTAGTTCCACTGCTTGCACAGGTTGATGAGCTTGCGGAAGAAGTCGGTGGCTTCGAGGAAGGTGTCGAACTGGAAGTCGCGTTCGCAGATGGTGGTGACCATGTTGAGAATCTCTTCCTGGCGCTCGAGCGGTGTCACGGCATCGACCTCGTCGAAGGCGTCCTGCTGGAGTATGACGTAGTCGATGACCTCAGACTTCCAGAACGTTACGTGGTAGTCTACGGGCACGCCGTCATCACCGAGGATGTTGATCTGCTCGGCAATTTCCTTACCGCGCTGCATGCGGGTCTTCAGGGCCAAAACCTTCGGGATCCACTCTTCGTTGATGTGCTCTTTGATGTAGGCAGCGAACTCGGGATATTCGAGGTACTTGGAGTAGGAGTCGATGGGGTTGACGGCGGGATAGCGCTTCTTGTCGGCGCGCTCCTGCTCCAGTCCGTAGAAGCAGCGAGCCACCTTCTTGGTGCTCTCGGTGACGGGCTCCTTCAGGTTACCGCCGGCAGGCGACACCGTTCCGAGGAAGGTGATGGAGCCTGTCTGGCCATTGTTCAGATAGACGTAGCCGGCACGACCGTAGAAGTTGGAAATCAAAGCGGAGAGGTCCATCGGGAAGGCATCGGGACCAGGCAGCTCTTCCATACGGTTGGACATCTCGCGCAGAGCCTGTGCCCAACGAGAGGTGGAGTCGGCCATGAGCAGGACACGCAGACCCATCGAGCGGTAGTACTCGGCCATGGTCATAGCCGTGTAGACAGAAGCCTCACGGGCTGCCACAGGCATGTTAGAGGTATTGGCGATGATGATGGTGCGCTCCATCAGCTTGCGGCCGGTGTGGGGGTCGTCGAGTTCGGGGAACTCGGTGAAGATTTCCACGACCTCGTTTGCGCGCTCACCGCAGGCGGCGATGATCACGATGTCGGCCTCGGCCTGCTTGGAGATGGCGTGCTGCAGCACCGTCTTACCCGTACCGAAGGGACCGGGGATGAAGCCCGTACCGCCCTCGACGATGGGGTTGAAGGTGTCGATGGTGCGCACGCTGGTCTCAAGGAGCTTGAAGGGACGGGGCTTCTCACGGTAGTTGGTCATGGCGAACTTCACGGGCCAGTGCTGGATCATGTTGACGTCGAGGTCGGTGCCGTCCTCGAGGGTCAGCGTGGCGATGGTGTCGTCGACCTTGTACTTGCCAGCCTTGGCGATGCTCTTGACCGTAGCCGTGCCCTTCATCTGGAAGGGTGCCATGATTTTCAGCGGCTGGTGGTTCTCCTCGACCTTGCCGAGCCAGTCGCTGGCGATGACTTTGTCGCCAGCCTTCACGATGGGCTCGAAGTCCCAGAGGCGTTCGCGGTCGAGCGGGTCGGTGTACTGTCCGCGCTTGAGGAATACGCCCTCCATCTTGTCGAGGTCGTTCTGCAGACCGTCGAAGTTCTTACTGAGCATGCCTGGTGCGAGCTGCACTTCGAGCATGTGGCCTGTGAATTCGGCCGTGGCACCTACTTTCAGGCCGCGGGTGCTCTCGAATACCTGCACGTAGACGTCCTGTCCGATGACCTTGATGACCTCGCTCATGAGGCGGTCGCCACCCGTCATGATGTAGCAGATTTCGCCCTGCCTCACCGGTCCGTCCACGCGAAGCGTTACCATGTTGGCGATAACGCCGCTAACTGTTCCTTTTGTCATAATTAATCAAACCCCGGATCCAACAGACCCACTCCCAACCCCTTCCATCGGGGAGGGGAGGCTGGCGCATTGTTAGGATTTATCGGGTCATTATTTATTATTTAATATATTGTCTCTTTGGTTGTCCACCCCACAAACTTCCCCCTTCCCAAAGAGGGGCATGGGGTTGGCTGTTATTTCCTTACAAATTCTTCGGGCACTTTAGCCTCTCTGCGCAGGTTCTCGATGATCTCAGTGAAGCGCTGTCGTCCCTGCTCCACGTCGAGCAATGCCCAGCGCTCCAGCATCTCGGTGCGGGCGATATAGCTGAAGAGGGCGTTGATGTCGAAGGGCTCGAGAAACGTCTGCTCCTCCAGCCAGTTCCATCGGAGGGCATCGATCTGTCGCTCCTTCTCAACGGGGTCCTCTGTGTCGGCACATCGCATCAGGTCCTTGACGTAGTCGAATTCGGAGCTGAGGTCGAAGTCGTGGGCGTTGGCGTGCTCAAGGATTGTCTCTACCACTTCGCCGCCGCCCTGCACATAGTTGGAGATCTGCCATCCTTGCTTGCGGGCGATGAGTGCGGTGAGGATATTCTGTATGTCAAGATTCAGCTGATACCACCGCGACATCATTTTATTAGGTACGCTACGCGCGTATTGATAGTAGGCCAGCATGATGGCATCGCGTCCGAACCATCCGTCCTTGCCGCTGTTGTAGGCATATTCTCGTGCGAAGATGGACATGAAGGCGGGGTAGCGGTGAACGTTGAAGTTCAGCTCCCGGGCGCTACGCATGAGGTCCTCGTACTGTTCTCTGACGAGGTTGCCTCGCGGGTCGATCTCAGCATCAGGGTTGGCTAGCAGGCGCGCCAGATTCTCGCAGTCGAAGCGTAGGAAGTAGTAGTACAACAGCTTCTTGTCCGCGGGATCGATGACCTCCTCCAGCTCTTCTTTGAGCTGAAGGATGGAGCGCTTGGGCTTGGCATCGGCCAGCGAAACATCGGGGAGCCCTGCTATTAGACAATAGTAGTTTGCCATATCTTGGATTTAATGATTTAATGATTCCTGATTTAATGATTTTGCTTTCTTGGCAAAGGGCGTTCCCTGTAGCGCGCCCGTTAGCTCAATCCTGCAATATAAAATCCTTAAATCCTTAGACTAAAACAGCATGTCAATGAGTTGCGGGCGTAGGAAGTTCTTGAAGTAGCCTACGAGCTCGTCCTTGCCGAAGTCCACACGGTAGCTGCCGTCGGCCGGTTGTATGGTGAACAGGCACTGCTGCCCGTTTACCTTCTCGATCTTCACGCCTTTGTCGAGCAGCGCCTTTGCTTCTCGTGCGAAGTAGGTCTTGAGCTCCTCGGCCTTCTCTGTGCTGATGACGATATCTCCTTGCTTGGCCCATTCCGTAGCCATCGCCAGTGTGAACTGTCCGAGGAAGTCCTTGTCGTCGGTGAGTTTCTTCACGCTCTGTGAGACGACTTTGTCCGTGACGACGTTTGTGATCTCGCTCTTGAGGGCGTTGATGGCTTGACCCATATAAAGCTTCAGCTCGCTTTTCGTGTGCTGATCCAGTTCGTCGGCATCTTTCTTGGCCTTGGCAGCTATCGCTTCGGCCTGGGCTTTCGCGTCGGCAACGATTTTGGCAGCCTGCTGCTTAGCCTGCTCGATGATCTGGGCAGCCTCGGCCTGTCCTTTTTCCACACCTTCGCGACGAATCTTCTCTGTAAGTTCTTGAATTTTTTCCATAATAGGGGTCTGTTTAAGATGTATTTCCTTAATTTGCGCGCAAAAGTAATCATTATTTACGGTATAACAAAACTTTACGGCAAAAGTTTCGCTAAATACATGAAAACTTATGTGTTTTTGGGTGTCAGGTCTATTCGTCGTGAGCCTAAATCCCGTTGATGATGTATCTGTAGAGGCCTCTTCGCTCTTCTTCATGTGTGAAAGGATGAGCTAAAAACCAAAAATATGTTGTTTTGTAGCGTCGTTTGAGAAATAATATATACCTTTGCGCCGAATTTACAAAATACCATTCGGTTATGAAGATAGCATTGATAGGTTATGGTAAGATGGGGCGTATGATCGAGCAAGTGGCCCTCAGCAGGGGGCACGAGGTGGTCTGTCGCATCGATGTGGATAATCAGGACGCCTTCGAGAGCGAGGCTTTTCGCGGTGCTGACGTGGCTATTGAGTTCACGGCTCCGACCGCCGCTTACGATAATGTCAGGCGTGCGTTTGCAGCCGGCGTCAAGGTCGTCTCGGGCAGTACGGGCTGGTATGCCGGGCATGAGGCCGAGATGCGTCGCTGCTGCACGGAAGAGGGTAAGACGTTGTTCTGGGCCTCAAATTTCTCGGTCGGCGTAGCGCTCTTCGGCGCTCTCAACAAGTTCTTGGCGCGCCTCATGAACGGTTTCCCCGAATATGATGCACGCATGAGGGAGGTTCACCATGTGCACAAGTTGGATCACCCCAGCGGCACGGCCATCACGCTGGCAGAGCAGCTCATCGGTGAGTCGACGCGTAAGTCAAAGTGGACCACGGGCACGATGACGGCACCCGATGGCACACAGACCGTCGAACATACACCGGCGGCTGACGAGGTGGCCATCGACTGCGTTCGCTCTGGCGAGGTGCCAGGCATTCACTCTATCACGTGGGACAGCGAAGCCGACAGCATCACTATCACTCATGATGCCCATTCGCGTAAGGGCTTTGCCCTCGGTGCCGTGCTGGCGGCGGAGTTCACCGCCACCCACACGGGTCTCCTGGGCATGGACCAGATGATGGCCGTCTGGGAAGCTGACATAGAGAAATAAGTCATTCAACACAATAAGTTTTTTGCTCCGCTGGCGGCGTATCGTTACGTGCCAGTCAGATAGATGAAAGGCAATGGAAAAAAGTGAAAAGAAAGAGATAACCTGGAAGAACTGGGCCAGGATGCTGGTCGTCGCAGGCCTGTTTGTGTGGTTCGTGGTGTGGGCCGATGCCTTGTGGGCACTCGTGCTGCTGCCTCTGATCTTCGATGCATATATCACGAAGAAGATACCATGGACATGGTGGAAGGAGCTGGAGAATCCAGTGACACGCACCATCATGTCGTGGGTCGATGCCATCGTCTTCGCGCTGGTGGCCGTGTATTTCGTGAACATCTATTTCTTCCAGAACTACACCATCCCGTCGTCGTCGCTCGAGAAGAGCCTGCTCGTGGGCGACTACCTGTTTGTCTCGAAGATGTCCTACGGCCCCCGTGCGCCGATGACGCCGCTGTCGCTGCCGCTGGTGCAGCACACGCTGCCCAACGGCATGAAGAGCTACAGCGAGTTGATCCGTTGGCCGTACAAGCGTGTGGCGCCCAAGCCTGTGGCGCTGAACGATATCGTTGTCTTCAACTACCCGTCGGGCGACACGGTGGTGTCTAACCCCCTCTATCAGGCTGCGGACTTTTATGCCCTCTGCTACGGCTACGGTCAGCAGATTGTACGTCAGCAGGCCGGGGCGCTGCCCGTCTTGGACAGCCTCTCGGACTATCAGCGGCGCCAGGTCTACGATGCATACTATAGCCTGGGACGTCAATACGTGGATGCCAATCCGCGTGAGTTCGGCGAGGTGATGTCGAGGCCTGTCGACCGGAGGGAGAACTATGTGAAGCGATGTGTCGGGCTGCCAGGGCAGACGCTGGAGATACGTGACCGCATCATCTATCTCGACGGTCAGCCCAACAAGGAACCAGACAACGTGCAATACACCTATCATGTCTATCTGAAGGACGGGCGCCGCGACCTGCCGGAGCAAGTGGCCCATGATCTCCGACTCAGCAGCGACGACCTGCGCGACCTGCATCAGACTGGCGTGATGCCTCTGACGGCGGCGGTGCGCGACACACTGCTGACGATGACCGACATCGTCGAGCGCATAGAGATCGACACGACGGCGATGACGGGCGACTTGTACCCGCTGAACGGCAACTACGGCTGGACGCGTGACAACTACGGCCCCGTATGGATCCCGAAACGTGGTGAGACGGTGGAGCTGACGTTGGAGAACCTCCCCGTCTACGAACGTCCCATCCGTGTCTATGAGGGCAATCGTCTCGAAATCGAGCCGGACGGGACGATACTCATCAACGGCGAGGCCGCAACGAGCTACACGTTCAAGATGGACTACTACTGGATGATGGGCGACAACCGCCACTGTTCTGCCGACTCGCGCTTCTGGGGCTTCGTTCCTGAGGATCATGTCGTTGGCAAACCCATCATGATCTGGCTCTCCATGGACAAAGACCGCTCGTGGTTCGACGGACATATTCGGTGGAATCGCCTTTTCCGTTGGGTGGAAGGGTATAATTAATAATTGACAATTGACAATTGATAATTGATAATTGGCTGCCGCGGGATGCGATGCGCAGCCAATTGTCAATTATGAATAGACGAAGCGTTATGAATTATGAATTGTCAATTATGAATAGACGAAGCATTATGAATGAATAAAGCTCCGTAAGGTTTTTTAACGTTATGGCTTATATTTCGCTAAAAAAAGAGAGCCCGCGCACGCGTTCCATAAAAAAATGTTATCTTTGCCGCGAAATATGTACATGCAAAAGCCAAAAAGCTCATGATAACGATTCGTTCTGTTAAGGGGCGCCGCGACTTGCGGGCCTTCATTCGTTTCAATTATCACCTGTATAAGGGTAACCCGTATGCAGTGCCTGATTTCTTGGAGGATATGCTCGACACGTTTGACCGCCGAAAGAACGCGGCCTTTGAGTTCTGCGAAGCCGAGCTCTTCCTGGCCTATGACGGCAAGAAGATCGTAGGCCGCGTGGCTGCCATCATCAACCACAAAGCCAATAAGACATGGGGCAACCGCAATGTGCGATTCGGATACATCGATTTCATCGACGATATCGAGGTGGCTCGCGCGCTGCTCGACACGGTAGAGCAGTGGGGACGTGAGCGTGGGATGAACAAGATCGTCGGGCCGTTGGGCTTCACTGACATGGATCCCGAGGGTATGCTCATCGACGGCTTCGATCAGCTCTCGACGATGAGTACGATATACAACTATCCCTACTATCCGAAGCTCTTGGAACAGCTGGGCTATGAGAAGGAGATCGACTGGGTGGAGCGCAAAGTGACAGTGCCAACGACGGAAGCTCAGGCCGACTCGGCCAAATATATCCGCGTGGCTGAGCTGAGCCGTAAACGCTACAACCTGCATATGCGCCACTTCCGCAGTCACAAGGAGATTCTTGCCGAACAGGGTGGACAGTACGTGCAGAAGGTCTTCGGCGTGATCAACAAGGCGTATGCTGATCTCTACGGATACTCAGAGATGAACGAGCGGCAGATCCTGCAGTATGCCAATACGTATCTGCAGTTTCTTGACATGCGCCTGCTGGCCATCGTGGAGAACGAGGAAAACGAGCCCATAGCCATGGGCGTCGGCATAGGCTCGCTGTCCCATGCCCTGCAGAAAGCCCACGGCAAACTGTTCCCCTTCGGCTGGTGGCATCTGGCCAAGGCTATCTATTTCAAGCCGGCGCCAGTGCTTGACCTGTTGCTCGTGGGTGTACTGCCTGAGTATCAGAACAAAGGCGTCAATGCCCTGCTCTTTGCCGAGATCATCCCCGTGGCTCAGAAGTTAGGGTTCGTGTGGGCCGAGACCCATCCGCAGCTCGAGAATAATGAGAAGAGCCAGGGGCAGTGGGCCCACCTCGACTGCGTCATCCACAAGCGTCGCCGCTGCTTCCAGAAAGCATTGTAGACCCAGCAGACCCACCCCCGCCCCCTCCCGTGATGGAGGGGGGGATGGAGGGGAGAACAAGAGGACAGGCAAAGCCCCATCACCTGTTCCTCCCGCAAGGGAGGATCAAGAGGACATGCAATTTTTACTTTTCAATTCATTTTTATTTTTTTTCTCTTTTGATTTTAATTCCCCGTAAGGGGGCTTTTTAATTCCCCGCAAGGAGCAATTCTACTGTGGCAAGCGAAGAGACAGAGATCATACAGCAGTCCGTCGAATACGATGAGACTAACATCAAGCACCTGAGCGACATGGAGCATGTGCGCGTCAGGCCAGGAATGTATATCGGCAAGCTGGGCGACGGCACACATGCCGAGGACGGCATCTATGTGCTCCTGAAGGAGGTCATCGACAACAGCATCGACGAGTTCAAGATGAATGCTGGTAAGCGCATCGAGGTGGATATCGAGGACAACCTGCGTGTCAGCGTCCGTGACTACGGCCGCGGCATACCCTTGGGCAAGCTCGTCGAAGCCGTGTCCATGCTCAACACCGGTGGCAAGTACGACAGCAAGGCGTTCAAGAAGAGCGTCGGTCTGAACGGCGTCGGCCTGAAAGCCGTCAACGCCCTTTCGGCACACTTCGTGGCACAGAGCTTCCGCGACGGTGAGACACGTCGCGTGGAGTTCCGGCAGGGACAGCTCGTCAGCGACTGTGGCACGGCAGGCAGCGGAGCCCAGCAGCCCTTGGCTGTCGGCGACGGTGCCGAGGTCGCCACCGGCGATGCCGAGAACGGCACACTCATCTGCTTCGAGCCCGACAATACCCTCTTCAAGAACTATCGTTTCCAAAACGAGTTTGTCGAGACCATGCTGCGCAACTATACCTATCTCAACACCGGCCTCGCCATCATGTTCAACGGCCGCCGCATCCTCTCGCGCAACGGACTCGAAGACCTGCTCACCGACACCATGACGACACAGCCCCTGTACCCCATCGTGCACCTCAAGGGCGAGGACATCGAGATCGCTTTCACCCACACCAACGGGCAGTATGGCGAGGAATACCACAGCTTTGTCAACGGACAGCACACCACGCAGGGCGGCACCCACCAGAGCGCTTTCAAGAAATACATCGCCGAGACCATCAAGGAGTTCTCCGGCAAGAACCTCGACTACGCCGACATACGCAACGGCATCGTCGCTGCCATAAGCATCAACATTCAGGAACCCCTCTTCGAGAGCCAGACTAAGATCAAGCTCGGCTCCACCTCTACGGAGCCCAACGGAGGAGGCATATCCATAGATAAGTTCATCGGCGACTTCGTCAAGGAACAAGTCGACAACTACCTGCGTCGCACGCCCGACGTCGCCGAGGCCATCTTGCAGAAAGCCAGCGACAGCGAACGCGAGCGCAAGGCCATGGCCGGCGTCGCCAAGCTGGCCCGAGAGCGCTCGAAGAAAGCCAACCTGCACAACCGCAAGCTGCGCGACTGCAAGATACACTTCAACGACCCCAAGGGCGACCAGAAGGAAGACTCCAGCATCTTCATCACCGAGGGCGACTCGGCCAGCGGTTCTATCACCAAGAGTCGCGACGTGCTCACGCAGGCCGTCTTCAGTCTGCGTGGCAAGCCCCTCAACTGCTATGGTCTGACCAAGAAGATCGTCTACGAGAACGAGGAGTTCAACCTCCTGCAGGCAGCCCTCAACATCGAGGACGGCCTCGACGGCCTGCGCTACAACAAAGTCATCGTGGCAACCGATGCCGATGTCGATGGCATGCACATCCGCCTGCTCATGATCACCTTCTTCCTCCAGTTCTTCCCCGAACTCATCAAGAAAGGCCACGTCTACATTCTCCAGACACCCCTCTTCCGTGTACGCCAGCGTCGCAAGAAAATTCCGCGCGCCCGTCTCGAAGCCATCGGCGAGGCCGACACCAAGGGCGATTTCATCACCCGCTACTGCTACAGCGAAGACGAGCGCCTCCACAACATTGAGGCACTTGGCCCCGATCCCGAGATCACACGCTTCAAGGGTCTCGGCGAGATCAGCCCCGACGAGTTCCGCGCCTTCATTGGCCCCGACATACGCCTTGAGCAAGTCACCCTTCACAAGTCCGACCAAGTGGCCGAGCTCCTTGAGTACTATATGGGCAAGAACACCATGGAGCGCCAGAACTTCATCATCGACAACCTCGTCATCGAAGAAGACCGTCCCGAGGAAGAGGAAGCTGAGGTGAGGGAATACAAGGACCTTACGCCCGACGCCACCCCGTCCGAGGAGTAGTTAAGAAGTACGTCGCAGAGCATGTCCTGCGAAGAGCCTTCGGCGTTTCCGCTCTGCGTTTTCTACGCTTCGTCTTGCTATGAATCTTTCAACGTTTCAACCAACGATATGACAAGTCCCACCACCAAGCCCGCCGCTGAGGGCGCCGTCCTCTTCCCCGGCAGCTTTGACCCCTTCACCATCGGCCATGCCGACCTCGTCCGCCGCGCCCTTCACCTCTTCGGGCACGTCGTCATCGCCGTGGGCGTCAACGCGCAGAAAGGCGGATGGATGACCGCCGACCAGCGCGTGTCGGCTCTCGAAGCGCTCTACGAGGACGAGCCGCGTGTGAGCGTCATGCGTTACAGCGGCCTGACCGTCGACTGCGCCAGGCATGTCGGTGCCACGGCCATCCTTCGCGGCGTCCGGAGCGTCAAGGATTACGACTACGAGCAGCAGATGGCCGATGTCAATCGCCGTCTCAGCGGCATCGACACCGTGCTCCTCGTCGCTGATCCCACTCTGGCCGCCGTCTCCAGCAGCCTTGTCCGAGAGCTCGCTCACTTCGGCCACGACGTCAGCCCCTACCTCCCCGAAGGCTACACCCCGGTCGGCGACGCCAAAAGCCCCTCTTGCGGGGAATAGAAATTGAGTGAAAAGTGAAAGAGTGAAAAGTGAATAATAAGGGTTCCCTGCAACTCTCGGCGTATATACTGCCATTCAAAGTAGATATTATTATTCACTCTTTCATTTTTCATTTTCACTCTCCCCTCCCTCTACGGGCCAAGGTCGGAGGTGGGTTAAGAAAAATACCCCTGCAAGCCATTGCTTACAGGGGAGTCCGCTATTCGCAAGTACCCAGAGCCGGGATCGAACCGGCACGCCTTGCGGCATTGGTGTTTGAGAC
>CAMOSA010000081.1 GCA_946624335.1 uncultured Prevotellaceae bacterium
ATGGAGCCATTTTACATCGATGGACCTAAAAGGTGCTACAATTTCGGAGACATCCGATATTTCATTTATAGCTATGAGTAACCTCCTTTATCTGCGCTTACCTTCAAACTTCAATACACCTTCATTGATGAGTGGATTGAATCAGAAGAATCCTAAGTTGCAGGTAGCTGTTTCTACCGATGCCCTTGGTTCATCTGCAAGAAAAATTGTTATTCAATCTTTCAGCCCTAACGGATTCAATGCCTCAATAGCAAGCCTTAGTTTGACAAACGAATTAACAGACTTGAAATATATCACGATGTCTGGAAGTTTTGGAGATAAAGACCTGTATGATAATGGCTGTGTCTTTGGTGGCACACCCGCTTCTTGGGATTTCACAGGAGCAGGCTTTGAATCTATAACTTTAGAGGAGAAAGGAAGCTTTTCCGGCACACATCCTTATTATGCAAATAACGACCCGTTCTGCAAAGGTGACGAAATATATCCTATATACCCGTGTACGACTAATGCATTTTACTATTTTACTTATTATGCGCAAAATACGGTTAAAATATCACTGCCTACAGAAATTACGGAATTACCTGATCTCTGTTTATCAGGATTTGGGTCAAACGGGAAAAACAGCGGAAATTATGACCTGATATATCCAGATGCTGATGATCCGGATTATGTCATAGATGAATTGGTAATTCCAAACAACATCAAAAAAATTGGCTATGATTGTGCGACTGGTTGTAAGATAAGGAAGGTGACCATAGGAAACGGTATCGAGGAAATTTGTGGCGGTGCTTTTGCTAATTCAAATGATATAGAAGAAGTCGATTTCGTTCCAGGAGTCACTCGATGCGTTTTGGGAAATGGTGCTTTTAATGAAGGCCAGAATTCAAAAATGAAGCATATCGTTCTGCCCGAGGGAATCACCTCTATAGGTGCTGATTGTTTTAGAAACAGCCAGCAATTGGAATCTATTCGTCTCCCAGTATCATTAGAGTATATTGGCAATGGGTGTTTCTACGACTGCCATGCCCTCAGCAGTATTACTATTCCAGAGAATGTAAAACAGATTGGTAAGGCTGCATTTAGTTTGACTGCACTGAAAGACGTGTATCTTACAACGACCGACCCTGCGAAAATTCCGTTTATATATACTGCAGGAACGAAGTGGACTGATAACGACTGTACCTTTGGAATCAACGAGGAATATGGTAATAACTCTGTTCCGGGTACCGACCCTGGTTATGGTGATATGACCTGGGATGAAATTGTTGACTACCTGTTTACTCATAGTAACCGAATTGCTACGCTCCATTTCCCCAAAATATTGAGAGGTAAAGTTCGTGCAGACATTTGTAATAATTATTCTTTCACTTCGAAGGATGACTATAAAATACCGAGCCAGGCCAATGTGTCTGCAGATGTTGAGAATCTTCGGGGTGATATTCCTAATGCTGATATAAGTGATCCGGGTTCTACTTCCGGAAAATATTCTCAAGATGGATGGGCACAATTTGTGTTGATGAAGGAATATGACCCAGATACTGATACGGAAGTTTACGAAAAAGAGTATGACGACGTTTGGTACACGATGTGCTTCCCGTTCGACCTCACGGACGAGCAGTTGGCAGGTGCATTTACAGAGAACTTCAATATCGTAGACTTCAGTGCTGTTGAAATTACCACCGACGAGGCAACTCAGAAAAAAGAGCTTGTTCTCCATTTTAATAATGTAGCTGAGACAGTGTATAAAGATGCTGACAATAATGAGTACGTGCGTAAAAGAAATGGTGCTGGCGGCTTAGAAGGTGATGTTGTTCGATTAGATGATGGTAACTATAGCTACAATGTCTATTATAAAGTTAACAGCGAAACCAAACAGCCGGATACTTCTGTAGAGTACAAACATGTACAAGTGGGTCAAAATGGTGGGGTCTATAAGACCAAGACGTTTGCTGCGGGAGACAATAAGGATAATGGTGTCGTTATGATTGACGGTTACTTGGCTTTGGCTGGTCATCCTTACATGATTCATCCCAATACGGGCGCTAAAAATGGATCTCCAAAAGTGCGCTGTCACTTCTCTGGTATCACGTGGATACCTGTTGAAGAGCGTGAGGCATTGTATGAGGCTCAGGCTCGCACAGTTGATCTTAATATTGCAACTACTGAGAATAATTTTAACCAAGTTGCTTATGGTAGCGCTTATGCTGGCCAAACGTATACATTCAAAGGTAATTGGAGGGAGTACTCTGCAGAAGGCGAAACGTATGCTACCAGTAATCCAGAACCGGTACTGACTGCCGTCAAGCCTGTGGAATCGGAGTATATGACACGAGGTGACGAGCCTGTGGAGCCTAAGGCTGTTGATAATCCAGGGGAGGCTCCAACAAGAGGACTTAATCCTGTAGAAGATACAGAGAATTATCCGGTTAATTTACAAAATTTCTATAACGCTATTAGGACGGGTCAAGTATATGTAGCGTCGCTAAATAAGACTTTTACAGATGCTAAATTGGGAGAATTAATTCAGTATTTTGATGGGGTGATGGCATTAAATGGGTCCGGATACGACGATGGCACAAAGGTCTGGGTTGGCAACGAGAATGCTTTCGCTGTCTATTTTGGAGCAGACGGTATTACCCAAAACCAGTTTGACGAGTTAAAAGGCAAATGCAATTCTTTCAGACTCGCACTTGAGAGATATAATAGTTTTGATGCGATTCTTGCAGACTATACAACTCGCAAGAATGCTTACGACAAGTACCTTCAAGATTATGATAATTGGCGAGTGAAACATGACCTCTGGAGCAATTGGACAGAGGAGACTGCCAGACAAAGGTACCAAGATGCTTTGACAGCCTATAATGAGGCGGTAGAAGAATATGATATTCAACATGAAGATTGGGTAGATGCTATGAAGGACTACTTTGTCCTGATACCTAAAAATGCCTATTTCTTGGGCCGCAAGCCTGGCAAATACCCCAAGTACTATAGGGAAACTGCTCCTGATGATGTAGCGCGGACAACGGGACTTTGGAAACAGTATACTGCTGTTATACTGCCAAGTTCATCTGCTGTAAATGGCATTGAGTCTGAGATAGACCCAAGTGTTGCAGCGTCAAGAGGTTTTGACATGAAGTTTAACGAAGACTTCGAAGGAGAAATGATTGACAAGGAAGATATTACTGGTATCATTGAGGTGGCTCGTAAGGACGGAGAACCGAAGGTGGAATACATGAATGTCGTTGTTAACATCAATGGTCAGGTCGTGCGTAATGAAAGCACTTCAATAGAAGGACTACCTTCTGGTATCTATATTGTCAATGGAAAAAAGTATTTCGTAAAGTAAGAAAGGAGCACCATAATGAAAAAGTACGTAATTCCAGCAACCAAATTGGTAACTATAGACCTTCATTCATTTGTCTGTGTCAGTGGTAAGTTTAAGGCTTCATGGGGAGCCAAATCCAATGAACACGCCAATGAAGCATGGTATGACGAAGGGTGGAGTACAAATGATGACGGAGAAGAAATAGAAAACGACCGTGGCCTTTTGGATTCTCAGTGATTTCTGTGGATAAGCATAAAATCGGTGCGACAACCTGATGTTGCACCGATTTTTTTCGTTTTTGTTCTATTGGAAAAACAAAAACACAAAAATAATAAGGCATTGAGCAAAGTGCTTTGAACGTTGCTACAGTTCCCTTTTTTGCTTTACTCCGTTCTGATACTTCACCTATAAGTGGCCAAACAATACCAATGTTAGGTATGCCTCTGAAAGTGAAGATTTCGGCGATGCCCGTTCGCGCGAGTTCGACTGGGAAGACTGACCCTTAGCGACAATAGCTTAATAGACCGGCGGCAGTGGCTTCATTACCACTGCCGCCGTTTTTCGTTGGTGGTTTGGGGGCGCTAAACGGTTGGTTTGGAGGCGCTAAACGGTTGGTTTGGGGGCGCTATGCGGTTGGTTTGGAGGCGCTAAACTCTGGGGGGCAGAAAATAGGGCTAAAAGTTTGGCGGGTTCGGAAATATTGTTTATCTTTGCAGCGTAGAAATAAACAATCACTGCAATGGGGAAATTTGTTAATCCTTTCACAGACGTAGGCTTTAAGCGCATCTTTGGGCAGGAGTTCTCGAAACCTCTGCTTCTCGATTTCCTGAATAACCTTCTGGTTGGGGAACGGCATATTACAGATATCACACTTAATGACAAAGAGTATCCAGGCCACTACGATGGTGACCGATCGGTTATCTACGACATTAAGTGCGAGACAGACACGGGCGAGACCATCATCGTTGAGATGCAGAACCGAGAGCATCCTAACTTCAAGGAGCGTACACTCTACTACGCTTCTGAGGCAATAGTCCGTCAGGGCGAACGCGGCACCGACTGGGGCTACGATGTGAAAGCGGTTTACCTGGTCGCCTTTGTGAATTTCTGGATGGAGGGCGTGAAACCTCTTTTCCGTATTGATGTCGGACTGACAGATCTTCGTAGCGGCGAGTCGTTCAGTGACAAACTGCGGTTGATATATCTTCAGTTACCGTGTTTTGTCAAGGAGGCTGACGACTGCGAGAATGATTTTGAACGTTGGATTTATGTACTGAAGAATATGGAGACATTGAACAGACTTCCGTGGGCCGCCCAGAACTCGGTGTTCCAGCGGCTGGCCGAGATTGCCGAGGTAGGTGCAATGACGAAGGAGGAACGCACGGAGTACGACGGCGCGCTGAAGCGCTATCGCGACACGCTGAACGTCATGCGTGGCGCTGAGTTGAAAGGTCGATCGGAGGAACGAAATGCTGTCGCGAAGAACATGAAGGCGATGGGCCTTTCGACGGAGGTTATCGCTCAGGCTACCGGACTGACGACCGACGAAGTGAAGGAGATTGAATAATTGACGTCGCCGCACTGCGCGACCTACGTTGCGTCCGTCACCCCGCCCTCAGGGAAATGGAGGGAGGGGTGACGGATGTTACGCATTAAAAATGACGGACGAGGCGGACTTCGGAGTTGAGGCCGCTGGGCATGGGCTCCCACTTGTCGTAGAGGGTCTTCTTGTAGTTGATGTCTACGACGTTGATTTCTTCCATCTTACGCCATTTCACGCCGCGGCGGTCGAGGTCGGCAATGCGGTTGGCGGGTAGGTTGGTGACCTCGATACGTACCTCGTTGTCGCCCGCCTTCAGCGTGTTCTTGCAGTCGAGCTCGAAGGGTACGCTCCAGGCGCAGCCGATGAACTGGCCGTTGATGTAGACGCGGGCCGACTCGCGCACGTCGCCGAGGTCGATGGTCCAGGCCTTGGCGGTGCTGAGCTGCTTCTTGGTCAGCTTGACGTGGGTGGTGTAGACGCCGGTGCCCATGGTGATGCGGGCGCTGTCGTCGTCGAGTGTCTGCCAGGGCTGGGGCTTGTCAAGGGTGAAACCCTTGGCCACAGTGGGGGCTTCGTCGGTGAACGTGAGCGTCCAGGGGGCGTTGAGGGCGATGGGCTCGGTGTGATGAGAAGTGAGCGATGAGAGCTGAGGGCTGAGGGACGTTGCCTCGTCGTAGGTCTGCAGAATCATCGACTCGCCGCTGCGTAGGGCGATGTGGAGTCCGGAGTCATCGAACTGGGCGGGCGTGATGTCGCCGTTGAGGGGGTTGAACCAGTAGGCGGCCTTGAAGGGCACGGCCAGTGGCTCGACGGCGTTGATGTCGTCGGGCGTGAGGTTGGCCATGAAGTAATGATAGCCCGTGGCGTTGCGCCGGCGGATGGCCTTCAGTCCGCACTCGGTCTTCATCGGTTCGGGGCTTGCGGCGCTGCGCAGGGCCTTGGCGTCGGTGTTGTAGAAGATGTGGGCGCCCTGGGCCTTCAGCTGTGTGATGTGCTGCTTCACGGCGTCGGGCATACGGCCGCTGCCGGGAATGATCAGACCCTTATAGCGCGTGCCGCCCTTGGTGAGGAGCTGGCCGTCGCGGCAGGTGACGCCCATGAGCAGGCGCTCGGAGATGTAGTCGCAGTCGAAGCCGGCGCGGTCGATGCTGAGGATGGTCTGGATGAACTCGGGGGCGAGCTTGCCCATGGCGTGGATAGAGAACTGCATGAGCAGCTTCTCGGGGTGCTTCAGCCACATGTCGCGCACGGGCAGCAGCACGAGGAAGTCGTTGTCGGGCTGTCCCCACTGCAGGAACGACTGGCAGCGCTCGACGTACTGCATGAAGTAGGGCGCGTCGCGCCAGATGCTGTTGGTGGGCGACATGTCGATAGAGGCGTAGAACTTCCATCCGGGCCAGGGGTCGTCCTTGGGCGAGTAACAGGTGCCGTGGAAGAACATGTGGTTGACGCCGGCGCAGAACATCAGGTCGAGGTCGGGCTTGAGCTGCGACAGTGATGTGCGGAAGTGCTCGGTGAGCCATGTGAACGTCTCGCTCGATGTGTAGGGCTTTCCGCAGACATGGGCTGCCGAGGGGGCGTACTTGAACATGGAGTAGTCGGAGTCGTTCTTGCGCGTCTTTCCGGGGTCGGTGCGCAGTCCGCGTATGCCGAAGTCGGAGAGTCCGAAGCCCTCAATCTCGGGAATGTCGACGGCGGCGTAGCAGTCGATGAGGTTGGCAGGCGAGCCGTGGGCCTGGTTGCGGGTGATGGCACCGTGGCTGTGGGCCCAGGCCGTCCACTGCTCGGTGAAGTTCTCGAGTAGCAGGTCGGAGAGCGTCTCGCGGTAGTCGCTGAGAACTTGAGGATTGAGAATTGAGGATTGAGAATTATGATTACCTGACGTGCCGGAGAGCAGTTCGGGCAGGTGGTCTTCGAGCCGATAGCCGCGGCGCTTCAGGAACTCGTCGAAGAGTGTCGGGGTCCAGGTGGCGTCGGCCACCTCGTACGAGTCGTTGAAGAAGGTGTGGGGGTAGGGCGTGCCTGTGCGCTCGAAGGCCTGCTCGATGTGGCGCAGGTAGTTGGCCACGGCACGGCGGTCGAAGTGGTCGACGACGAGGCCCTCGCCGCCTGGGGCGGCGCGTTTGACGCGCATCACGCCGTAACGGACGTAGACGGCGATGACGCGCCACTGGGCGTCCTTGCGGGTGCCTTTGGGTGCGCGCCACGTCAGCCGGCCGTCGTCGGTCATGCTGCTGGTGACGTCGATGGCCTGTCCACTGCCGTAGGCCATGACCTTCTGCAGGCGCGAGTTCTTACGGTCTTTCTCTGGAGCCAGAAGCTCCAGACGCTCTATCTTGCGGCCGGTGACGGTGGTGTCGACGAAGACGGCCTTGCAGGCTGATTCTTCCAACGGCACCCAGGGTCCGCCGAAGGGCCAGCCGGTGCCGGTGGCCATGTCGAGCTCGATGCCGTTCTGGGTGCACTGCTGCTGGGTGTAGCGCAGCATCTCCATCCAGCGGTCGGAGAGGTAGGGAATGTTGTTGGCCTGGTTGCCCTGTACGCCGTAGAGGGGTGTTATCTCGACGGCGCCGATGCCGTGGTCGGCATACTGGCGGAGGTTCCACTGCAGGTTCTCTTTGTCGACGGCCGAGCCGAGCCACCACCAGCGTACGCCGGGCTTGGCTTCGGGGGCGGCCTTGGGCCATTGCTGGGCTGAGGCGGTGAGGGCTGAGACGGTGAGGGCTGCGGCGGTGAGGGCTGAGGCGGTGAGGGCTGAGGCGACGCCGCAGCACAGCCAACAGGCGCGAAGGAGGTGATTCTTTATTGGCATATTGGGTTTAATTCATAATTCATAATTCAGAGTTCATAATTCAGAATTCATAATTCAGAGTTCAGAATTGTCAATTGTCAATTTTCAATTTTCAATTGGAACAACGCTCGCGTCAGTTTCCGTCAGGCTTCATGTTCTCTTTCATGGGCGAGGGCGACCATTTGAAGGTCTGCCAGTCGTCGGGGTGGGCGGGGTCGAAGTCCTGCCACTCGGGGCGGAGGTATTTGACGATGGGCAGCTGGAGCTGCTTCATGCCCATGACCACACACTTGGCCACCTCGTAGGCGCCGTAGGGGTTGAAGTGGGTGTTGTCAGCCAGCTCACGGCCGTAGGCCTCCTTGGGGTAGTGGACGAGCGCGCGCTTGGAGCCCTCGTAGCCGAGGGTCTCGAAGAGGGTCTTCGTCATCTGGTTGAGGTCGATGACGGGCACCTTCTCGCGCTCGGCGACGCTCATCATGGCGGCGGGAAATTCACCGTGGGTGTTCTTGATGGTCTTGTTGTCGGCCTCGAAGGCGCGGCGCTGCGTTGGCGTGCAGAAGACGATGTCGGCGCCCTTGGCGCGCACCTGGTCGACGAAGATCTTCAGGTTGTAGACGTAGTGATACCAGGCCCCGTCGCCGGGGCGGCGCTCCTTCTCGTCGTTATGGCCGAACTCGGCTATGAGCAGGTCGCCCTTGTGGAGCGTTGTCAGGATCTTGTCCAGACGTCCGGCGCCGATGAACGTGCGGGCTGTGAGTCCGCTCTCGGCGTGGTTGCTGACGGCCACGCCTGGGCCGAACCAGCGGGTAATCATCTGTCCCCACGACGCCCAGGGCTCGAAGTTCTGGTCGACGACGGTTGAGTTGCCGCAGAGGTAGATGGTGGGTACTTGGTCGTCGCGCTCGATGTGGATGGACTGCACGGCAGGGGCGTCGCCGTTGAACTCAAGTGTCAGCTTGTCGTCCCAGGTCAGGTAGTCGCGCTCGCGTTCTTTTATCCTGACGCGCGTCTTGTCGTCAATCTGGGGCGAGCGCTTGTTGACGACGAACTCGAAGGTCAGGAACTTGCCCTTCTTCGTGGCGGCGTTGTGAACCATCAGGCGGCGCCCCTCGGCTCGGACGGTGGTCTCAGCGGCCTTCTTCTTCGCGCCGATGGTGACGCTGACGCGATAGTTGCCGTCGGGCACCTTGACCGAGAAGTAGAACGGGGCGTTGGCCGTCTTCCCACTGGAGCGTTTCGTCGACAGACCCGCCAGAGAACCGGCGGACACGGGGGGCGGCAGCAGGTCGTAGCCGTAGCCCGTCTCGGCATTATAGGCGGGCTGTGGCTTGGTCATGTCGAAGTCGAAGGTCTGGGCGAAAGCCATCGTGGGCAGAAGTGCCAGTGATGTGATGATAGTCTTGAGCATGGTCTTGTTATTTGATGTTAACGGAAATCTTCTTCAGGGCAGAGTCGGCACTGCTGTTGCCAACCATAATCTCGTACTTGCCGGGGACGACGCGCATGGTGTTCGTCTGCGGGTCCCACGTCTCGAGCTGCTGGCGCTGCAGGGGAATGGTGAGGGTCTGCTGCTGGCCGGGCTTGAGCCGCAGCTGGCGGTAGGCGCAGAGCGTCTTCAGCGGGCCTTCCGTGTCGGCAGTGCGGCGCAGGTAGACCTGCACGGTCTCGGTGCCCTCGCGTGAGCCGGTGTTCCTGACGCTCACCTGGACGGCGTTGTTGCGATAGACGGGCTTGCCGATCTCGAACGTCGTGTAAGACAGGCCGTGGCCGAAGGGGAAGGTGGGCTGCCCCTTGTAGTAGCGGTAGGTGCGGCCGCGCATGGTGTAGTCGAGGAAGTCGGGCAGCTCGTCGACATTCTTGTAGAACGTGACGGGTAGCTTGCCGCTGGGGTTATAGTCGCCGAAGAGGACGTCGGCCAGAGCGCGTCCGCCCTGCTCGCCGGCGTACCACCACTGCACGATGGCATCGCACGACTCGAGCTCGGGGACGAGGCCCATGGCACCGCCCGAGCAGCAGACGAAGACGACGCGCTTGCCGGTCTCGTGGAGCATCCTGAGAATGTCGCGCTGGGCCTGGGGCAGCTCAATCGAGGTGCGGTCGCCGCCACGGAATCCGGGCTCGCTGACGCGCATCTCCTCGCCCTCGAGTGAGGGCGATATGCCGCCGACGAAGATGACCGTCTCGGCATCGCCAAGCTGTGCCAGCAGCTGTTCGCGGGTGGGCGTCAAGCGGCTCTGTATGTCGAAGTTCAGCGCGCCGTAGCCCGTCTCCTGGACGTAGTCTATCTGGAGGCGGTAGTGGTGTCCGGCCTTGACGGCCAGCTCCTTCTTCTCGCCCTGAATGCGGTGGCGCACTTTCCAGATGTCGACCAGCGTGTCGCCATTGACGATGAGGCGCACCTTGTCGTCGCCGCTGATGCTGAACGTGACGGTCTCGTCGCGGGTGGGGATGAAGGTGCCGTCGAGGCGTGCCGAGCAGTTCTCGAGGTTGACGCCGGGAGCGAAGACGGTGTTGCCGCCGTTGCTCAGCTTCACGGGCTGGCCGATGTTGATGGTGGCCACGGGGTTGCCCTCCTGTTCGGTGTTGTTCCAGAAGGCGGCCGTCAGGCCCTTGGCGCCGAGTGACGAGGTGATGTCGGCGAAGCGGCTCTCGACGACCTCGTTGCGGGTCAGTGCGCAGGCGGGGATGTAGGGAATTGAGGATTGAGGATTGCCGATTGATAATCTTTGGCGGATGCCTTCTAAGGCGGTGATGGTGCGGGTGGGGTAGCCGCTGTAGTTGCCCCACATCATGACGGAGTCGTTGGCGTTGGGGCCCATGATGGCGAGGGGGGCGGTTGGCTGCGACACAGTCGCAGCGTACGAGGAAGGGGCGGGGGACGCGGCGGGGG
>CAMOSA010000082.1 GCA_946624335.1 uncultured Prevotellaceae bacterium
ACATTTCTGCCTATGAGATAAGCAAAGAATAAGAGGTTGGAACAGGACACGACGATTTCCGCCACCTCGCAGGGAACAGACTAATGGATGATGCACAAGATTCAATGAATAACTGGGCCAAGTGCAATTATCCCACCACAATTCAACAACACCAATTAACAAACCAAGAATTGTGCGTGTTCCCATTCTAAACTTTATAGATACTTGAGCTTTCTGCTCTTGTTCTCTCCACTTAAATATCGCCAATATTTTACAATGAGAACAAGTAGACTGAAAGTTCATGTTTGGCGTGAACTATAATACTTGTTGGTGTAAGGCGACTTGGCCCGCATCACTTCTGTTATTTCTTTTAATAGCCAAAAGAATCTTGCCTGCCACACAATAAAGGGGGCTGCGCGTGCGTTATATATAAAGTCGCACATGTACGCAAACTTATGATAGAATATATCCGCGGGTCGATAGCCGACCTCTCCCCCACCCTCGCCGTGCTGGACGCCAACGGTGTGGGCTATGGGCTAAATATCACATTGAACACATTCTCCGCCATCCAGGGTCTGCCCGGCGACGTGAAGCTTTACGTCTACGAGAGCATCCGCGAAGATGCCTACGTGCTGTGGGGCTTCGCCACGAAGGTGGAGCGCGAGCTGTTTGTGCTGCTGACGTCGGTGAGCGGCGTGGGCGGACAGAGCGCTCGCGTCATCCTTAGCTCGACGACGCCTGCCGAGCTGTGCGATGCCATCAGCCGCGGCGACGAACGTCTGCTGAAGACGGCCAAGGGCATCGGAGGCAAGACGGCTCAACGCATCATCGTGGAGCTGCGCGACAAGATCGTCGCCCTGGGCCTCGACGCTCAGGCCGGATCACCCAGCTCGCAGCCCATGACAGCCCTCAACAAAGAGGTGCAGGACGAGGCCGTGGCGGCACTGACGATGCTCGGATTCTCACCGGCGCCGTCGCAGAAAGCTGTCGTAGGCATACTGAGGGCCGAGCCCGACGCCAACGTCGAACGCGTCATCAAGCTGGCACTGAAGATGCTCTGAAAGTGAAAAGTGAAAAATGAAAAGTGAAAAGTGAAAAATAAGATCTTCTTTAGAACGTTAGCCCTGCGTAGGTTTTACTGCCTACGCAGCATTATCTTATTTTTCATTTTTCACTTTTCACTTTTCACTTATGCGCAGGTCGACAGCCTCCACACCCGCCCTCAGAAGACCGTGCCGGAGACGTACGAGGATCTTGACACGACGGGCATTGCCATCCGCTTGCCCGACAACCTGAAGCAGGAGGCTGAGCTGGACTCCATCACCGGGCACTACCGCATCGGCACAAAACTCGGCACGGGAGGCTACCTGAACACGCCCATCCTGATGACGCCCGACGAGTACCAGCAATGGACACTCGAGCAGTCGATGAACGCCTACTACCGCCAGAAGAACCGCGAGGAATACGAGAGTAAGGGGAAGAACAAGTTCGACTTCACCGACATGAAGTTTGACCTCGGACCGGCCGAGAAGATCTTCGGTCCCGGCGGCGTGCAGATCAAGACGCAGGGTTCGGCCGAGATCAAGATGGGCGGCAACCACAAGAAGATCAACAACCCGTCGCTGGCCGCAAACCGCCGCAAGACCTTCGGCTTCGACTTCGACGAGAAGATCAACCTGAGCGTCACCGGCAAGGTGGGCGACAAGGTGAACATGAACATCAACTACAACACGGAGGCCACCTTCGAAGTCGACGCCCAGCAGATGAAGCTGAAATACGACGGCAAGGAGGACGAGATCGTCAAGTTGGTGGAAGCCGGTAACGTGTCGATGCCCTCCAACTCGACGCTCATCCACGGCGTGTCGAGCCTCTTCGGTCTGCGCACCGACCTGCAGTTCGGCAAACTGAAGCTGCAGACGGTGGTCAGCCAGAAGAAGTCGGCCTCGAAGAGCGTCAGCTCAAAGGGCGGCTCGCAGACGACGAACTATGAGCTGTCGGCCGTCGACTATGAGGAGAACCGCCACTTCTGGCTCGGCCATTTCTTCCGCGACAACTACGACCGGTGGATGAAGACGCTGCCCACCATCGCCAGCGGCGTGACGCTCAAACGCGTAGAGGTGTGGATCACCAACAAACGGGCCGCTTCGACGCAGAACAACCGTAACCTGATCGCCTTCACCGACCTGGGCGAAGCCACGCACATCAGCAACGCCAACTGGCAGCGCGCCACGTCGACGCCACAGCCACAGAACCGCGCCAACACACTCTACGACGACCTCATCAACAAGTACGGCGAAGCCCGCGACATCAGTGCGGCCACGACGGTGCTCGACGGCATAGACGGTTTCAGCGGAGGCTTGGACTACGAAAAGCTGCAGAGCGCCCGACTGCTGACCTCGTCGGAGTACACGCTCAACTATGCCTTGGGCTATATCTCGCTGAACTTCGAGCTGGAGCCCGACGACGTACTGGCCGTGGCCTACGAATATACGTTCAACGGCCAGACCTTCCAGGTCGGCGAGTTCGCCAGCGACCTGACCGACAACACGCAATGCCTCTATGTCAAAGCGCTCAAGAGCACCAGCGGATCACCTGCCATGGGCAACTGGCCGCTGATGATGAAGAATATCTACTCGCTCGGCGCCACGTCGACACAGAAGGAGAAGTTCCGCCTCGACATCAAATACCAGAACGACACAGCCGGAGTTTATCAGACCTACCTGCCCGAAGCCCGCCTGAAGTCCACTCCGCTGCTGCGCGCCATGAACCTCGACCGCCTCGATGCCAACAACCGCTCCAACGCCGACGGCCAGTTTGACTATGTCGAAGGATATACGATACAGAAAGGACGCATTATCTTCCCCGTGGCAGAGCCCTTCGGCGATCATCTGCGGCAATGGATCGGCGACGACGCGCTGGCCGACAGGTATTGCTTCGACGCCCTCTACGACTCGACGAAGACCGTCGCCAAGCAGATTGCCGAGCAGAACAAGTTCCAGCTCGCAGGCCGCTACAAGGGCACCAACGGCGCAGAGATCAGCCTCGGAGCCACGAATATCGCACCGGGAAGCGTCGTCGTCACTGCCGGCGGCATGACCCTGACAGAGAACACCGACTACCGCGTCGACTACTCCATGGGAACCGTTTATATCCTCAACCAGAGTATCATCGATGCCGGCACAAAAATCAACGCGAGCGTGGAATCCAATGACACCTATGGTATGCAACGCAAGACAATGCTGGGTGTCAACTGGGATTATGAGTTCTCAAAGAATTTCGTCGTAGGCGGTACTTTCCAGTTCCTCAATGAGCAGCCATTGACGACGAAGGTCAATATGGGCAGCGAACCGCTGAAGAACACGCTGTGGGGCCTGCACATGGACTGGAAGAAAGAAGCACAATGGCTGACAAATGCCCTCAACGCCATTCCGCTGCTCAACTTCACCGTTCCGTCACAAATTGCTTTCAGCGCCGACTTTGCCCAGCTCATTGCCGGACAGAACCGCAAGGTGCAAGGCGGTGCGTCGTACATGGACGACTTCGAGAACACGAAGAACCGCATGAGCATCACTACGCCGACAGCCTGGATGATGTCCAGCGTGCCAACGCCCTTTGAGGGCTCCAAGCTCACCAACGATGTCCGAAGCGGCTACCAACGAGCACTCCTCTCGTGGTACTATATCGACCCCATCTTCACACGCCGAAGCAGCTCGCTGACGCCCTCGCACATCAAGAGCGACCTGCAACAGCTCTCCAATCACTATGTCCGCGAGGTCTACGAGCGCGACCTATACCCCAACAAACAGCAGAACTCGTACTCCGAGGCAGCATCGCTCAACGTGTTGAACGTGGCCTACTACCCCACAGAGCGCGGTGCCTACAACCTCAACCCCGACCTCGACCAGCGCGGACGTCTGCAGAACCCGAAGGAGAACTGGGGCGGCATGATGCGTAAACTCGACTACCCCGACTTTGAGGCTCAGAACATAGAATATCTGGAGTTCTGGATGCTCGACCCTTTCATCTACACCGGCGACGACCGCAGCTACGGCGGCGAGCTCTACATCGACTTGGGCGAGGTCTCTGAGGACGTGCTTAAAGACGGTAAGAAGTTCTACGAGAGCGGACTGCCGCTGGACGACAACACCAATTACTTTACCGAGACTGTATGGGGACGCGTACCTACCGGAACCAGCGTGACCTACGCTTTCAACAACGAAAGCGGCGCCCGACTCCGTCAAGACATCGGACTCAACGGACTCAGCTCAGAGCAAGAACGCACCTACGGCGCCTACGCCGAGTACCTGCAGCAGATCCAAGGTAAAGTGTCACCAGAAGTATTCGACAGTATCTGGGCCGACCCCGCCGGCGACGACTACCACTACTACCGCGGTACTGACTTCGACCGCAACCGCGTAGGCATCATCGAACGTTACAAACGCATCAATATGCCCGAAGGCAACTCGCCCGACACCGAGAACTCGCCGGAGAGCTACGAGACAGCCTACAAGACGACGCCCGACGTCGAGGACATCAACCAAGACTATACGCTCAACGAATACGAGAAGTACTTCCAGTACCATATCTCCATCCATCCACAGGACACCGTCGTAGGCCGCAACTTTATCTCTGACGTGCGCCACCTGACCGCCAACCTGCGCAACGGCGAGAAAGAGCCTGAGCGATGGTTCCAGTTCCGCGTGCCGTTGGAGGAGTTCGAGAGGGCTGTAGGAGGCATCAGCGACTTCACCTCCATCCGCTTTATCCGTATGTATCTGACGGGCTTCGAGAAGCCCATCATCCTGCGCTTCGCCACCTTCGACCTCGTGCAGGCCGACTGGCGCGGCTACGAGCAGGCCCTCTACGTCGGGCAGGCGCCCTCCGTCAGCAGTTCTTTGGAGATCGGAGCCGTGAACATCGAGGAGAACAACGACAAGCAGCCCGTCAACTACGTACTGCCGCCCGGCATCAGCCGCGTCACCGACCCCTCGCAGAGCCAACTCGTCGAGTCCAATGAGCAGGCCCTCTCGCTCATCGCCAAGAACCTGTCGCCGGGCGATGCTCGTGCCGTCTTCAAGAACTGCAACTACGATATGCGCCAGTACAAACACCTGCAGATGTTTGTGCACGCTAATGCCCTGGCCAATGACATAACAGACCTGACCGACGGTGAGACATCAGTCTTCCTGCGACTCGGATCGGACTACAAGAGCAACTACTATGAGTACGAAGTACCACTGGTGCTGACCCCTCAGCGCTCCGACTACGACACCTACAACGCCCGCGACTGCCGTGCCGTATGGCCTGAGGAGAATATGATTGACATCGACCTGGCCAAGCTCACCAACCTGAAGAAGAACCGCAATCACGAGAAGAGTCTGGGCACCGCCAGCTACAATCAGGAGTTCAGCCAGTTTGACGACGACCGCCCCAGCAACCGTATATCTGTGATGGGTAACCCGACGCTGGGCGAGGTGAAGACCATCATGATCGGTATCCGCAACAACGGCCGCACGCTCAAGAGCGTCGAGGTATGGGCCAACGAACTGCGCCTGCAGGAGTTCTCCAACGAAGGCGGCTGGGCCGCACAGGCTGCGCTGAACATTCAGCTCTCTGACCTCGGATCTGTGAACCTGCAAGGACACATCGAGAAGGCTGGCTTTGGAGGCATCGAGCAGAGCGTGTCCGAACGCAGCAACGAAGACACCTACGACTACACCATCACGACGCAGTTGGACTTCGGCAAACTGCTGCCCCCGAAGGCCAAGGTCAACGTGCCCTTCTACTACAGCTACGCCAAGGAGACGGTGAAGCCCAAGTACAACCCCCTCGACACCGACATGGAACTCTCCGATGCGCTGGAAGCGCTGACGACGCAGCACGAGAAAGACAGCCTCACCAGCCTCACGACCCAGAAGCAGGTGACCAAGAATCTCTCGCTCACGGGCGTCAAGGTGAACATTGCCACGCGAAAGCACCCCATGCCCTACGACCCGGCCAACTTCACCTTCAACTACAGCCACACACACACCTACAACGCCGGCGAGACCACCGTCTACGAGCATGAGAAGACATGGCGAGGCGGTCTGAACTACAGCTGGTCGCCAAACTGGAAAGCGTGGGAGCCGTTCAAGAACATCAAGTCGAAGTCAAAATGGCTCGACCTGGTGAAAGCACAGAACCTGAACTTTGCTCCGCAAAGCCTGACCTTCAACACCGATATCGTACGTAACTACTACGAGATTCAGGAGCGCGATATGGACAACCTTGAGTCGCCCAACGCCATCCCTGTACGCTGGACACCGTCGTTCCTCTGGAACCGCGAGTTCAACCTACGTTGGGACCTGACGAAAGCCCTCCACTTCACGTTCCAGAGCGGCACGCATGCTGAGATCGAAGAGCCTTACACCCCCGTCAACAAGGATCTGTACGCCGACAGTTACTCTGCCTGGAAGGACAGCGTGATGCACAGCATCCGCGGCTTCGGAACGCCCCTCGACTACTCGCAAAACGTGCAAGCATCATATAAAGTGCCGCTCGAGAAGATTCCCGCGCTCGACTGGATAAGCGCCGACGGAACCTACCAGAGCAATTACAGCTGGAAGAGAGGCGCCGAGCTCGAGGATGGCAGCACTCTCGGCAACACCATCAACACGCAGCGCTCCGTCAACCTCAACGGCAAGCTGAACATGGAGACGCTCTACAACCACTCCACCTTCCTCAAGGATGCCAACAAGCGCTTCTCCACATCGACCATCAAGAGCGAAGGCCGCAAGAAAGATCAGGCCAAGAAGAAGGAGAAAGAAACCAAGAAGAAGGAAGAAGAGGCAGCCGCCAAGAAACTGGCCGAGGCACAGAAACAAGCCGCTGCAGGAGACAGCACAGCCCTCAAAGCGCTCAACGATCCCGCTGCCATGAAAGCTCAGGGCAACGCCAAGGGCGTCAGCACCCAGAAGAAGCAAGTCAAGGGCTTCGCCGGGGAGGTGGCCTTATTGCCCGACTCGGCCATCGAGCTCAAGCACGGGCAGAAGAGCAAGCGCATCGTGGTCACGGCAAAGGACGAAAAAGGCAAGACATATAAAATAAGGTATAAGCTCGTCGATGACAACACCATCAAGATTCTGCCCCCCAAGGAAATGGCGGCGGCAGCAAAACAAGCACGCAAAGCCGCTGAGCAGGAGCAGAAGCGGCAGCAGAAAGCGATGAAGCGATGGGAGAAAGAGCATCAGCGCCTGGAGAAGGAGGCACGCGCCAAGGTCAAGGACATCGTCGACAGCCTCACAGCCTCGGGCATCAGCCCCGACAGCCTTATGCTCGACAGCATAAAGCTCGCTCATGCCGTACCCTCCGTCGAAGAGATTGCAGCCAAACAGGCTGAAGTCGAAGAAGCTGCGAGAAAGGCCGCTGAAGAAGCTAAGGAGGAGCAGGACGGACAAGACGGCAAGAAGAGCGGCAAAGACGATAATAAGAAAGATGCCGACGAGAAGAAGGACGAGAAGGCGGACGAGAAGAAGATTAGTATGGACGAGGAGAAAATAGATCTGTACGCCAAGAAGGAAGGGAAGGAAAGGAAGAAAGAGACGGACAAGAAGGAGGAGGCCCTCGCCGCGGACCTCTCGGTGGACAGCACCTTGGCTCCACTGAAGCTCCGCATCAACGTCATCGCCAAGCCCAAGCTCGAGGATGAGAAATGGTATCAATGGGCACAGGCCGGAGCACGTTTCCTGATGATGCTTCGCAATGTCAGCATCAGCTATCGTAACACCTACGCACTGGCCCTGCCCGGCTTCAAGCCCAACGTCGGTGATATGCTGGGCCAACGCAAGCTCAGCGGTGTGATGTCGCCGGGCCTCGACTTTGCCTTCGGCCTCGTAGGCGACGACTATATCGGCCGTGCTCAGGAAAACGGATGGCTGCTCAACAGCGACAGCGTGGCCACACCGGCTACGACCAACACGGTGGATGAATTCCAGCTGAAAGCCACCGTAGAGCCGTTGCCCGACCTGAAGATAGACCTCAGCGCCAGCCGCACGATGAACAGTGCCAAAAGCATACAATATATGTACGTGGGTAATCCAACCACCCGCACGGGCACCTTCAACATGACGACCATCAGCCTGCGCACAGCCTTCCAGAGCCGTGGCAACGCCAGCAACGGCTACTCCAGCGATGCCTTCCGGCACTTCCAGGACTATCTGCCCATCATGCAGCAGCGTGTCGAGGCCCGATATGCGGGCACCGAATATCCGGCGGCGACGGGCATGACCGGAACCTTCGATCCCGCCAACGGCACCGTTGACCCCTATAGCGCCGACGTGATGATACCGGCCTTCCTGGCGGCTTACACCGGTGGCAGCGCTCACGGCGCGAGCCTCGATATTTTCCCCTCGCTGTTGCGTATGCTCCCCAACTGGAATCTCTCGTACAAAGGCCTGTCCAACCTACCCTGGATACGCGACCACCTGAAGAGCCTCACCCTCAACCACGGCTACAAGAGTATCTACAACGTCGGAGCGTATAACACCTATTCGTCATGGGTCGAATATATGGGCGGGTCTGACATGGGTTATGTCATGAACACGACGACCGGCCTGTTCTCGCCATCGTCGATGTATGATATTTCAACCGTCAGCATCAACGAAGCCTTCTCGCCACTCATCGGGCTCAACGCCACGCTGCAGAACAATATGACCCTGAAGCTGGAGTACCGCAAGACCCGCGTGTTGACGCTCTCGATGACCGCTGCCCAGATCAACGAAGCCAGCTCGGCCGATATGGTCATCGGATGGGGCTATAAGATCAACGACTTCAAGATCGGTAGCCTCTTCAACAGCAAGAGCAGCAGCCAGAAGGCTAAGAAGAAGACGGGCAAAGGCTCGACCAGCGAGAGCGACCAAGAGAAAGGCACAAGCGGCCAGAAATCCAACACACGTAACAGCGGCAGCAACAGTAGCCGAAGTAACTTCGCCCACGACCTCAACCTGCGCTTCGACTTCTCGTTCCGCAACCAGGATGCCATCACCCGCAATATCCAGACATCGCTCTCCGAAGCCACCAGCGGCAACCGGGCCATCAAAGCCTCCTTCCAGGCCGACTACACCATGAGCCGTTACGTGACGCTGTCGCTCTACTACGACTTCCAGCGCAACGACCCGTTGCTCTCCTCCTCGTCGTACCCGACGATCACCCAGGACTTCGGCTTCAACATGAAGTTTTCGCTCACACGTTGACCGCGGCCTATCACATCAACCCCTCCTGTCCAACACACATAGGGTCATCGCCCAACACACATAGGGTCATCAGCCAACACACATAGGGTCAACGGCCAACACACATAGGGTCATCAGCCAACACACATAGGGTCATCAGCCAACACACATAGGGTCATCAGCCAACACTCATAGGCTCGATGGAGGACAAAGATTATCGTCGGCGCGAGAAGTTTTCATGCTTATTTTTTGGTGATGTCGCAAGAAAGCCGTACCTTTGCGCCGCCTTTCGTGAGAAAGAGCAGAGAAAGACACTACAGCAACGACTTATATTCTTTGCAAGGATAAACTTCAAGCATTACAAACAACGCTAAACAGACTGATAACAATTTGCTATGGAACTTACTCCACTGACGGCCATCTCCCCCATTGACGGGCGCTATCGCCAGAAGACTCAAGCACTGGACAACTACTTTTCAGAATTTGCACTTATCCGCTACCGCGTCCGCGTTGAAATCGAGTATTTCATCGCGCTGTGTGAGTTACCCCTTCCCCAGCTGAGCAGCCTTCCCCACGACCTCTTCCCCTCGCTACGCGCCATCTACGAGCGTTTCTCCCAGGACGATGCCATGCGTGTCAAGGAGATCGAGAGCGTGACCAATCACGACGTGAAAGCCGTCGAGTACTTCATCAAAGAGCAACTGGACAAGATCATCGAGGCCAGTAAGCAGGACCACGCCGACCAGCTCGCTTCGTCGCTCCAGGCAGCGAAAGAGTTCATCCATTTCGGCCTTACCTCGCAGGACATCAACAACACCAGCGTGCCCCTCTCCATCAAGGAGGCTATCGATGATATCTATACGCCGCTGCTCGAACAGCTCATCACCACCCTGCGCCAGCAGGCCGAGCAGTGGGCCGATGTCCCCATGCTCGCCAAGACACACGGCCAGCCGGCCTCGCCGACACGCCTCGGCAAGGAACTGATGGTCTTCGTCTATCGCCTTGAGCGCCAGCGGAACATTCTGCAGTCCTGCCCCGTCACCGCCAAATTCGGCGGTGCCACAGGTAACTTCAATGCCCATCACGTCGCCTACCCGCATATCGATTGGCGCTCGTTCGCCAATCACTTCGTGGCCGATTGTCTCGGTCTGGAACGCGAGCAGTGGACAACACAGATCTCCAACTACGACAACCTCGGTGCCCTGCTCGATGCCCTCCGCCGCATCAACACCGTCATCATCGACCTCAACCGCGACGTCTGGC
>CAMOSA010000083.1 GCA_946624335.1 uncultured Prevotellaceae bacterium
CGCAGTCCTCGATCCATACGCCGTCGGCCTGGTCGATCTCGACGGTGATGCAGTCGTCGGGCGTCACCGTCAGGTCTGTCAGGAAGTACTCTTTGCCGTCGAGCCACTGCTCGACCAATGCTTTCACTTTGTTAACGTCAATCATAGAATATTTAGTTTCTGCTCAAAAAGTTCATTGTTGCTTTCCCTGCCTCGGTCACCGCAAAGAGGTCGTCAGGACGAGGCCCGAGCGCCTCCCTTAACATTGAAGCGAAGAACCGTGCGGCCCCTCGCTTCAACTCTTTTGCGCTGCAAAAGTACGTCAAAAAATTCATTCCTGCAAGCATTTACCCTTTTTTTTCGTTTTTATGCCGCTTTTTTCGAACGAGACTCATTCCGTTGCTGGCGCTCACGGCTTTGCACATTCCGAATCTCCTGCAGCTCACGTCCGCTCTTTTTTACGCGATTTGCAAAAATAAGCTTCATCCTTCACCTGGGCCCTTAATCGTAAGAAAGTCAATGTGTTCCGAGGTGAACCTTTATCTCGTGAAGCTTCACCGAGCTTCACCCTTCAGTAAGTCACGGAGGGGCCTCACGGCGGTATACCTGTGGGTGCAATCCGTGTGGCTCAATCAGGCGGCATCCATGAGAGACATCAACGCATTAGCCACATTCGAGTGGTGAAGCCTGGTGAAACTTCACGAGATAAAGGTTTACCTCGAAACGTATTGACTTTCTTTCGATTAAGAGCCTCGGTGAAGGGTGAAGCTTATTTTTGCAAAAATCTTTTTTTTGCCATAACGCCTATGGTCGAAGAGCCCCGCACGTCTATTCGCTCACGCTCCAGCGACCATACGTCCCCACACTTAAGCCTATTCGTCGAAACCCCTAAGCCTTTTCGTCGAAACCCCTATGCCTTTTCGTCGAAACCCCTATGCCTATTCGCGTACACACCTAGGTAACTTAACGCAGTCGCCCAGCTAACTTGATGCAGTCACCCGGGTAACTTAATGTAGTTGCACGGGTAAGAATAATTCACAGATAAGTCAGCATAAAATGTGGACTCGTTATAGTGGCTTCTTTGCGTCTTAAAAACGAAGCGATCTGTTGCGTGAGGACTTCCTCACTTGCTCCAGTCGTCATCCCATACGTCAAAGTTGTCGTCGCGGCCTTTGCTCTCTACGGACTCAGCGCTGATACTGTTGGTTGCATCGACGCTCACGTTGGGCTTCTGCTGGGAGGCTGACTGCAAGAGAGACTGTGCCGTGAATACAGCAGTTAACGTTGGAATCTGATATTGTTTCTTCATATTTGCTCTCTTTATTTGAGTAGTTGATTGCAATGAATAAAGTCAAATTATTTTATGTGTCTACCTGATAATGACTTTCTTGCCGCCGATGATATTTACTCCTCGGCGTGGTTGGGTGAGACGTTGTCCGGCGAGGTTGAATATCGTGGTCTTGTCAGTGGCCGTGGTTTCTGTTACGCGCTCGCTGATGCCGTCGACGCCCTCGAAGACGAATGACAGCGCTTTCACCTCATTGCCGTCGACGGCACTTGCGGGCAGTAGCGCCTTGCCTGCCTTCACCGTTCCGGCATTGACCTTGACAAATTGGTCGCCGCTCAGGCCATAGTACTCGTCTGCGCCAACGTATGTCGGGGCCAGAGTGCCATACAACTTGTTGTTGCCAAGCTCATTGCTGCTGGCCACAGAGTTCAGCGTGACGGTAGCGCCCGGCGTTCCCATCAACAGCAGGCCTGTACCGCCCTTGACAGTGCCTACGACCTGTCTGAAAGTAATGGCCGAACCGTCAACACTGGTCACCTGCCAAGCAGTATAGCCGTCAGCATTCGTGAAGCTGAGCGGGTATTCGGAGCAATAGGTGGCGTAGCCGTAGGCGTTGAGGGTTGCGGTGAGGGCAGTGTTTGCAGCTCCTGTCAGTTGAACCTCGTCGATGATTGCTTGGGTGTTTGAAGTATTCCATACAATCTTCAGATAGAGCGTAGCAATCTGAGCTGTGGCAGGAAGTGTATATGAACGCTCGACGAAGGTGGTGGCGCCAGTGCCTGTACCGGGCAACTCGGTGTAGCTGCCTGTAGAATTGATGGCATAATATGCAGAAGTGGAATAGGTTCCTTTGATTGAACCTGCTTTCCATTGATACGTCAGTTGAAGATTTGAATAGTCTGCTACGTGGAGAGGTCCGATGATAATGCTGGCATCTGTGCCTTGCGTAGTTTGATTCAGGCCGGATAGTGTTGAACCTGTATTATTCTTACCTTGCTTTGCGTTTACTATGGAATAGCCAGTGATACCATTGTACACAGCCTCGACACCGCTCTTCACGCTGTAAGAGTTGTTCCAATCCCTTTGGCTTCCACTGTTATCTCCAAATGACTCTCCAAATAGTAATGCCGAGGTGCCAGCCGGCTTCGCCGATGTCTTGGCCTCGGGCTGTGTCACAGTGAAGGTGAACGTGCTACTTCCATCGCGGTAGCTTGCCCCTGCACTATAGGTCGCACGGATGGTAGTAGAACCTACTGCGACGGGAGTTATAGTGAGGCCGTTGACGGAGGCGATGGACTCGTTATCACTGCTGAGCGTTACTGCGCCATCTGTCGTGAAGTGTGTGCCGTTGACGAGCGTAAAAGGTGAACCGTAAGGGGTTTGGGTGGCGAGATCATAGGTCGTGGGGTTACTTAGAACCGGAGATACGGGCGAATAAGTCACCTTGATGTTGCTCACCTGAACATTGGCACCGGTTGTTGAGAAGTTCCAGTATTTCTTGGTCTCATCAGAATTGGTCAATTCACAAGTGCCGTTTTGGCTCACGGCTCCGTTGACGCCTGTATTTCTCGTATTGACAACCGTGGTTCCAAAGGTAATCCCAGCCTTTCCTGATATGCCTGTTGAGCTGCTGAAAGTAACAGTTACCTTTGACGGATAATATCCTTCCGGAACTGTCGAGCTATATACATATCCGTTGTCTTTTACGAACATTGCATACCCATAGGCATAATCTGCAGCTGAAGCAGAGCTTTTTGTATTTATTCCTGCATAGGTAATAGTCAAGTCGTTTGCTTGTCTGACGGTTTTTGTAAAAGAACCGCTGGTCCCATTGGCTCCATAGCCGTCAGGGATGTCGTTATAGGCTATCGTGATAACCTTTTGGCCCGTCTCTTCACCGCCACTTGTGCCGCTGCCGTCAGGTTGCACGTAGCTGTCATAGCTGAAAGCCACATCCTTCTTTGAGCCCCAGACATACTGCTCCAAGCCTGGATAGTCGATGAAGGGGTTACGGTTACCTTGCAGACGGTAGACGGCGTTGTTGCGGGCGATTTCCTTGTCGCTCACGGGGTCGGCTGCCGCCCATGCCAGCAGCATATTCAGCTGCCACGGTTGGAAACCAGGGTAGGTGGTGCCGTTGAGCGTAGCTTTCACGCCGGGATCGTTGTTATTCGTGTACCAGCCTACAATCTGATTCTCGTAGCACGTCACCATATAGAAATAGGTACGCGCGAAGTCACCTTTGTACTCATCGTTGGGCTCAAAGACGGTTCCCGAATAGCCGCTGACAGAGCAGGGCCCGACCTTGCTGAAGCTGTTGGCGGATGAATATGTAGGATTGTTCGTTTCACCGAATGGGTGATTACTACGCTCTTGGTTCACTTTGCCGTCCGTCGGGTAGAGGTGGTTCAGGTCTGAATACATGGGCGAAACGTCACCTCCAAACCAACTCTTGGGAAACGAGTGCTCACGGTTGTAGCAGTCGCCTTCCTTGGTATAAGAGGAACCGCTGGTGACTGGTGTGTAGTTGGTGATATTGGAATACATATCCCATATCTTACCGTCACTCCGTACGTCGGTGGACTTGAAGGCTTCCCACAAGCCGTTGTATGACACTTTGGCCGGGGATTGATAGATAATAATCCCGCACAGTGCCGTCTTCAGCGCTGCGCCATTCTTGCCGTTAGCGTTTTGGTAGTAAGTGCCTGTGCCATTGGGTGCTGCGGCAGCAGCAGGAAGGGCGATCATTGCTGCTGCCAGGGTGAGGAAATGGTGTTTCATGCTTGAGGGTCAGTGTCTGTGTAGCCCCGAGGGGAATCGAACCCCTATCTAAGGTTTAGGAAACCTCTATTCTATCCGTTGAACTACAGGGCCCCGGTTTTGGCCGCGAAGTTACGGGATTTTCGCGACGTGACCAAAAAAATGTGGTAAAAAAAGCGTTGAGGCCTTGATGAGGCCTCACTTGAGGATGACGAGGCGACGCACCCAGCCCAGCATGAAGGCGTGGGTGTAGCTGTGGTGGCGTATGTCGTTGACGTGGCTCTGCCGGATGTCGCAGAGGTAGGCGGCGCGCAGCGTGAAGGGGCGCAGGGGGATGTCGACGCTCAGGAGGTGACGGCTCGTGAAGGCGTTGAGGGGGTGCGTCAGGCGGATGTTGTGGTCGGTGTGGCCCAGCGAGAAGATTTCGTAATAGCTCTGGCCGTAGGCGGGGCTGAACATGAGGCCCACGAGGGGCAGGTCGAGCTGGTAGCGTGCGCTGAGGGGCTGACGTCGCAGGCGGAAGTCGCAGACGGCGGCGACGGAGGCAGACAGGCGGAGGGAGGCCAGGGCCTGGGCGGGGTTGTTGCCGTTGCGGGTGTTGTAGAGGACGCCCAGGGTGGTGCCTATCTGCGGGCCGGCGAGGAGGCGGAAGCGGGGTGCCGGGGGCGTGGCGCGGGGGCCGGCGGGGAGCGGCGGGGCGGCGCCTATGAGATGGTAGTGGAGGGCGGCGTCGTAGTTGATGTCGGCGCCGAGGGTATGGACGTTGTCGGGGTCGTTGCCGGTGTAGGCGAGATCGCCGTGCCAGAGTGTCTGGAAGGTGACGTTGCCATGGGCCCAGCGGGTGCGGCGCAGTGTCTCGTGCATGAGCTGGAGCTGCGGGCCGCGGTACTGGAGGGGCGAGAGGTAGGTGTCGAGCTGGCGGACGCGCCCGATGCCTAAGAGGGTGGCATGGACGCTGGTCCGCCCTTGCTGCACGGAGGCGGCGGGGGCGGCGGGGAGGGCGAGCTGCGGCGTGCGTTCCTGGGCGGCGACGCTGCTGCAGCCCATGAGTAGGGCGAGGGCGAGGGCGTGGCGTGTCATTCGTCGAAGAGGTTAAACTGTCCGGTGAGGGGGTCGATGCTGCCGGGGGCGGCTCCCGAGACGGAAGCCGAGCTCCCCACTCCGCTCCCCACAGACCCCCTCTCCGCTCCCCCTGAAGGAACAGACCCCCTCTCCGCTCCCCCTTCTGGGGAGGACGGTATGTTTTGCATTTGGCCTTCTCGTCTTGACAGGTGACCGTCCTCCCCAGAAGGGGGAGCGGAGAGGGGGTCTGTGGGGTCTGTGGGGTCTGTGGCCGTCAGTGGCTCCAGAATTTCGATGGTGGCGATGGCCAGCGTCGTGATGCGCTTGCCTTTGGCCTTGAAGCTCTTCTGTCCGATGAATTGTTCGGCGTCGATGTCGAGCGGGTCGCGGAAATCGTCGGGGGCGGCGTAGTGCACGAGGAAGTGGGGGAAGGGCTCGTCGCTGAGGACGAGCAGGCAGCTCTGCTGTGCCTTCATGGCTGCTGCGAGTGTGGCGGCGACGTCGACGCTCTGTCCGACGTCGGCGCGCAGCGGCAGCCCGACAGGCGAGATGGTGTGCTCGCCGAGGAAGTTCTGGTGGCGTGGCGTGGCCTCGAGGGTGAAGCGTTTGAGGTAGGGGTAGCCCTGCTCGGCGTCGTAGAGGGCGGCGGTCCACACTTTCTGCGGGTCGTACTTCTCGATGCGCACGATGTTCTGCTCGTAGTGGTTGTTGAGGTCGAAGTTGGTGGTGTAGAACTCGCCGTTGTCGAGGACGACGAGGATGACGTCGTCGCTGAGGAACTCGCCGAGGTACTGGCCATGGTCATCGTAGTTGAGGCGGTGGACGTCCCAGTCGAACCATACCTTGCGGCCGCCGAGCGTCGAGCTGCCATGGCTCTTGAGGCCTATGCGCTCCACGTCGAGCTTGGTGAGCAGGTTGCCCATGGAGGCGCGGCCCTTGATCATGATCAGGCTGAAGTCCTTGTCGAAGAAGGCGCGCTTGATCTTGGGGTTCGGCTTGAGGGTGACCTTGATGACTTCGGCCTCGCCGTTGGGGTTGGCGGTGAAGTAGGCTACGCGGCTGCCGGGCTTGCCCTGCGTGAGGTCGTACTCGCGGTCGCGGGTGATGCTGGTGACGTTGAAGCGCTTGATGTAGAAGGCGCCGTCGCGCCCGTCGCGGTAGACGCAGTTGTAGATGGTGCGCGTATCGCCTTTCTTGAAGATGGCGACGTGGATGATTTGGCATTTGCGTTTCTCGGCACGGCTGCGCTCGGTCTCGCCGACGAAGACTTTCTCGCCGATGCGTATGACCTTGTAGGTGCCGTCCTTGTAGAAGAGGATGACGTCGTCGATGTCGGAACAGTTGCAGACGTACTCGTCTTTCTTCAGGCTGGTGCCGATGAAGCCTTCCTCGCGGTTGATGTAGAGTTTCTGGTTGGCCTCGACGACCTTCGAGGCTTCGATGCTGTCGAAGTTGCGTATCTCGGTGAGGCGCGGGTGGTCTTTGCCGTATTTCTCCTGGATGAAGCGGAACCAGTTGGCCGTCACCTCGATCATGTTGGACAGGTCGCGGTCGATCTCGGCCACCTCGTCTTTCATGCGGGCGATGGCTTCGTCGGCCTTGTCCTTGTTGAACTTGGCGATGCGTTGCATCTTGATCTCGAGCAGGCGGAGGATGTCGTCCTTTGTCACTTCGCGCACGAACTGCGGGTAGAAGGGCGTCAGGCGCTCGTCGATGTAGTTGCAGAGTTCGTCGGTGGAGTTGGCGTTCTCGAAGGGCTTGCCTTTGTAGATGCGTTCTTCGATGAAGATGCGCTCGAGCGATGCGAAGTGTAGGGCTTCCATCAGTTCGCCCCGGCGGATGAGCAGCTCCTTGCGCAGCAGCTCCTTGGTGTTGTCGACGGAGCGCCGCAGCACCTCGCTGACGGTGAGGAAGCAGGGCTTGCGGTCGTCGATGACGCAGCAGTTGGGCGAGATGCTGACTTCACAGTCGGTGCAGGCGTAGAGGGCGTCGATGGTCTTGTCGGACGAGGCGCCGGGCATGAGATGGATGAGGATCTCGACGCCGGCGGCTGTCATGTCTTCGACCTTACGGACTTTGATCTTGCCTTTCTCGGCGGCCTTGAGTATGCTGTCGATGAACTGGCTGGGCTTCTGCGGCGAGCCTGTCGTCTTGCCGAAGGGTAGCTCGGTGATGGCCAGGGTCTTGTTGTCGCGCTTCTCGATCTTGGCACGTACGCGTACGCTGCCTCCGCGCTGCCCGTCGTTGTACTTCGAGACGTCGATGCTGCCGCCGGTGGGGAAGTCGGGGTAGAGCTGAAAGGGTTCGTCGTGGAGGTAGGCGATGGCTGCCTCGCACAGCTCGTTCAGGTTGTGTGGCAGTATCTTTGACGACAGGCCGACGGCGATGCCCTCGGCGCCCTGTGCCAGCAGCAGCGGAAACTTCACGGGCAGCGTGATGGGCTCCTTGTTGCGCCCGTCGTAGCTGAGCTTCCATTCGGTGGTCTTCGGGTTAAAGACGACGTCGAGGGCGAATTTCGACAGGCGGGCCTCGATGTAGCGGCCGGCGGCCGCGTCGTCGCCCGTGAGGATATTACCCCAGTTGCCCTGGCAGTCGATGAGCAGTTCCTTCTGCCCCAGCTGCACCAGGGCATCCTTGATGCTGGCATCGCCGTGGGGGTGGAACTGCATCGTGTAGCCGACGATATTGGCCACTTTGTTGTAGCGCCCGTCGTCCATGCGCTTCATCGAGTGGAGGATGCGGCGCTGCACGGGCTTGAAGCCGTCGCCGATATGCGGCACGGCGCGTTCGAGAATCACGTATGAGGCATAGTCCAGGAACCAGTCCTGGTACATACGGTTTAGGTGGTGGGTGATACCATCCTGCATCACTACTTTGTCGTCCATAAGGTTGATTTCGTCCTATTTAGCGGCAAAAATACAAAAAAATCCTCAAACAACGATGCTGCGAGCTTATTTTTTTACAAAAGTTATGCTTGCAGGTCACAAAAACAAAGCGGAGAGCACCTGAATGCTCTCCGCTTCTGTAGCGGGACTCGGGATTGAACCGAGGACCTCATGATTATGAATCATGCGCTCTAACCAGCTGAGCTATCCCGCCTCCATTCTTGAAATCGGCTGCAAAGGTACAGTATTTTTCTGTATCTCCAAAAGATTTTCGGGAAAAAGCGAGGAAAAGAGTGCATTTTTATGGTTTGAGCGCTCTCGGGCGGGCTGTCATGCTGCTATTTGGGCAGTCCGAAGACGTCGCTGAGCTCCTTCATCTGGGCGTCCGTCATGCCGTCGGGCTCGAAGCCCATATTCTTGGCGGCGATATAGATGAGGGCTGCTTTGTTTAGCACATCCACTTGGTCGAATGCGCTCATGATGTCGGTATCGACGGCGAAGACACCATGCTTCTCCCACATCACCACGTCGTAGTCATCGTCGATGGCCTGGATGGTGGCATCGGCGAGTTCTACGCTGGAGGGCAGCATGTAAGGCACCATCCCGAGTCCACGCGGACAGAACGCTTTCGTCTCTGGAATCATCGACCATAGCATTTTCGTCGCTACGTCTTTCTCCATGAAGTGCTTGTTATGGGTCAGCGCCACGAGCTCGATGGGATGCGTGTGGAGGCTGGCGCGATAGGGTGAGCCCTTGGCCAGCAGATAGTCGTGTACGGCCAGGTGCGAAGGCAGCTCGCTGGTGGGCTTCACGGGCTTGTCGGCGATGATGACGTACGAGGCGCAGTCGTCCAGGATGCGGATCACCGAGCCGTTGTCCATCGGCCAGCGAGCCAGGTCGCGCATACGCATCTGCGTGCCTTTGCAATAGAAGTAGCAGCCCTTCAGATGGGGCAGGGTGGTGCCGATCTGATAGACGGGGGAGATGGCAGGCAGCGCCTTGATCTCGTCGTCCACCTGTTCGGTGACATTCACTGTGATATTGCCGCCGTTGCGCTCGGCCCATCCCTTCTGCCAGAGATAGCCGGCCACTTCGGCCACGTCGTTGACGACACGTGTCAGTGCGTCTCTGTTGTCAAGAATACTTTGCATAGATTATGGTTTTAAGATGAGAGTTTACTTGTTCTTTTTCTTTTCTGTATTGTTGGCGGTTGTATTGTCGTTTAGCCGTTATTCAGAGGTCCTCGCCGTAACGCTCCTTCGTGATCTGTGCCAGCGACTTGCCGCGTGTGTCCGGACAACCAATCACACCGACCACGAGGGAGATGACGAGCAGGGCGACCATGCACCAGGCAGCCAGGGTGAAGCCTTCGCCGTTCTCGCCGTAGATGTAGGTGAAGACGAGTCCCCAGGCGGCGGAGAGGCCGCGGACGATGAAGAACATCAGGCCCTGGGCACCGGCACGGAACTTGGCCGGGAAGAGCTCGCTGCCCCACAGGGCGTAGAAGACTTGCACCGAGAGGCCGCCGTTGATGCCCCAGAGGATGGAGAAGGCCCATAGACTGCCCACGCCTGTCACGCCACGGATGATGACGGCCCAGGTGGCGATAGCGGCCACGAGACCCAGGACGTAGAACAGCTTATGCGGCAGGCGGTCGATCAGGAACGAGAGGCCGAAGGTGACGACCACCACTACGAGCCATCCCACGCAACTGAGCATGTTGGCATACTCGTTGCTCAGGCCGCCGGCCGTCTCGTAGATGTGCGGCTGGAAGAAGCCCATGACCGAGGCCACGAGGTTCCACGTCAGGTAGATGACGGCCAGGAAAGTAACGGTCTTGATGGCGGTCTTATTGGTGAAGAGGGCTTTGATGTTGTCAACGATGGAAGCGGACCCACCCCCCGGTCCCTCCCTTCTTGAAGTGTCAAGCGTTTCTTCGAGCCGAGCGGTAGGGAGGGGAGTGGTCACTTCTGACTGTGGCGATTTTACAAGATGCTCATTTGCCCCCTTTCCTTGAGAGTAATTACTCCCCTCCCTGCAAGGGAGGGGCTGGGGGGTGGGTCTTCTAAACTCCTTACTCTCTTCCAGCTGACGTTGCAGCGTCCAGGCGATGAAAGCTACGACGAAGAGGGTGAAGAAGACAACGCGGGAGGAGAATACCTCCACGGCTGCCTGGGCGGCATCTGCTCCGATGACGGCATGAGCCAGTGATTCCACGAGCCCGTAGAGATAACCGCCGGGGGCGAACAGCATGCCGAACAGCAGGATGATCATAGGTCCGACCCCCCACGACATCTGTGAGATGCAAATATTGCGTCCGCGGTTGTTGGCCTCAGAGCTCTCGGAGATATAGGTCCACGAGGCTGGCACGCCGACGCCGACCGAGATGCCCGTGATGAGGAAACCGCACAGGAGCATCGGGAAGTTTGTGGAGA
>CAMOSA010000084.1 GCA_946624335.1 uncultured Prevotellaceae bacterium
CGCAAATGGCTGGACTGCTTCCCAAACCCCTACTTTTGATGGCAGTAATGTAGGCGCCGAGTATTGGAACAAGAGTGGTGCCTCCATCAAACAGACATTGAGCAACTTACCCGCCGGTTCCTACGACCTTATCGCTGTAGCACTCACTCGCGATGGCATGACAGCCACCCTCAATGCAGGCTCCAACACCACGAGCATAGTCACCGTTGGCAGCGGCACTGTGAACAATCGTACTCAAGCCAACACATGGTTCAACGCCGGTAATGGTGTGAACAAGCTTGAGTTCACCCATGCCGGAGGAAACCTCGAGATTGGTCTGACCGCCGACAATGCCAATGGAGACCACTGGTTGGTCTGGCGCTCCTTCGTTCTCCTCTACAAGGGGCTGGACCTCTCTGAGTTGAAGGCAGCTCTTCAGGCTCAGATTGATGCTGTTCCTGCTCTCCAAGGCACTACCACCACCGCTGCTTACAATGCTGCCAAGAACTATGCTGACGGTATTGATATGGATGCCCTGACAACAGAAGAGGCTATCTCCACTGCATCTACCGAGCTTGCTACACTCGTTGATGCAGCCAAAGCTTTGCAGGCGAACTATACTCGCTACAATAACATCAAGAGCGCAGCTAAGGCTAATGCTTCTGCTACAAACACAACTGACGCTGATGCTGCTCTTGCAGCCGCAACCACCAACGAAGCTATCGACGCTGCTGTTGCAACTCTCCGTGCTGCCTTCCTCGCTGAGTTGCCCAACGTAACGGTTTCCACCGACGGCCTCGACGTAACTGCTGTTATGGTGGACAATGCTTCCGTGGCTCAGAACACTAACTATTGGACAAGTTACAAGTATCCTTCTTCACCCGATGGTGGTAGCTTCGGTAAATGTAGCTATGATGAGTGCGAGTTCTACCAGCAGAACTTCAAGTTCTACCAGATACTGGCCATGACTCCTGGAACTTGGGAGTTCGGCGTCACTGGTTTCCACCGTGCAGGTAATCACTCGACATACTTCTATGCTGGCGATGACAAGATTCTCATTCCTGGCGTAGGTAGAGATGTCGTGAACACCATGGCTCAAGCCAAAACCTATTTCGATAATGGCAACGGTAAGGTTGCCTTGAAGTTCCTCATCGAAACGGCTGGCAATGTGGAGATAGGTATCGATAACAAGGATACTGAGACTGACAAGTGGACTATCTTCCGCAACTTCACCCTGAAGTACTATGGTCCCGTAGACTACAGCATATATGACGAGCAGTGGGCTGCTGCCGTGGCTGCTGCCAATGCTGCAAAGACCGCTGCCGCCAACGCTAATGTCACCGGTGCTGAGCTGACAGCCCTTGACGCAGCCATTGCTGATGCTCCCGACGGCTCCAGCAAGGCTAACTATCTAGAGAAGATTCAGGCTTTGGAGGCTGCTACCCAGACCTTCACTGCTGCTGCTGCTTCCTACGACCAGTATGTGGCCTATCGTGCTGAAACCGTGTCTCTCTTCGGTGAGGAACTGGCTGCTACCGTTGCAGTTCCCACCACCGCTGCTGAGGCAGCTGCGGCTGTTCAGAACCTGAACATTGCTCAGTACAATAAGGTGGCCAGTGACTATACTTACTCGCTGAACGGCTTGATTGGCGACTTCGGTTCATGGACAGGCACTGCTACCGTAGCTGGCGAAGCTGCTGAACCCAACTATCTCACCAATGAGCACTGGAGCGGTGCCACCCACGCCTACTACGAGCAGGCTTCCGCTGGTTGGGGAAATGCCAACGGCTGGACGATCAAGTACGAGAAGACCTGCAAACTGCCTGCTGGCAGTTATGTCATTAAGGTGGCTGCACGCTCTTCTGTCGACACACAGAGCACCGTCAGCTGCTCCGCTACGAGCACGACCATCTCTTTGCCCAACGTGGGCGCAGCTTCAAAGGGTATTACCACCGCCGGTGTTGCCAGTTGGAGCGATAGCGACAACTTCGCCAATAGTAACAACGGCTTTGGTTGGCAGTGGCGTTTCCTGCCCTTCACGCTGACCGAGGAGACCGAGGTGACCATGACCTTCTATGCTGAGACCAGCAAGCAGTACAATTGGATGTCCATCGCCGATGGCGAACTGCTGTCTGCTACTGATATTGCTACCGCTGTTGCTTATAACGAGACAGCTAATAACAGCATCGAGAATGTTGACGTGGCCAACGTAACCATTACCCGCAATATTAAGGAAGGCTTCAACACCGTCGTTCTGCCCTTCACGCTGACAGCTAATCAAGTTACAGCCGCCTTCGGTACTGGCACCGAGGTTTACAACTTCTCCGAGAATAGCGCCGACGCCAACGAAATCACCGTCAACTTCAACAAGGGTGATGGCTCCATTGAAGCTAACGTTCCCGTCCTCGTGAAGGCAACAGTCGCCAGCACGGAGCAAGTTTTCAACGGCGTGCAGGTCGTTGCTGCTACTGATGCTAAGGTCGCAGGCACGAATGCCAACTTCGTCGGTGTCTATGCTCCTGCTACAGTTGCTGATGGCGACTACTTCATCGGTAAGGGTGCCGTATACAAGAGCGCTGGCGCTACCAACATCAACGCCTTCCGCGCATACATCGACGTGGATAACACGGTCGCAGGCGAAGTCAAGATGTTCATCGAGGACGAAGGCATCCAAACCGCTATCGACGCCATCGACGCTGAGGCTACGGCCAAGGGCGCTATCTTCAACCTTGCTGGTCAGCGCGTGAACAATGCTCAGAAGGGCATCTACATCGTGGGCGGCAAGAAGGTCGTGATTAAGTAAAAAAAGGATAAACGAAAAGAGAAAAATGAAGGAAAAGGGAAAGGTTCCTTCATTCAGCAGTGAGATAATTTTTATCTTTTCATTCATTTTTCTCTTTTCTCTTGTTAATTTTTAATTTACATACGAAGTATGAAAAAGACATATATCATTCCTGCATTAGAGGTGACGCCCTGCGTCGCAGAACAGATGATTGCCGCAAGCATCACTCAAGTCGGTGGTAACTCCGGCATCGGTCTTGGTGATGGCACAGTGCCCACCGAGGCTGACGTCAAGGGCAGCTTCTACGGCGAGACCCTCTTCGACGAGTAAGCGAACCCACGGGGCACTGCCCCATACACTCTGACCGCACCGCACATACCACACACGGTATGTGCGGTGCCTGCGTATCGGGAGGGCGATAGGTTTGGCTGAAGAAAAAATAGGTGCTAAAATTTTGCCGTCTCAGAAATAAGACCTATATTTGCGGCGTGAAAAGTTATTCCGTTAACGTCAACAGGCGACTATGAGTCAGTTCATCAACCCTTTCACCGATGTCGGCTTCAAGCGCATCTTCGGGCAGGAGGTGTCCAAGCCCCTGCTCCTCGACTTCCTCAACCACCTCCTTGAGGGCGAACGCGTCATTGTCGACCTGAAGTTCTTGGACAAGGAGCTGCCGGGTGTCTATGACGGCGACCGCAGCACCATCTACGATATCTATTGTCAGACAGACACTGGCGAATATATCATCGTGGAGATGCAGAACCGCTATCAGCACACCTTCAAGCAGCGCAGCGTGTACTATGCCGCGCAGGCCATAGCCCGACAGGGCGAGCGTGGCAGCCAGTGGGGCTATGATGTCAAGGCGGTCTACGTGGTGTCGTTCCTCAACTTCGTCCTGAAGGAGGTCTCCGCCGACTTCCGCACCGATGTGGGGCTGATGGACTTGCACCACCACACCCTCTTCTCCGACAGCCTGCGCCTCATCTACCTGCAGCTGCCTCTTTTTGAGAAGGAGGCCGATGAATGTGACACGGATTTTGAACGTTGGATTTATGTACTGAAGAATATGGAAACGTTGAACAGACTACCCTTTGCCGCCCAGAGCGCAGTATTCCAGAAGCTGGCCAGCATCACCGACGTGGCCTCTCTGAGCAAGGATGACCGCATGAAGTATGACGAGAGCCTGCGCAAGTTCCGCGACACGCTCGCCGTCATGCAGACCGAACGCATGGAGGGGCACGCCATGGGATATGCCGAGGGCCATGCCGAGGGTCGTGCTGAGGGTCGTGCCGAGGGTCGTGCCGAAGGTCGTGCCGAGGGTCGTGCCGAGGGCATGATAGAAGAAAGGCAGGAGAACGCCCGCAAGATGAAAGCCCTTGGCATTGCGACGGATATGATAGCTCAGGTCACTGGTCTCACCGCTGATGACATAGCGCAGCTGTGACCTGTCCTGCCGTGCATAGCCCCGCCTCTGATCTTCTCGCCTGTTCATCAGAACATCCCCGTCCACACATCTCCTTTGCCGTGGCCTTAACGTCGTTCGTTAGGGCCACGGCCTCGTAATGTATGAACGTCCTGACGGGCGTTAGCCTACATGATTCACGTGAATGCCCTTCAACGATTCTTTCACACGAATGATCACGAATAGATCATGAATAACCCAATAATCATTCATGCCTAATTATACAAGCAATTCGTGTCAAGATGAAAGACTTCGCGTCATAACCTATTTCAGTCCGCGGATCATTCAAGTTAGCGCTCCAACGAATGTTGTCATGTCATTCCTGTGAAAACACTTTTTTCTTTCAAAAGTACCGCACATGTCATAGATAAGCGAAAAGGTTTTCGGGCTGAGCTGTCTTTGTTTGTCTCAACGCGCATTCATCGGTGTTAAGTCAAGCGCTGCAGCGCTGCTACATCTACCCTCACGTCAAGCAATCGGCCCCTTAAAGCAAAAAAAATGCTAAATCTTTGGCTGTTGGCATAAAAATAACTATATTTGCCACCAAATAGGGCCTTGAAAACAATAGAATGACACAATATATTCAATTAACTCAATTATTAACTAAAAACAAGCAAATGAAACTAAAACAACTTCTCGCCGCCGCGCTCCTCACGGTCAGCGCTGGCGCATCGGCACAGACGGACGTCACCAGCACGTACCTGAAGAACGCCGACTTCTCGTCCACAGAAGGGTGGACTCAAGAACATCCCAGTCAGTATTGGTCATTAGGTAATGGCCTGATTGGAACTTATGCGGTTGCAAACAATAAGACATCAACAACTGATGGAACACACTTGGCAACAGAATACTGCTTGGGTATTCAGTGCCGTTGGTCAACCAATTATGCCGCTTTCACCCAAACGACCTCTGAACTTCCTGCAGGTGTGTACACGCTTACTTATGACGTTCAGAATACTAATGCCTCAACAAAAGCTACTTATGAAAATCGTTTTAAAGTTACCGTTGGAAGTAATACATATTCGGATTCTAAGACGGAATGGATGAACGGTAAGAGTGCATGGACAACGCATACGATTAAATTTACTCTTACCGAAGCTTCTGCAGCCACGTTTAGTTTCGGCTATGGAACAAGCGACAATAATTTTGGTACTGGCGCTACTCCGCACTTGTATGTCAGCCATCTGAACCTTACTTGGGCAGATCCTCTTCAGGATGCCAAGGCCGCTCTTCAGGCTGAAATCAATAAAGCTAAGCTTTGCGATGCTAAGGAAGGTCTGACAAGTGCTATCAGCACTGCCGAAAGCGTGCTGTCGAGCGCAACAGCAATAACGGAATTGGAAGACGCTCTTGCTGCCCTGCAGGCCGCTGACAAGGATGCCGTATTACGTTACGAGAACGGACTGGCTGACGCTACTGCATCAGAGCCTGTGACTACAAGCTTTGTAGTGAATGGAACGTTCGATAGCGGTATCAATGGTTGGTCTCGCACAGGTACATTCCAGAACAACAAGACAGCCAACAACCAAGCTGGTGCATTTACGGGTAATTTCTATGAGAACTGGAATGGTAGCGCACAGGCTAACAAGATGTATCAGGTTCTCGAGAACATTCCTAACGGAACCTATCGCCTGGACATCGCAGCCTTCGTGAACACATTGGCAGATCCTAACGAAAGCCAGTTCGTGTTTGCAAACAGCGATAAAGTATATCTTACAGCAGGTGAGCCTACGGCATACGAGGTCTATACTGTTGTCACCAACAACACTATAGAAATCGGTCTCGAACAGACTACTGCTACTGCTAACTGGATGGGTATCGACAATGTCAGCTTGAGGTACTATGGTGCAGGTGATGTTATCGAAGAGGCTAAGGCTGGTGCTCCTTTCATCGCTGCCAAGGATGCTCTTCAGGCTACCATCGATGCCGCTCCTTCCGTGCTCACAACGAACATCGGAGACGGAGTGTTCCAGTTGGCAAAGTCTGGCGTAGACACTTATGCTGATGCTCTTGCTGCTGCTCAGGCAGCTCTTAATGCAACTGATGCAACGATTGCTTCTCTCGAAGCTGCCAAGACGACATTTGAGGCTGCCATTGCAGCTTACCAAGCTCTCGAGCTCAACGCTCCCGCTGACGGTCAGCTCTTCAACGTCGTCCTGACTTTTGCAGGTTGGACCTACGACCAAAAGGCTATGACCTTCATCGCAAATGGTCGTACAGACGCAGGTAACTACAATATCCAGTATAAAGAAGCTGCTAACACGAACCTGGCTCAGGCATTCACCTTCACCAAGGTTGAGGGCAACAAGTACAAGATGTCTCAGATTGATGCTGACGGCGTAGTCCGTTACATCTCCACCGGCGTGCCTTATAGCGGCAACGCTAATCAGATCCGCACCGTAACGGAGGCTGATAAGGCTCTCCTCATTGAGGTTATCCCGACAAATGTCGAGGGCGTTTACAACCTGCGTAACACCGAGGCCAACAACTATATCGGTTCTCAGGACGCTGGCGTCTACACCGTGAACTCGCACATCGACTTCGCCCTCGTCGAGACCACCAAGCCCTCTATCGCTATCAACACCACCGCTGCCGGTTGGGGTACTGTGATGCTTCCCTTCGCTGTGGCTTCCCTGCCCGCAGAGGTGAAGGCATACAGCTGCGCCGAGGTTGACGGAAACACCCTGACCCTCGTGGAGGCTACTGCTCTCGAGGCCAACAAGCCTTACATCATCGAAGGCGCTTGGAACGAGACTCTGACAGGCGATGCCCAAGGCATAGATATGACCTATACCGCAGGTCTGCTGACCGGTACTTACGCCCAGGTTGCAGCTCCCAATGGCAGCTACATCTTGCAGAAGCAGGATGAGAAGGTCGGCTTCTATCAGGTTGACACAGAGGTTGCTCAGCCCAATGTCCCCGCGAACCACGCTTACCTGACCAAAGATGACGGCTCAGCTGTCAAGGCCTTCTTCCTTGGCGGTGGCGAGGATGCCATCCAGAGCGTCTTCGACGGCGTTGCTGCCGGTGAGATCTACAACGTAGCTGGTCAGCGCATCAACAAGCTGCAGCGCGGCGTGAACATCGTGAACGGCAAGAAGGTCGTGATCAAGTAAAAGAGGATAAACGAAAAGAGAAAAATGAAGGAAAAGGGAAAGGTTCCTTCATTCAGCAGTGAGATAATTTTTATCTTTTCATTCATTTTTCTCTTTTCTCTTGTTAATTTTTAATTTACATACGAAGTATGAAAAAGACATATATTGCACCTGAGCTGAACGCACAGCTCATCCAGACGGAGGGGCTGATAGCCCTCTCCTTACAGACAACTCCCGCCGACGGCAGTGACGCCCTCGTCAAGGGCGCCGGCGACTGGGACATCTTCGGCACCGACGAAGAGCCCGTCAGCGACAGCCCCTTCGAGGACTAAGCGCTGTCCTCCTTCGGGACAGTTCCCACCATCATCCGTACCGCACACGTCACCTCGACGTGTGCGGTACGTCGTTTAGGTGCCTCGGTCCGCACGGCAGGGCGTGATGGCCGAAGGAGCCAGCCGTAGAGGCTAAAAGACATCGGTGTTTTGCTTGCTGCATCATGATGCAGCAATTGCTTCATGATGATGCAGCAATTGCTTCATGATGATGCAGCAATTGCTGCATGATGATGAAGCAAGCAGCACATCGGGCCGATGCGCGTCGAAGAGTTGGGCGTAAAGAGTTGTGGATTAAAGTGTAGTGGGCTATGGGCAGGGGTGAGAAGGGCGAGTGGGCTGCGTGCGGCGCCGCATCAGGCCAGCCGTATCTCGCCCGAGCCGTAGCAGCGGTGGCGCTCACGGTCGTAGAGCACGCAGAATTGTCCGGGTGCCACGCCTTGCAGGGGATGGGCGGTGTGTATGTCGAGACGGCCGTCGGGTAGGGCAGCGACGGAGGCCTCGCAGAACTCCGGTGTGTGCCGTATCTTCAGGCTCATGGTGCGTATGGCCGCTCTGTCCGTGTGCCCTTCGGTTTTCCCGAAGGGGTCGACGGTCAGCCAATGGGGTGCCGCCACGAGGAAATGGTCGGAGTACTGCTCGCGGGTGTCAAAGCCGTTGGCCACCCAGAGTATGTTGCGTGCCATATCCTTCTCGACGACATACCACGGTCCGCCGCTGAAGCCGAGGCCTTTGCGCTGGCCTATCGTGTGGAACCATAGGCCGCGATGCAGGCCTAACACGCGTCCTGTGGCGCGGTCGATGACCTGTCCGGGCTGCTCGCCTAAGTACTTGCGGATGTAGTCGTTGTAGTCGATCTTGCCGAGGAAGCAGATGCCCTGGCTGTCCTTGCGGTGTGCGGCGCTGAGGTGCTCGCGCTCGGCGATGGCGCGCACCTCGGCTTTCGGCAGATGGCCGATGGGGAAGCACGCTTTCGCGAGCTGCCACGGCTGCAGCTGGGCCAGGAAGTCCGTCTGGTCCTTCACCGGGTCGGGGCTGGTGCAGAGCCAGGTTAATTGACGATTGACGGGTTTACCATTTACCATTTCGCTGACGGTCTCGTCCTCGGTCTGGGCATAATGGCCGGTGGCGATGATGTCGTAGTCCTTGCCGACGCGCTCGTCGAAGACGCCGAACTTGATGAGTCGGTTGCACATCACGTCGGGGTTGGGCGTCAGGCCCTGGCGCACTTGCGTGATGGTGTAGTCGACCACCTTCTCCCAGTAGTCCTTGTGCAGGTCGATGACTTCCAGCGGCAGGCGGTATTTGTAGGCCACGGCGCGCGCCATCTCCAGGTCCTCTTCGATGGTGCAGGTAAAGTCCGTCGTCTCGCGCTCCGGCCCGATCTGTATGTACCACAGGTCGGGGCGTATGCCTTGCTCTACGAGCAGGGCCACGGCTACCGAGCTGTCGACGCCGCCAGAGAGGAGGGCGGCCACGCGTTTTCCTTGTAAGTCTTTCATCGTTTCCTTTCGTTTTGGCCGCAAAGTTAGTGAAAAATGAGCGCCTCGACGAATATTTTTCTCTTTTTTCGAACAACGTGTCCGTTTCTGTGCTATATTTGCACTACGAAAAGCTACCAACTACCTTACCTCTAAAGATTATGAAAGCGAAAATGAGACTTGTGATGAATGTGAAAAGCCTGCTGTCGCTCTTGGCCTTAGCGTGCCTCGTGGCAGCCTGTGAGAAACCCTTTGTAGAGCTTGACCCTGAGGCCCCTCGCGACGATGACGCCAACCTCGTCGTGCGTGTCGTCGGCTTCGAGACGCTGGACTTCGGCAGTCCTTCGGCCACGAAGACGACGGTGCCCGTCGCCAACCTTTGCTCGCGTCTCAACTTCGTCGTCTACAGCGGCGAGACGAAGGTCAGCAGCGTGGCGCAGAAGGAGGGCGACGCCGGCTTCGGCACCGTAGCCCTCTCGCTGCCCGAGGGCACTTACCGCATCGCCGTCGTAGGGCATAGCTCCGAGGGGTCGGCCACCGTGACGACGCTCGACAAGATATCCTTCAAGAACAACCGCGTCACCGACACGTTCAGCTACTACACCGAGCTCGAGATAACCGATGAGGCACAGACGCTGGACGTCGAGCTGCGACGCGTCGTAGCCATGTTCCGCATGGCCCTCACCGAACCCCTGCCCGAGGCGGTCCACCAGCTGAAGTTCTACTACACCGGCGGCAGCAGCACCCTCAGCGCCGTCACCGGCTACGGTAGCGTCAACAGCAAGCAGACCGTCGTGCTCGATGTCGACGACGGGCAGACGCAGTTTGAGGTCTATACCATACCTCATGCCGAGACGGGCAAGCTGAAGATGACCATCACCGCGCTCGACGTCAGCGGCAGCGAACTCCATCAGCGCGTGTTCGAGGAAGTGCCTGTGCAGCGCAACAAGATCACCCGCTATACGGGCAACTTCTACGAGGGCACGTCGGCGCAGAACGGAGGCCTTGAGATGCAAATGCACGCTTCGCCCGACTGGGACGGCGAAGAAGAGCACACCTTCTGAAGCTGACATATAATATAAGGTACGCGCGCGAGGCCGTTGACCTTCGTCAATGCCGGCAAAATATTTTGCAA
>CAMOSA010000085.1 GCA_946624335.1 uncultured Prevotellaceae bacterium
TTGCCGGCGGTGTCATCCCCGCCCAGGACTACGACTTCCTCTACAAGGCTGGCGTGGCTGCCGTCTTCGGCCCCGGTACTTCTGTCGCCAAGGCTGCCTGCGAGATGATGAAGCTCCTGCTCGGCAAGGAGTAATCGCTTTGAATCTTTCTGGTGTCGCCTTTAAGCACACCATCTAAAATGCCCTCCCCGGATGTCATGATCAGCATCTGGGGAGGGCTTTTTTGATAACGAGATAATCAGTGGCTACACGCTCCGTCCTGCCTGCGTTTGTTCAGGTACTCGGCCAGCTTCTCGGGCGTCGTGGCCCAGCGGCGGTGCATCCAGACCCATTGTTCAGGGCACTGTCGGATGATGTCGGAGATGGCGTCGTTTTGCAACCGTGTATTGGCGGTGATGTCATAGTCGCCTTCAGGGGTGTAGATAGGCTTGAGCTCGGGCCTGATGACGAAGCTGTAGGTGTTGTCGTCGTTGCGTAAGGTGTACATCGGTACGACAGCCGCCCCCGTCTCAGCGGCTAGCCGTGAACAACCTATGGGGGTGTAGGCAGGTATGCCCATGAAGTCGATGAATTCGCCTCTGATGTGTTTGCTGTCCTGGTCGGTCATGATGATCAGGCACTCACCGCGGCGCAACAGGTCGGTCAGCTGTTCATAGCAACGGTGGCGTGTGATATTGCGCATACCACGCTGCTCGCGGAACTGAATCATCAGCTTGTTGAGTGCAGGGTTCTTGATGGCACTGCTGACGCCGGCCGAAGGATATCCGAGGAGGGGAGGTATGATGGCCGAGAACTCCCACCCAGCGGTGTGTGGTACGAGGCATAGCACGCCCTTACCACGTTCGTAGGCGCGGCGCAGGTGCTCCTCACCGGTGACGGTGAAATATCGGCTGAAAAAGCTCCAGCTGCGATGAAAGCCCCAACGGGCATAGTCAGTAAAAGTGAGTGTCAGGTTCTGGTATAGGCTAATGCCGATTCGCTTGTACTGGCCCTTGACGCTTTCAGGGCCATATACGCGTGTTAAGTTCTCTTGGATGATGGCGGCCTGTCTGGAACTCATGAGGAAAATGTACTTGCTGACCCATTTGTGCCAGCGGAGCAGCAGGCCACGCGGCATGAGCGGACTCAGCATGAAGACAGAGTAGATTAACACGTAAAGGACGCTGTCGCGGACAGGACGTATGATTTTGCGTTTGCACCAGGAAGCCATAATCAGTCTTGCATTACAGTGGTTCTTAGAAATGGTTCTCGATATGTCTATTGTCAGTTGTGGTGTGTTTGAAGTTCGTCTCCTCCAATAGCAATGGCTGCAATTCGGCAGACGAATGCAGGTGGCGGTGGGGGAGTTTGGGGTGTTTGTGTGAGGGCGCTCTTGCGGTCGGCAGCAGATAGTGGTCAGTTGCCAGATACCGCTGGGAGCGAGGCTTAGTGAAGGTAGAGCACGGCGATGGAGAGGCCGAGGTACCAAAGGATGATCAGCGGTAGTGCCGTGAGGCCAAGGGGCGTGACAAGGGCGGCAATCAGCAAGAGCAGGGCACCGCACAGGAAGATGTACTTGACGCGATTGTCAGCCCATGAGTAGTTCTTGAACTTCAATGCAAACAGGGGCAGTTCGCTGATCAGCAGGAAACAGGCGGCGAGCATGAACAGGAAGAGCCAGAGGGCATTGAAGCGCGGTGATGCCAACCATGGCAACTCGGCCACGATCAAGGATGCCCAAAAGAGGGCATTGGCTGGTGTTGGCAGGCCTATGAAGCTGGTGGTTTGGCGCTCGTCGAGGTTGAATTTGGCCAGGCGTAAGGCTGAAAAGGCAGCTATGAGAAAAGCGGTATAGGGTAAATAGGGCGTGGCCCATGTGAGCCACTCGGGGTATTGCACGATGCCGAAGAGCTGGAAGAGCATGGCTGATGGCGCCACACCGAAGGTGACGACGTCGGCCAGCGAGTCGAGCTCTTTTCCGATGGGCGAGCTGATCTTCAGTGCACGGGCGGCCATGCCGTCGAAGAAGTCGAAGACTGCACCGCAGATGATCAGTGCCAAAGCCCATGTGAAGTGACCGTGGAAGGCCGAACCGGTGGCCATACAACCGCAAATGAGGTTGCAACAGGTGAGGGCGTTAGGGAAGTTTAAAAGCATATTCAGAGAAAAATTTTACTGGAGGATGACTGGAGGTCGTGCCGATTCACTGTTGATCAAGCGCCTCGCGGTTCATTGACGGCTCTTTTACGATTTGCCTACAGTCGTGCGATAATTGTCTGGTTACCTGTGGTCTTCTGTCCGAGGCATACGAGTGGATCGGTGCCGATGGGCAGGTAGAGGTCGACGCGTGAGCCGAACTTGATGAATCCCAGATGCTCGTCGATGAAGCAGTCCTCGCCCGCGTTGGAGTACGTGACGATACGTCGTGCCATGGCACCTGCCACTTGCCGCACCAGCACTTCTTGGCCGGCGGGTGTCTCGATGATGATGGTGGAACGCTCGTTGTCGGTGCTGGCCTTGGGCAGCCATGCCGCCTGGAATCGTCCGTTCTGATGGCGTACGAGCTTGACTGTGCCGTCACACGGCACCCAGTTGGCATGTACGTTGAAGAGGCTCATGAAGATGCTTACCTGTAGGCGCCGGTCATGGAAATACTCATTCTCGTCGACTTCTTCGACGACGACGACCTTGCCGTCGCACGGTGCAACGACGATGCCCTCTGTCTCGCCACTGAACAGCCGGATGGGGCAGCGGAAGAAATTTACCACGATGAGGTAAATGATCACGGAAATCACGAGCACGGTGATGAACCATGGGCTGCTGAAACCAAAGCCGTACCCAAAGAGCAGGCACAACGCAGCGAGTGCCGCACAGCCTAAAATCAGTGTGTTCCGTCCTTCGCTGTGTAAGCGGATATTCTTTTTTATTTTGTTTAATCGATGTACCATAGTGCTTCGAAACGGCCATTTTTGTCCGTTTTACGATACAAAAGTAGTGAATATTTGAATAGAAGCAAAAAAAATGGCTGCTTTTTTGGCAGTTTGGCAAACAAAACGTACTTTTGAGCCCGTTTTAGAACTCGTATGCAAAAATATATTCACTTACACGTACATTCTCAGTACTCTCTACTCGATGGTCAAGCCAGCATTCCGAAACTCGTTGACAAAGCGATAGCCGACGGTATGCCAGGCATGGCGCTGACTGATCATGGCAACATGATGGGCATAAAAGAATTCTTCAATTATGTCAACAAGCGCAACAAGAGTCTGAAGGAAGAAGGCAAGGCTCCCTTCAAGCCGATTTTCGGCTGCGAGATGTATGTGGCAGAGCGTACGCTGTACGACAAGGACAAGGATCTTGACGGTCGACGCTATCACCTCATCGTGCTGGCCAAGAACGAACGCGGCTACCATAACTTGGTGAAGCTCGTCTCCAAGGCATGGGTCGACGGCTTCTACAACCGCCCTCGTACCGATCATGCTGAGTTGGAGCGCCATGCCGAGGGGCTCATCGTCTGCTCGGCGTGTCTGGCCGGTGAGATACCCCGTCTCATCCTCAAGGGCGATCTCAAGGGCGCCGAAGAGCGCATCCTGTGGTATAAGGGCATCTTCGGTGACGACTTCTATCTGGAGCTTCAGCGCCATGAGGTCCGCGATCCCAACCAGCGCGCCAACCGCGAGACCTTCCCGCTGCAGCAACAGGTGAATAGTGTGCTCATCGAGATGTCTAAGCGCCTGGGCGTGAAGCTTGTCTGCTCCAACGACGTCCACTTCGTCGACGAGGAGAATGCCGAGGCTCACGACCGCCTGATCTGCCTCGGCACGGCAAGGGACTTGGACGATCCCAAGCGAATGCTCTACTCTAAGCAAGAGTGGTTCAAGACGACGGCTGAGATGAACGATATCTTCGCTGACGTGCCCGAAGCGCTGTCCAACACGTTGGAAGTGCTTGACAAGGTCGAGACCTACAGTATCGATCATCCGCCCATCATGCCTAACTTCCCCATCCCGAAGTCTTTTGCTACGGAGGACGACTACCACGTCCGCTTCACTGATGACCAGCTCTTCGAGGAATTTACGCGCGACGAGAACGGCAACGTCGTCTGCGAGCGCGACGAGGCAGAGAAGAAGGTGAAGCGTCTTGGCGGTGTCGGAAAGCTCTATCGCCTGAAGCTCGAGGCCGACTATCTGGAGGCTCTCACGCGCGCGGGCGCCAAAAAAATATATGGTGATCCGTTGCCCACGGAGGTCGACGACCGCATACGTTTTGAGCTTCATGTGATGAAGACGATGGGCTTCCCTGGCTACTTCCTCATCGTTCAAGACTACATCAACGCTGCGCGCCATGAGCTTGGTGTCAGCGTCGGACCCGGTCGTGGCTCGGCGGCAGGCAGCGTCGTGGCTTACTGTCTCGGCATCACCAAGGTCGACCCTATCAAGTACGACCTGCTGTTCGAGCGCTTCCTCAACCCCGACCGTATCTCGCTGCCTGATATCGACGTGGACTTCGACGATGACGGGCGCGGTAAAGTGCTGTCGTGGGTGACGCAGAAATATGGCGAAGCCAACGTGGCGCATATCATCACCTACGGCACGATGGCTACCAAGTCGGCGCTGAAGGACGTGGCGCGCGTAGAGAAATTACCGCTTGACGTGAGCAACGCGCTGGTGAAGGCCATCCCCGACCGTCTCCCTGACGATCCGAGCGGGCGTCCGCGCAAGATGAACCTCACCAATGCCATAGCCTGCGTGCCCGAGTTGCAGCAGGCGGCCATCTCGCCTAATCCTCTGTTGAGCGAGACGGTGCGCTATGCACAGATGCTCGAAGGCAATGTGCGTAATACGGGCGTCCATGCGTGCGGCGTCATCATCTGTCGCGACGATGTCAGCGACTGGGTGCCCGTCTCAACCGCCGACGACAAGGAGACGGGCGAGAAACTGTTGTGCACGCAGTATGAAGGCTCTGTCATCGAGGAGACTGGGTTGATCAAGATGGACTTCCTCGGGCTGAAAACCCTCAGCGTCATCAACGAGGCTGTGAAGAACATCAAGGACAGCCTGGGCATCGACGTCAATATCGACAACATCGACATCGAGGATCCTGCCACCTACCAGCTCTACTGCGATGGCCGCACCGTCGGCACGTTCCAGTTTGAGTCGGCGGGAATGCAGAAATACTTGCGCGAGCTGCAGCCCACGACTTTCGAGGACCTGATCGCCATGAACGCCCTCTACCGTCCGGGACCTATGGACTATATCCCCGACTTCATCGACCGCAAGCAGGGCCGTAAGCCGGTGGAGTACGATATCCCATGTATGGAGAAATACCTGAAGGACACCTACGGCATCACGGTCTATCAGGAGCAGGTCATGCTGCTCTCGCGTCAGCTGGCCAATTTCACGCGTGGCGAGAGTGATACGTTGCGTAAGGCGATGGGTAAGAAGCTGAAGGACAAGCTGGACCACATGAAACCCCAGTTCATCTCGCAGGGCAAGTCCAATGGCCACGACCCTGCTGTTCTGGAGAAGATATGGGCCGACTGGGAGAAGTTCGCTTCCTATGCTTTCAATAAGAGTCACGCCACGTGTTACTCGTGGGTCGCTTTCCAGACGGCCTATCTCAAGGCCAATTTCCCTGCCGAATACATGGCGGCGGTGATGAGCCGAAGCCTTGATAACATCACTGAAATCACTAAGTTGATGGGCGAGTGCAAGTCGCTGGGCATCAGTACGCTGGGTCCTGACGTCAATCAGAGCCGTCAGAAGTTCAGCGTCGACGGCGACGGCAACGTGCGCTTTGGCCTGGCTGCCATCAAGGGCCTGGGCGAGAACGCCGTGGAAGCGATCATCGAGGAGCGCGAGCGTGGTGGCCTGTTCACCAGCGTGTATGACTTTGTGCAACGTGTCAGCATCCCTGCCGTGAAGCGTAGTGGACTGGAGAGCCTGGTGCTGAGCGGCGCCTTCGACGCGTTCAAGGATATTCGCCGCGAGCAGTACTTCGCCCAGAACGCCCGGGGCGAGGTCTTCATCGACACCCTCGTGCGCCACGGCGTTCAATATCAGGAGGCCAAGCACTCGGCCGAGAACTCGCTCTTCGGCGATTTCGACATGGTGGAGGTCGCTACGCCGCCTGTGCCGCAGGAGTATGACGAGTGGAGCAGCCTGGAACGCTTGAACAAGGAGCGCGACCTGGTAGGCATCTACCTCTCGGCGCATCCTTTGGACGAGTTCTCCGTCATCCTCCAGAATGTGTGTACGACACGCGTCTCGGAGCTTGGCGAGAAGGAGAAGCTGCTCAACCAGGATATCACCTTCGGCGGTATCGTGACAGGCTTGCGCAAGGGCGTTGGCAAGAGCGGACAGCCCTATGGTATCGTGACGCTCGAGGACTACTCGGGCACCGGCGAGCTGCCCCTATGGGGACAGGACTGGGCGCGATGGGGCAATTATATGGACATCGGTAATTCCGTCTTCATCACGGCACGCGTGCAGCCTGGGCGTTTTAACCCCAACCGTATCGAACTCACCGTGGGCAACGTGGAGTTCCTGAGCGATGTCAAGGACAAACTCATCACGAGCATGACCATCGTCATGGATCTCACCGACCTGGACGAGGACACGGTGCTCTCGCTCAACGAACTCGTCGATGACAGCCCCGGCAGCGTGAGCCTCTACTTCCGGGTCATCGACCCCGAGGGACGCATGAACCTGACGTTGCGCAGCCGCAACAAGCAGATTACCGTGCGGCGCGACTTGGTCGACTTCATCGACAGCAAGGATTCACTGAGCTATCGCATCAACGAGGAATAGTCCCCTGCGTGAGACACGCAGCCACACACTGCCTCGCGTTGCCGGGCAGTCATAGCCGACGAAACTTATATTACAATTCATATTTATCATCATCTTAAACAACAAAAAGAACTATGGCATTAGCTATCACAGATTCCAATTTCGACGAACTGCTTGCCGAGGGCAAGCCCATGGTCGTTGATTTCTGGGCCACATGGTGTGGACCCTGCAAGAAGATCGGTCCTTACATCGAGGAGATGGCCGAGAACTATGGCGATCGCGCCATCATCGGGAAGGTCGATGTCGACGAGAACGACGAACTGGCCATCCGCTACGGCGTGCGCAATATCCCGACCGTGCTGTTCATCCGCAACGGCGAAGTCGTCGACAAGCAGATTGGCGCAGCGCCCAAGGCAGCCCTGGAAGCCAAGTTGCAGAGCATCCTCAAGTAAGTCGTTGCACCCTCAAACGTCTTGTCACTATGGAAGAAGATTTCATGGCAGCTGCCGAGGATGACCTCCGCACGATGGAGTTCATCAAGGGCTACCTTCCGCACGATGTCAAGGACAAGTTCACCGAGGACGACATCTATTATTTCATGGATCTGCTGGCCGACTACTATGTCGACAGCGGCCTGCTCGACGACGAATCCTCTGACGACGACTTCGTAGATATCGACACCGAAGTCATCGCCAAGGCCATTGCCGAGCGTGCGAAGAAGGAGAAGTACGGCGACTTCTCGCCCGAAGACCTCATCTGGATCGTTCAGGGCGAGCTTGAGTTCGGCGAAGCCTCTGGCGAGTGAACGCCAGTAGCGCGTCAGTCTTTATCCCCCAATGGGTCATCGTATACTTCAATGATCGGTTGGGGGTTATAAGTGCCAGCGGAGTTGGACCCCCAGCTCCGCTGGCCTTGTGTATTGTGCAAAGCCGCGTTGCATCGTCTCGAAATAGAAGGTCTGATAGCGGGTGGAGAGGATGTTGTGGCCATACAGGTGCAGGTCCATGCCGCCCTTGTGGAAGCCCACGCTGGCGTCAGCCATACCGGCGAAGTCCTGCCACGCCGTGTTGCTCTCGGTCCAGTAGATGCGCCCTGCGCCGTGGTAGCCGGCGTGGATGGATATGGCCTCCAGCCATGCCGAGCGCAGCGCCCACCGCTGCGTGGCACCTATGGCCAGCGTGTTGCGAGGCACGAAGGGCACGAACCCTCCGTCGCGGAACTTGGCGTGTGTGTAGCCGTAGGTGGCCGTCAGCTGCAGCTCGTCTGTCACGCGCCATCGCAGCGAGGCCTCGGCGCCGAGGCTGCGGCTGCGACCCGAGTTGACGGTGACGCGTCCCATGCCGCCCGTCGTCATTCGGCTGACCTGCTGGTCGCGCGTTGCCATCGCGAACAGGGCTCCGTCGATGCTCAGGCGGGCATCGCAGAGGTTCAGGTGGCCGCCCACTTCGTAGCTCCACGAGGTCTCGGGCCGATACCACGTGACGCCCTGCACGTCGATGGGCTGCGCCGTTCCCATGCCGATGAGCATCTCGCGCACGCGGCCTTTGACGTCGGCCGGGATCATCGCCACGCCGTCGACGACAGGCACCGTGGCCTCGGCGACATTGTGCATGATGTCTGTCTGCATATTGCCCTGCAACAGTTCGTTGAACATCTGGATGTTATACCCGCCCGAGCGATAGCCTCGTGTCATCGTGGCGTACACGTTGGAGGGCGGATTCTGGTCGCCGCAGGCGAAGGCGTACTGCAGCGTCAGCCGTGGCAGCAGCTTGAGGTAGTCTCGGCTGACGCGGTCTTCGTAGTGCGAGTCCACCGTGAACGTGCGCTTCGGCACCAGCGTCATGCCCTCACGCACGCTGCCGTCGGGGTAGGTCAGTCGCCCTCCGAGGCCGTATTGTTGGCTGAAGGTGTAGCCGGTGTTGTAGTCGAGCTGGAAGTGCTCGTAGTCGGCCCGCAGGCCGGCCGTGAACGTCAGGCCTTCGACGCCGAAGAGGCGTTTCAGGCTGCTCTCGTGGAAGAGGGCGATCTCGCTCGTCGGCGTCTTGTACACGCCCGGGAAGGCCAGCTCGTCGCCTCGGATGAGATTGTTGAAGATGAAGTTCATCGTGTAGGCTGCGTTGCCTGCCTCGTCACGACTGGTGACGGTAGGCAGATGGGTGTTGGCCTGCCGGTTGATGAGGCCGTTGAGCCATTCGAGGCCGTCGGCGTAGAAGACCACCGGCGCTTCGGTCCTGTTCCATTGGCGGATGGCCGACAGCCCCAGCAGCCATTCGTAGTGGTTGGCCTCGGGCTGCCGGGCGATGGTGGCCGTCGTCGAGGGCTTCAGCAGCATCTCCTCGGTGATCGTGTTGACGTTCTGCCGCTGGGTGAGGGTGTACAGGTCGTGCTCGGTGAAATCCTGGTCGAGGTTCATGCCGTCGTGCAGATGCTGGTAGCTCGTGATGCTGGTCAGGGTGACCTTGGGCCACGTCTTCTCGGCGGTCAGCCCCACGTTGGTCAGGTTGCGACGGTATCCGCTGCGCCGGTTGTAGGCGATGTGTCCGGGTCCGAGGGCGGGATCGGGTGTTGATGTCGTACCGACGGAGTCGACGTACTCGTAGGGATAGCCGCCTTGCTTGAGCCATTCGTGGCTGGCCGAAAGGTCGAAGTGCAGGTCGTCGGTCGGGCGGTAGATCATGCGCCACCGTGCGCCGAAGTCCATCAGCCGGTCGATCAGCTCGTCGCCGCGGCCATGGTTGCGGAAGTGCCCGCCATCGTATTCGCCGAAGAAGTGTCCCGTGAAGGCTACCTGCTCGCTGATGCGGTGGTAGTGGGTGAGGCCGAGGCGGTAGTGTCCTGCGCCGCCGCCGTCCTTGCGGCCCCCGTCGGACCTGACGACGTCGTGGCCGGCATCGAAGGTGATGTCGGTGCCCTGGTAGTGCATCGGGTTCTTCGTGTAGACACGTATGACGCCGCCCATCGAGTTGCGGCCGTAGAGCGTCGACTGCGGCCCGCGCAGGACGTCGATGCGGTCGACGTTGGCGAAGCTCAAGTCGTAGCTCGCGGGGGAGATCTGCGGCAGGCCGTCGACGTACAGCGCCACGGCCGGCGTGCCGATACGCGAACCTAAGCCGCGGATGTACACGCTGGTCGTCAGCCTCGAACCGTAGGACGGCACGAACAGGTTGGGAACGGACGAGGTGAGGTCACAGATACCCGCGATGGCGTTCTCCGTCATGTCGGCTTGCGAGAATGACGTCGACGAGACGGCCTGACGGCGCAGACGGGTGTTTTCCTTAGGCGTCGAGACGATGACGACCTCCTCGATGTCCGACGTCCGCAGCGAGTCGGTGACCTCGGGACTGGAGAGCGCCAGAAGAGCAGCAAAAAGATAGTGCATGGGTGCTATGGATGGTTTGAATGGGCGCAAAGGTACAAAAAATATGGCTGAATAAGGTAAAAAAA
>CAMOSA010000086.1 GCA_946624335.1 uncultured Prevotellaceae bacterium
GAGCCCACCGACGATGACCTCTTCGACATCGAGGAAATAGACCTCGAAGGATTCGACTTCACCGAAGGCGAATGAAAACACTCATCGTACTACTCGGCCCGACAGCCGTAGGCAAGACAGACCTGGCGCTCACACTGGCAGAGCACATCGGCAGCCCGATCATCAACGCTGACAGCCGACAGCTGTACCGCGGCCTTAGCATCGGCACGGCAGCACCCACTCCGGAGCAGATGCAACGGGTACGCCACTACTTCGTCGGCACGCTCGACCCTCATGAATACTACAGCGCCGCACGCTACGAGAAGGAGGTCATCGGGCTATGCGAACAGCTCTTCAACAGCCACGAACGTCTACTGCTCACTGGAGGCTCCATGCTGTACATCGACGCCGTATGCAACGGCATAGATGACATACCCACCGTCGACGACGAGACACGCACCTTGCTCCGACAGCGTCTCGAAGCCGAAGGGCTCGACACCCTGGCACGAGAATTGCGACTGCTCGACCCGGAATACTATGCACAGGTAGACCTCAAGAACACCAAGCGCATCGTCCACGCCCTCGAGATATGCTATCAGACGGGACGAACGTTCACCAGCTACCGCACTGCGACGCGCAAACAACGACCGTTCAACATTCTGAAGATTGGTCTGCGACGCGACCGAGCGGAACTCTTCGAGCGAATCAACACACGCGTTGACCGTATGATCGAAGACGGCTTGCTCGACGAAGCACAGGCATTGATGCCTTATCGCCATGAGAATGCCCTTAACACCGTAGGATATAAAGAAATGTTTCAGGTCATCGACGGCACATGGGAGCTGCCCTTCGCAGCAGAAAGGATAAAGAAGAACACGCGCGTGTACGCAAAGAAACAGATGACATGGTTTGCGCACGACGAGGACATACACTGGTACCATCCCGAACACACCGACGAGATCCTCAAATTGGTTGACCGCGTGTGAGACAGCATGCTCATTCCGGGAACAAAAGAAACGGAGAACAGAAACGGCTAACGAACAGCGAACGAACAATGAAACTCAAACCAATCATTCATCATATCTATGGCGGACCATGGTACAAGCGCATCATCGTATGGTTCTGTACCGTCGTCATCGCCATCGTCTTGCTGCTGGTAGCGGTGGACGTCAACTTCCTGTGGCTCTTTGGCAAGTCACCGGGCTTCAACCAGATCCAGCACCCCGTGACCCAGGAAGCCAGCGAGATACTCACCTGCGACAGCGTCGTCATGGGGCGTTTCTACAACGAGAACCGGACCCCCGTCACCTACGACGAGCTAAGCCCCATCCTCATACGCACCCTCATCTCCACTGAGGATGAGCGCTTCTACAAACATCGGGGCGTCGACTTCCCCGGCCTCTTCGCGGCGCTCAAGGACATGACCGCCGGCCATGCTCGCGGCGCCAGCACCATCACCCAGCAACTGGCCAAGAACCTCTTCCGAGTGCGCACCCAATATAGCACTGGTCTGCTCGGGCACATTCCCGGCGTCAAGATCCTGGTGATGAAAGCCAAAGAATGGATCGTGGCTACCAAGCTCGAGATGGTTTTCTCGAAAGAGGAAATCCTGACCATGTACTTCAACACCGTCGACTTCGGCAGCAACAGCTTCGGCATCAAGACAGCGGCTCGCAACTACTTCGGCGTGGCGCCACGCGACCTGACCTACGAGCAGGCCGCGACACTCGTCGGGCTGCTCAAGGCCACCAGCTCATACAACCCACGCACCAACCCCGAGAACTCCACCGAACGACGCAACGTCGTGCTGCAGAACCTCTACGACCACCAAGGCATCGTCATCAATGGCGAATATGCCAACGCTGCACAGCTGGATAGCCTGAAAGCCATACCCATGCTCTGCGCCAACAAGGACACGGACGAATACTACGACGGCCTGGCGCCTTACATCCGACAGGAACTACAGCAGCACATCGATATGCTCTGCGACATGAAACTCGTGGCGGGCAGCGAGAACGAACGGCTCGACCTCTACGCCGACGGTCTCAAAGTGTACACCACCATTGACTCGAGAATGCAACGCTACGCCGAAGATGCAGCAAGGCAGCAGATGAAAATCCTGCAGCAACGGTTCAACGAGCACTGGAGGGGGCAGAATCCTTGGCGCGACCAGCAGTATAGGGAGATACCCGACTTCATCGAAAACATTGCCAAGAAGAGCACCTACTACCGTCAACTCGCCGAGCGCTTCCCCGATATGCCCGACAGCATCGACTATTACATGAACAAGCCACACCGCGTGAAACTATTCTCGTACGACGGACCCATCTATCGCAATATCTCTACGATGGATTCCATCCGCTATATGGTCAGTTTCCTCCACTGCGGATTCGTCGCCATAGAACCTGACACGCGCCATGTCAAGGCCTGGGTCGGAGACATCGATTTCGAGTCATGGCAATATGACAAGGTCACAGCACTGCGGCAACCCGGTTCTACGTTTAAGCTCTTCGTCTACACGGAAGCGATGAAGAAAGGTCTTCGTCCCTGCGACAGACGCATCGACTCCTACGCCGCCTATGGCGATAGCACCAGCGGTGACAAGTCGAAGCTCTGGATCCCGCACAACGCCAACGGATATTTTACAGGAGCTAACATGAGCCTCATGCTCGCCTTCGCACGAAGTGTCAACAGCATTGCCGTGAAACTAGGCTATGAAGTAGGCATCCATGACATTGCCGAGACAGCACATAGCATGGGCATCCACTCACCCCTGGAAGAGGTGCCGGCACTCAGTCTCGGTGCAAGCGATGTCTCGCTCTATGACATGGTCAACGCCTACTGCACCGTCGCCGACGACGGCAAATACAACATGCCATTGCTCGTGGAGAAGATCGTCGACCGCAATGGCCATATCATCTATTCAGCCATGGCACAGGAGAAACAGGCCATATCCTATCGGTCGGCTTTTCTCATGCAGCAGATGCTCAAGGGAGGACTCACTCAGCCCGGTGGCACATCGCAAGCGTTGTGGCAGTACATCAACGGCGTCAGCAAGAAAACCGAGTTCGGAGGCAAGACAGGCACATCCAACAACCACTCAGACGCCTGGTTCATCGGCGTCACACCGAAACTCGTGGCAGGGGCATGGGTCGGTGGAGAATACCGTAGCATACACTTCCGGACAGGACAACTCGGCCAAGGCAGCAGGACCGCCCTGCCCATCTTCGGCCGGTTCATAGCCAAAGTGCTTCAGGACAAACGCTTCGGGAAATACTGCGTACGTTTTGCCCCGCCACGCGACGAGATCAACAAAGACGACTACGAATGTTCAAGCTACTACGTACAGCCCGAGACACGCATCGACCTCGACAGCATCACACCCATGGAAGGCATCACCCTGGACGAAGCACCGGCAGAGAGCAGCGAAGAGGAGGTCGTGCCAGGACCCACGGAGGTCACGCCGCCCGAGACACCTGAGATAGAGATATGACCAACATAGATACCAGCACACCCGAGTTTCAGGCGGCACTCAATATGATCCGCTACACGCACCACTCGATGTTCCTCACGGGCAAGGCCGGAACAGGCAAGAGCACCTTCCTGCGTTACGTCAAGGAGAACACCAAGAAGAAATGCGTCGTGCTGGCACCTACAGGCATCGCAGCCATCAACGCCGGCGGGGCAACGCTGCACAGCTTCTTCAAACTGCCCTTCCACCCACTGGCACCCGATGACTCACGGTACGCCGGCCGCCGCATTCGTGAGTTTCTCAAGTACGGCAAGGAGCACATCAAGCTCCTGCAGAGCCTCGAACTCATCATCATCGATGAGATCTCCATGGTGCGTGCCGACATCATCGATTTCATCGACAGAATCCTACGCACCTATACTGCCAACCACCGGCAGCCCTTTGGCGGCAAGCAGATGCTACTCATTGGCGACGTGTTCCAACTCGAACCGGTCGTGAAGGCCGACGAACGTGACATCCTCAGCCGTTACTATCCTTCACCTTATTTCTTCTCGGCACATGTCTTCAAGCAGATGCACCTCGTCAGCATCGAGCTCACCAAGGTCTATCGTCAGCACGACGCGGCCTTTGTCAACCTCCTTGACCGTGTGCGTACGAACAGCTTTTCACCGCTTGACCTATCACGCATCAACAGCCGTGTCGGCTCACCCGACCGAACCGCTTCCACTGCCCCACCCTCCTCGACACAGCCCACACACCTCGGCATAACACTCTGCACGCGCCGCGACGATGTCGATTTCATCAACAGCCACGAACTCGAGAAGCTCGACGGAGAGGTCATCACACTGCACGGCACCATACGGGGCGACTTCCCGCAGTCAGCACTACCCACACTGCCCGACCTCGAGATCAAGCTCGGCGCACAGGTCATCTTCGTCAAGAACGACCAAGAGAAGCAATGGGTCAACGGCACGCTCGGCATCATCACCGGATTCAGCGAGGAGCCTTACGGCCTCATCGCCGTCACCGAAGAAGGCAAGGAGGTGATCGTCGAGGAAGCGCAATGGGCGAATATGCGCTACACCTATAACGAGAAGGAGAAAAAGATCGAAGAAGAACAGCTGGGCACATTCACACAGTTTCCCATACGCCTGGCATGGGCTATCACCATCCACAAGAGTCAAGGCCTCACGTTCGAGCGCGTCAACATCAATTTCGGCGCCGGCACCTTTGCCGGCGGACAGGCATACGTCGCCCTGAGCCGCTGCACCTCGCTCGAAGGAATCACCTTAGAGAAACCGCTCAACCGCTCTGACGTCTTCATCCGACCTGAGATCATCAACTTTGCGAAACAATTTAACAACCCGAAGGCTTTCGACGAAGCGCTGATGTCAGCAAAAGCCGACATCGAATACCACGAGACATCACAAGCCTTCGACGAAGGACGATGGGACGATTTCATCCAGCACTTCTTCTGTGCCATACACGCCCGATACGATATAGAGACGCCCTTGGCGAAGAGATTCATACGGCGGAAGCTCTCAAACATAAGCACGATCAAAGCTGAGAACGAGAAGCTCAAGAAGCAGTTAGCAAAACGCAGCAAGATGTTGAAACAGTTTGCCAACGAGTATTACCTGATGGGAAACGACTGCATCAGCGAGGCACAGAGCTATGCCGCAGCACAACGCAACTACGAGAAAGCCGTAGCACTATGGCCTGAGTTCGAAGCAGCACATAAGCGACTCGGCGATTGCTTCGACCATGAAGGCAAACAGGAAGAGGCACAGCAACACTGGGACATCGCCAACAAGCTACGAAAAAGAAAGCGAAAGAAGTGAGAGTCGTTAATTTTACTTAATTCTCACGACGAAGCTTCATCACCTCAAAGATTATGCTTAATTTTGGGAGCTTTAACCATCATTTTAAACTTCTCGACAATGAAAATGCGCAACATCCTATGGCTCGCCATAGCCGCCATGACAGCGACTTCGCTACAAGCCAAGAAGAAGACTGAAGCCTACCTCTTCACCTACTTCACCGGCAACGCACCAGAGAAAGAACAGATCTGCTATGCGATCTCAGAAGACGGGTGGAACTACACCCCTCTGAACAACGGACAACCCATCATCGCCTCGGCAGACATAGCCCGGACAGGATGCGTCCGTGACCCCCATATCCTCAGGGGTGAGGACGGCTATTTCTACATGGTCGTCACCGATATGAAGTCGAGTCTCGGATGGAGCAGCAACCGTGGCATCGTGCTCATGCGGTCAAAGGACTTAGTAAACTGGAAATCAAGCACCATACATTTCCCGGAGCGCTTCGCGGGAACCATGTTTGAACACGTCACCCGCGTGTGGGCTCCGCAGACCATCTACGATGAACGCGCCAAGCGCTACATTGTCTATTTCTCTATCCTCACCGACGACGGTTCATGCCCATACGACCGTGTCTATTGGGCTTACGCCAACCGCGACTTCACCGACTTCGAAGGTATGCCTCATTTGCTGTTCGACATGCGCTCTGCAAGCATCGATACCGACATCGTCCGTGACGACGAAGGTCTCTACCACATCTTCTTCAAGACGGAAGGAAGCCGGCAAAAGGGAATCAAGCAATTTATTGCCAAAGATTTTTACAACGGTAAGACTTGGGAGTTGCAACCTGGATGGTGCCAGGACACCGACAAACAGGTAGAAGGATCTGGCGTCTTCCGCTTGCACGACGGAACATGGGTGCTCATGTATGACTGCTACACGAGCGGCCACTACCAGTTCTGCCAAAGCACAGACCTGAAAACCTTCAAGCGCGTCAAGGACACGGCAACGACCGGAGCCTTCACTCCTCGACACGGCACCGTGATCGCCATCACGGCCAAAGAGCTCAAGCGCCTGCTGAAGGCTTTCCCCAATGCCGAATAAACCTCATGGAACCCATAGCAAGGCCCTGGCTTAAAAAAGTCAGGGCCTTGCTGTTTGATGGAACAAGGACCGATAGCGAAGACAAAAGACCTTGTCAATCATCAACCACGCGCTATATATTTAACAATTAAGCTCGTCTGTTTCGTTAAAAAACATTAAACAAATCAATTTCGGACCTTTCAAATACCATTTCAATTAAAAAAAAGCTTTAATTTTGGGCGGTTTTAGACCATATATCATTTACCAAAACACCTTTTAAGGTGACTTTTAGCTTTCAAATAAATCACAAAACAAATATTAACTATCTCAAATTCAATGTGTATGGAAAACCGCTTTAGCACAACTGCTAAGTACACAGTGCGTGCGCTATGCGTACTCGCTGTTTGCGGACTTTCTTCGGCATGCAAGGATGAATACCGGTGGGACGATGAGAAACCCACATGGCTCAACACGAGCATCTACGAAAGTCTGCAGAACGGCATGAAGGACGAGCATGGTAAAGTCATCCACACGTTCAACAACTACGTCAGGTTGTTGGAAGATCCCGATGTCAACCCCGAAGGTGTCCGCAACCTCAAGGACGTGTTGAGCAAGACAGGCTCCAAGACGGTGTTCGTGGCTGATGATCAGGCCTGGGATGCCTTCTACAAGGCCAATGCAGCACTGCCCGCAAACAACCCATGGCACAACGCCACCAGCTACGCCAACCTGAGCCCGGCTCAAAAGAAGCTGCTCATCCACACGAGTATGCTCAACAATGCCATCGTCATGGAGAACCTCGCCAGCAGCGATGGTTCGGGCTCCACGGCACCTATCCGTGGCGAATACATGAGACGCTTCACCGATGTCGACCTCGTCGACTCCGTGACCTACCTTCCCGCCAACGAGGTGCCCTTCACCTACAACACCGAAGATATCGCCAACGGACGTGACTACTGGTCAAGCTTCCGCAACACGGCCGACGGAGGTGACGGTACCGGCATCTACCTCGTTATGGACTCAACGCTCAGCATGATGCTTCACTTCACACAGGAGCACATGTCGAAAAAGGAGATTACCGATGCTGACTTCGAGATGTTCATGGGACGTAAGCGCGACACTCGAGACGTACACATCTATGATGCACTCCTCCTCGAACAGGACGGCGTGGCAGAGAACGGATATGTCAACGTCACCGAGAAGGTCATCAAGCCTCTGCCCAATATGGCAGAGATCATCCGCACCAACGGCAAGACGAAGATCTTCAGCCACATGCTGGACCGCTTCTCCTTCCCCTACCCCAACGCTGCCGTCACTCGTGACTACAAGAACCTGCACCCGGATTTCACTGGTACGATTTATACCAAGAAGTATTTCGCCCTCCGTGGTGCCGGCGGTCGCTCACAGAAGGTAGGCCCCGACGGCAAGACCTTCCAAGACGAGAAGGGTGAGATCAACCTGCAGTACGACCCGGGATGGAACCAGTTCTTCAATGAGTTCGACACGCGTGCCGACATGGCTGCCATGTTCGTGCCCAATGACGAGAGTATGTTCGAATACTTCTCGGAGGGCGGCGCTGGTTGGCAACTCATCCAGACCTATGCACCTGACCCATATGCCGAGGTGCCCGAGGGTGATTTCGACGCCTTGTACAAGAAGATCGACATGATTCCGCTGTCGACGCTGGCAGACCTGCTGAACGTCATCATGTTCAGTTCGTTCAACGGATCGGTGCCCAGCAAGATGACCACACTGCGTGACTTCCAGTCGCAGGAGGAGATGTTCACGCCCGACGACATCAACGCCATCGACACCTGCCTCCTGGCATGTAACGGCGCCGTCTACGTCATGGACAAGGTCTACGGCCCTGCTTCTTATATTTCTGTCGCCGCACCTGCCAACATCAGCACGACGAACCTCATCATGAAATGGGCCATCAATAATGGTAGCGATGCTTCTGCCGACAAGATGCACATGAACTATTTCGCCTATCTGATGGCCATGCGTTCACGCTTCGCCTTCTTCCTGCCCAGCGATGAGGCACTGAAGCGCTACTATGACCCCGTCAGCTTCACCAGTACCAAGCCGCGTGTGATTCAGATGTCATACAGAGGTTCCAATACCGCGCTGCCTCTCACGGTCGGACGTATCCTCTATCGCTACGACCTCGAGAACGGCGTCATCGGTTCCATCTACAACCTCGACCAGTTGACCGAGAACGAATTGCTGAACCGCCTGAAGGACATCCTCGAGAGCCACACCATCGTGCTCGACGGCAACAACCCCATCGACAACGAGGATGAATACTATATCGCCAAGAACCACTCCGCGCTGAAAGTGACGAAGGACGAGAACAACGAAATCATCAAGGTGCAAGGCGGCTTCCAGCTCGAGAACGAGCGTGCAGGCATCGTCAGCGGCGACCCGGGAACTCACGAGATTGAGGTGAAGCCCACCAACATCAACCACATGGCGAACGGTAACACCTACGTCATCGAGGACTCCCCCATCATCCCTGCCAGCAAGAGCATCTACGGCATCATACACAATGAGTTCGGCGAGCAGTGCAGCGCCTTCTATGACCTCACTGACATGAACTCCAACGAGGATATCATCAAGGCCTGCGGCCTCGAAATCGACAAACTCGCTGTTTGGCTGGATGCCAAGTCATCAGGTGGTGTGGACTACAATGTCAAGTTCTTCAACAACTATGATTACACCGTGCTTGTGCCGACCAACGAGGCCATCGCTGATGCCGAAGCACATGGATTCCCCACATGGGCAAGCATCCGTGCCGACTACGAGAGCCTCCCTGAGGATCCCGAGGATCCCGAGGTGCATATCCTCAACGGCCAGGACTCGCTCCGTCTGCAGACAAAGATCACCTATCTGAACAACTTCATCCGCTGTCATTTCATCGACGGCAGTCTCTTCGAGGATAAGAGTGACAAAGCCGAGAATGAATACGTCACACAGAGCTACGACACCGAGAACGGCGTCTTCGTCAAAGTCATCATGAGCCGCAACGGCCAGCAGCTTCGCGTACACGATAATTATGGTGGTGCCAACTACAGCACAGAGGGCGACATGAGAAACATCATGGCTCGCGACATCACCTGTCTGCTCGACCCCAACGGTAACTACAGCGGTGCCAAGACGTCACCTACGGGACGCTCTTCCATGAACAACATCGTGCTGCAGAGCTCCAGCTTCGCTGTCATCCATCAGATCAACGGCGTGCTCAACCACACAAAGTTAGTCGATGGGCGTCACGATAGCACCTGGGCCACACCCGCCACGTGCAAGAGATACCTCAAATATCACTCCAACCATCCGATAAAAGAACATCCGTATGAATAAGCTCATTAAATTATTACTGCTCTGGGTGCTATGTCTCATGACGACCAACGTCAACGCCCAGCAACGACGCATCTCGGGTACCGTGTCGGATGATTTCGATGTCGTCCCCGGCGCCAACGTCGTCGAACGCGATAAGAACAACCGTATTGTCAGCGCCACCGTCACTGACATGAACGGTAACTTCACGCTGAACATCAAGGATCCCAACAACAAGCTGACTGTCACCTTTATGGGTCTGAAGCCCTGGTCACAGCAGATCGGTTCACGATCCGTATTCAAGATCAAGCTTGCCGATAACACCAAGACGATGAAGGAAGTCGTCAAGCTCGGAAAGAAGAAGCAACAGAGCGGCGGTCTTTCCATCCCCGTGCGCGAGTTGGCTAGTGCCCACCAGACCTTCAACATGGACGAGATGGAAGGTATGGCCTTCGAGAGCGTTGACCAGGCCCTGCAAGGTCAGATCGCAGGTCTCGACATCGTGGCCAACTCCG
>CAMOSA010000087.1 GCA_946624335.1 uncultured Prevotellaceae bacterium
GGGGGTGGCCCTTCTGGGGGTGGGCCTTTACTTCACGACCACCTTCCTCCCACCGACGATGTTGATGCCCCGGCGCGGTTGTGCCAGGTGCTGTCCGGCAAGGTTGTAGACAGTCGCATCTTCCTGCGGCGTCACGGTCATGACGGCCTCGCTGATATGATCGATGACAGGCTCGGGTGTGTAGGGTTCGGTGATGCTGAGGCCGTAGTCGATGTGGCCGCCTCCTGCTCCCTGCTGGAGGGAGACGCAGAGGACGTTGTCGCCCTCTTTCAGTGCGGCCTTGTCGTCAGCGGTCAGGGTGTAGGTGGCGTAGGCGTTGTCGTTCCATCCCGAGTGGCTCCAGATGAGGCGACGGTTGAGGTAGACCTTGGGCTCCTCGTCGTAGCTGCAGGTGAGGACGACGGTGCTCGCGGCCATCTTCTCGAGCATCTCGGCCGTGAGGGCGAAGTGGCGGCGTACGAGCAGTGGCTGCTGCTGGCTGGCCCACGCCGTGGTGAGGAACTTGTCGGGGCTGTTGCTCAAGGGACCATAGCCGAAGATCCACTCGCGCTCGTCAGTGCAGCGACCTGTCCACTCGTCGGGCGAGAGACGCTGCAGCGAGGCGTTGTCATTCAGCAGATAGTACATACAATCCCAAGGGCCGGCCTCCAGCGTGGGCAGCAACGTCGTCGTGCGTGCCATGTCGGCCTCGTAGAGACCGCAGTCGGCAAAGGCACCGCCCCAGTTCTGGTGGACGTGAACGGCCAGCAGGTTCGCCGTGCCGTCGGTGTGGATCAGCGCCTTCTGCTCGTCGGTGAGCAGGACGTACTCGGCGTTGTTCCACCCATCAGTGACGCTCCACACGCGCGAACCATTAATATAATACTCGGCCGGGGCATCGTCGTGGCCGCAGGCGAGGAAGATCGTGCCAGGCACAGCCTCAGTCAGCGTGAAGGTGCGGCGCAGGTAGATGTCGCCCGTGATGTCGGAGACAATCCACCGGCTGGAGCGTTGGCCCTGATAGAACTCGTCGGAGCTGAAGGGTGAGGTCTGCTCGCTCCAGGCCTTGGTGCCGTCGGTCAGCACGTAGTCATTGTCATACCAGTGGCGTCCCTCAGCATCGTCGGGAGGTGTGCCCCAGACATGGTTGTAGTCGGCATCGCCATAGCGACGGCCGTCGTTGAATATCATCACCTGAGCCTGCCAGGTCTCAGAGGGCGTATATTGCGACGAGGGCAGGATGACCTTCTGCGCATTGAATGTCGACGTGATGGTCGCTTCCTGCGCCCAGACATTCGTGGCGAGGATGGCTGCACACGCCGCCATCGTGAGAAGTCGTTTGCTATTCATATCCATTAGATTAAAGGTTCATTATTCTTCACAGTCATCGATGAGTGGTGCCGGACACTTGGGGAAGGCGGCGATGCGCAGCCGTGTGGCGCCCATGGGGATGAGCTTCAGTGCCTGCTGCTCCTCGTCGCGGGCGTCGAAGGCAGTAGGCAGGAGATCTGTCATGCCGGTAGCATCGAAGCCCCATGAGGGCACCCGACGTCCTACTGCCGTGACCTCCAAAGGCACGCTTTCGGGCGTGAAGGGGAAGTTGTCGGAGGGCCACACCTTATGCTGCACGGTCAGGCCGAGAGGCATATCATCGGCGTCGACGCAGAGGGCGTAGTTCCAGTCGGTGGTGGCGAAGATCTCGTAGGCCGGCCACAGCGAGGCGTCGACGCCGGCCTGCCAGTGGGAGTCGTCCTGGACGATCTCATGGTCGCGGCTGTCGCGCTGCCTGTATTCCTCGCCGATCTGCAGCGAGAGGGTCAGGGGACCGAAGTTGACGCTGACGCTCGACTTGTTCTTCTGCCACACGCGGCGGCTGAAGGTCATCGGCAGCGTGAGGGCCACCGCGTCACCGTCGGCCCAGGTGCGGCTGATGCAGACGTATTTGCCGGCTTCGGCCGAGGTGCCGGCAGCCTCGCCATTGATGGTGACGGCAGCACCCTCAGCCCATGAGGGGATACGCAGGTAGAGGGGGAAGTCGACGGGCGCGTCGGTGTGCAGCGTCAGGCGCACCTCTTCCTCAAACGGATAATTGGTATCTACGACGAGGCTGACACGCTTTCCGTCGGCCACGAGGGCGCTGGTCTCATTGGCGGCATAGAGCATCGTGGCCAAGCCGTTGTCAGTGGTGGCCATGACGAGGTGCTCGGCAAAGTAAGGCCAGCCCATGCCATGGTTGTGCTGGCAGCAGCGGCTGCTGAAGGGGCTCATGGAGAGCATGCCACGCAGGCTGTTGTCGATGCTGGGAGCGTGGTTCTTGCCGTCGCTGACGGCCATGTTGGGCGAGGTGATGTATCGCAGGGCACGCATATCGGCAGTGAGGGCTGCGGGCAGCGTGTTGAAGGCGACGTCCTCGCAATGGTCGGCCCACGCGGGGTCGCCGGTGATGCCCATGAGGATCTCGTCGCTGGCCATCTGCTCGACGACGGCGCATGTCTCGGCACCCTGACGCGGGTCGGCATAGCCGGCACGGGCATTCTCGTCGGCACCGTACATACCGCCCGGCACCTGACCGTAGCACTCACGCATCCAGCGCTGGTTGTCGTAGGCGCACTGCAGCGTCGCCTCGTCACCTGTGAGGACATAATAGGTAGCGGGCTCACGGAAGCCCTGAGCCACATTGACACCGTGCCAGTTGGGCAGGTCGTCCTTCATCATCCAGTTGGCGGTGTTCTGGTGAAGCTTCTCGATGAGAGGCAGCAGGGCCTCGTTGCCCGTGCGGTTGTAGAGCCATACGACGCTCCACTCGTTGTCGCCGCCACGCTTGTTCTCCCAGTAGTCCTCGAGGAACTGGTTGTCGGGCACGGTGAGCTCCCACTTGAAGTAGTTGGTCATAGCATCGATGACACGCGCGTCGCCGCTGTGTTCATAATAAGTCTGCAGCGCCCATAGCATGATCATCTGCGCCCATATCTCGGGCCGTCCGTTCGATGTGTTGCGCGGTCCGAGGAAGCCGTCGCTCTTGAGGTGCGAGAGCACACCCTCGAACCACACCTGTGCCTCCTGCTTCATGGCCTCATCGTCGAGGATGTAGGCCAGACTGGCATAGCCGCGCAGCCAGTAGGGCACTTCTTCCCATCCGTGGTCGCCGGCATCGCTGAGCCACTGGTTGTTGTTCTTCTCGAGCCAAGCACTGACGGTACCTAACTGTCCGTTGAGTCCGGCACGCTGACGCACAAGGAACTCGCGCAGCCAACCACGGGGCTGCACCTGCCCCACGGGCAGCTTCAACAGATAGCCGCCATGCAGAGGTGCACGATAGCTGGGATAATTGTCACTCGCAGCCAGCGCAGGGCGATCGACTACCGTCACTGACGTCTCGCCCTGTGCAGCAACTGTTATCGCCAGCGCAGCCACAAGACTAAGATATCTGAAACATTTCATTCTCTGTAAACTCATTGTTGATGACTGGATAATGTTAAGTAAGTTAGACTTCATCATTCATCTTTTGACGCTGCAAAGTTAGCACATAAACGTACCTGCGCGAGCACAAACCTATTCATATAAGGAAAGAATCTGTTCAAAATGGCTTTATTTGTAACGAACGGGCCAACAGCAGGCAGTGATGCTGTATGACAGGGCGAAGTAAGATGAGGATAGCCCTGATATGTGTCCGAATATTCACCTAGGTGAGCGGACGAGGTCACCTAGGTGAGTGGATGATGTCACCTAGGTGAGTGAGCGAGGTCACTTAGGTGAGTGGATGAGGTTACATAGGTGAGTGAAATCTCACCCGGTTCTCATTATTTCATTTTTTTGTTTTAAAAGTACCGCACATGTCATAACATGACAGCAAAGCACCTACGACACCCTCTGCACCTGTGCGAGAGAACCAGCTTATGTGCTGATGTGACCTGTCGCATCTGGGTTTCCGTATGGTCGTCTCGCTTGTTTCGACTGGTCGCATACCCGAATGCGACCAGTCAATTGACAATCAGAACGACTTGTCTGCCCCAAACCCTTAAGGCTTTCAGCGCAAACCCTCAACCCTTTTGCTCAAAACCCTTAAGGCTTTCAGCGCAAACCCTCAACCCTTTTGCTCAAAACCCTTAAGGCTTTCAGCCAAAGCCGCTTTCCTTTTCAGATGGCCAAGGCTATTTCCTCATTGATGACATGTGCGGTACTTTTGCAACAAAATTTTAAATTACTTTTTTGCCGACCGTCTCCTGTTGGCGATAACGCCCAAGTGTGTGAAACGGTAAGGGTATGCTTGCCTCACTTCACGACCACCTTGCGGCCGCCGATGATGTATAGGCCGGGCGAAAGGTTGCGGTTGGCGGTGCTGGGGAGGGACAGGCGACGGCCAGTGAGGTCGAAGACATTGCCTAAGGGTTGATCGTCGGACGCCATCTGCTGTGCCTGCGGTACAGCGCCGATGGCTGTCGTGGCATCAGAAGACAGGACAAAGGCTTTGGTGCCGGCAGCTGCGGGCGCCAGGAGGTAGGCGCGGTAGGCGTTGACGATAGGTTGTGGATCGGCGGCATCGGATCCTATGACGTAGAAGCCTACCTCTGTGCCGTGCTGCTGCAGGACATAGGAGGCGTCAGGGGCCGGGATGTCGGCATAGGTACCGATGAGTGCACCGGCTTTCAGCTCGGGAGCAGCAGCGGCGGGGATGGTGCCGCTGACGGTGAAGGCCTTAGGGGCGTCGGAGCTGAGGATGACAGGCGTATGAGCCGGCACGTCTCCTGCGACGGGCGTCAGGTCGACGGTGACGCCATTGGCGTTGACGGTGGCAACGGAAGCGGTCACGCCAGCAGGCATCGAGGCCTCGAAGGGGGCTACGAAGGTGGCATAGCCGGCATCGGAGATATTGACATCGAGGCTCATTGCCGCGCCGAGGTAGAGGAGCTGGAAGGAGCCGATGACGACCCAGTTGGAAGCCGGATGGCCGGGGAGGCTGTGGATGCCGAGGTGCAGCGTGCCGTCGGTCACCAGGACTTCGAGCGGAGCGGTGACGAAGCGATCGTCCTCGCCCATGGCACGAGCTATCTGCCACCAGCCGTCGACGATGTTGACGCCGGAGGCCAGGGTGCGGTAGGTGTAGTCGGCCACCTGAGCGTTATTCGTGAACGAATAGATGGAGGGGAGCTTGACCTCGCGGCCATTGGCGTAGAGCGAAGCGAAGACGGTGGCATCGCCGTGCTGAACGTATTCGTTGTAGTCGCCGATGCTGGTTTCGCCGATACCTGTGGGGCTGTACATGGCATGAGCCTGGACGAGGTAACGGCCGTTGGGGAGTCCGCTGACGGTCTGTGAGAAGTCGAGAGAACTGAAGTTCCAAGTCTCATAGACGCGGTTAGGACGGAAGCCGTCGGGCCAGCCTTCGTTGCCGCCGCTGCGCTGGACGCTCCACTGGGGTGAGCGGTTGTCGTTGTTCATCAACTCGGGATTGACGAGGAGCCATGTGGCATCGGAGGGTGCCACCTCAGTAGCATCGGCCAGGGCGGCGATGCGCTCCTGACGTGTCCAGATGCGCCAGGTGGAAGCAGGATTGTTGTTGACCAGACGTCCTGCAGCGTCGACGCTGAGCCAACGGTCCCAGTTGACGGTGATGCGTGCCGCCTCACGTGTGCCGGTGATCTTCCAGCGCGAAGGGCCTATTGAGCCGTCGAGGTAGAGCAGCGAGGCATCGCCATAGTTGCACCCGAGGGCATTGGGGCCGGACTGCGTGTTGAGGGTATAGCCGTCGGCGGCGTAGTTCTGGAGCCGGAAAGGACGGCCATAGGAACCCATATTGGCTGCGGTATTCCAGCCGTCGCGTGACGTGGTGGTCTTGGCATTGTTGCCCTGCAGCCATAGCCCCGTCTCGACGTTCTGGAGATAATAGTCGGTGTTGTCGGGCAGCGTGGCAAGGTTAAGGCCGGAGAGCCGATTGTTCTGCGCGATGATGGCATTGCAAAGGTCTTCGCCATAATAGTTGCTGCTGTTTGTTCCAGCGAAGTCCATGAGGATGATGCCGACATGGCCTGGGTTGGCATTGATCTCGTCGAGGGCGCACTTGTTGGACGCCTTGGCGTTGGAGGAGATATTGCTGTTCGTCCCCGTGCTGCCGGAGTAGCCAGAGGTGTGATTGATGAAAAGGAAGTTGGGGCTGGTCTGGCTGCGGGCCTCGGCCAGCAGGGCCTTGATGGCGTTCTGCTTGGTGTTGGCATCTTCGACCTGGTAATAGTCCTGCACGACGAACTTGAAGCCATCGTCGCCATTGGCCGTGACGACGGCCCGCTCGGTCTTATCAGGCCATGAGCCCAGGCTGTAGCCAGCAGCGAAATAGTCGCGGCTGAGGATGACGACCTTACCGCGGACGTCCTGCAGACGGAGGTTGGAATTGAAGGGGATGACATAGGCCGTGAAAGCACTGAGGACAGCCGGCACGCGCGTCTTCCAGTTGTCAGAACTGCCCTTGTCGCTCTCATTACGCATCAGCACAAGGGCGAACTCCGACGGATTGGCCGCCAGACGGGAGGTGATGGTCGTGAGGGCCTGCGTGAGGTTGACCTTTGTCTGCAGCGTGCCATGGTTGATGGGGCAACCGTCGTCCTCGGTAGGCCGGAGGTCGAAGACGCGGACGCCGGCATCCCATTGTGCGGCGAGGCCCAGCGACTGGCACTTGCCCGCGAAGGCGGCGCCGAGGGCTGAGGCTCCGGAGAAGCCTTCGCCCGTGGCGGCATCATGGGCACCGGGGAGCGAGAGCTGCGTGATGTAGAGGTTATCATTGAGGCCGGACATCCAGTTCTCGTTACCGGCCTGGCTCTTTGTCATACCAAACAGTATGCAAAGGACGAGCAAGGAAAGGCGTTTCATAATGTTCAGTTAGATGCGGGAGTGTTAGAAATCATGACCTTGCGCCCGTCGATGACATAAAGTCCTTGACGAAAGGGGGGCGCAGAGGGACGGCCAAGGACATCGAAGGCGCGGCTGTCAGCAGTGGCGCTATAACGGGCTGGAGGCGTGTCTGTCACGGCTCCGATGGCATCGATGTCCTGCTGTTGGCCGGCACACCAGACGGCGAGCATGGCATACTCAGCCGCGAAGGCGAGCTGGTGGAAGCCCTTGGTGACGTCGCCATTGTCCCATCCCTTGAGCAGATGAATGGGCAGGAGGTCGTCGCGACGGAAGTTGTCCCAGGCATAGTCGAGGTTCTCGCGGAAAGAGGCGAGGGCATCGGCAGCCTGCGTGTTGGCATCGTTGTAAGGCAGAGCGTCGACGTAGGCACGCATCAGGACGTTGTCGAACCAGGTGTTGAAGCCACTGGTGGCCTGATCGTCAGTAGGCCACTGACGGAAGATGTGGCCTGCGACACGGGTACGTGTGGAGAAGCGCTGGTAGCTATTGCGGCAGAGGGCGTTGAGGTCTGCCTGGTAGTCTGCCTCACCGGTGACGCGGAACAGCTCGGCCGCGCCGGCGAGCATCGTGCCGGTATTGTAGGTGTAAGCGGTTCCCGAAGGGCCGTTGAGGTCGACATGATCGCGATAGTTGAAGCGGCCGGAACGGACATATTGGATCTCGCCCTTCACGGCGCCGCACATATCCCAGTAGAGGCCGGTGGAGCGGTTGAGCAGCTTCTCCTTCTGCCAGGCATAGATCTTTCGTGCCATCTCGAGGTAGAGCTCGGAGTGGCGGCGCATGGTGGACGTGCGGGTGCCGTCGGGCTCGATGTAATAGTAACGGAGATCCTCGGCCTCATCGTTGGCGCGGTAGATGTCGGCGAGCCATACGAGGGGCTGAATGAGAGGTCCGTTGGAGCAGGAGTGCTTAGAGTTGTAACCCGGTCCCCAGCTGATGCCGCCATACTCGTTGCCATCGGGGTCGAGGCAGCAGTCCCAACCGTCGATGCAGTAGTTGGCAAGTTTCTCGGCTTCCTTGAGGTAGTCCTTGTCGCCGGTGAGGCGGTAGGCTCGCACCAGCTCGCGGCATATCCACATCTGATCGTCGTAGACGTTCTCGATACCGGTTACGGTGGCCGTACCCTTTGATCCACCGCGATGTACGCCGTAGATGGTCCAGCGTGCCACACGGGCGTAGGAGTTGAGCTGGTAGCTGCCGGCATAATAGGCGAGGTTGTCGTAGAGCTGGCGCAGACGCGTCACGAAACGGTCGTGGTGCTCGGCATAGAGCTCGGGGGCATCATCCTTGACGGCCTCGAGCGCCTCGAGGACCGAGCAATGGGCTTCGAGGGCGGCAGTATAGGGCCACACGTCGGCCGTGCCACTGCCATGACGGGTGGAGGTGTCGTAAGTGTCGTACATTCGCAGGTCACTGCCCGTGAAGGAAGTCTGCATCGTAGCATCTGTGATGGCAATAGCCCTGCGCAAGCACGTCAGCGCCGCAGACTCGTCCTGAGCGTAAGCGGCGGAGGAGGGGAAGAGGAAAAATAAAATATAAAATATAAAATATAAAATGCGAGAGGAAATGGAGGAGGTTGAAGGGGCGACGGACGATGACATGGTCATCCGTGAGGGTTGAGTGCCGTAAGTGTTATATGAAGCCCGGAAGAGGGCATGATGATTATAGTTCATTTGTATCTTATATTTTATATTTTATATCTCATATTTATATCTTTATTCCTTGCTAAAGCTATATGGCGCAGCCTCCGGAGAGGTGCCTCGGCTGCGGTTGGGGGTAGCGCCGAGGGTAAAGCTGATGGTGCCGCCACGCAGGAGTTCGTCGTGGCGCAGATAGTTGCGGTCGTATGGCTGTCCGTTGAAGGTCATGCGCTGGATGTAAGGGGGCAGGGAGGTCCCGGGCGAAGCGGCGGACGCTGTAGCCTCGATGGTGAGGGCCTTGCCGGCGGGGAGCTGTACGGTGGCCTTGCGGAAATAAGGCGTGCCGAGGGCGTACTCGCCCGAGCCGGGACAGACAGGGTAGAAGCCAAGGGCCGAGAAGACGTACCAGGCCGAGGTCTGACCGTTGTCCTCGTCGCCGCAATAGCCATCGGGGGCTGCGGTGTAGAAACGATCCATGACCTCGCGTACCCGCTGCTGTGCCTTCCAGGGCTCAGCAGCCCAGTCGTAGAGGTAGATCATGTGTTGAATGGGCTGGTTGCCATGAGCGTAGTTGCCCATGTTCATGATCTGCATCTCGCGTATCTCATGGATGACACCGCCATAGTAGCTCTCGTCGAAGAGGGGCGGGACATTGAAGACGGAGTCCATCATCGCTACGAAGTGCTCACGGCCGCCCATGAGACTGATGAGCCCTGCGGGATCGTGGAAGACCGACCACGTGTAGTGCCAGGCGTTGCCCTCGGTGAAGGCGTCGCCCCACTTCAAGGGGTTGAAAGGTGCCTGGAAGCGGCCATCCTTGTTGCGACCGCGCATGAGACGTGTCTCTGGGTCGAAGACATTCTTATAGTTGAGGGCACGCTGGCGGAAAGGCCGCAGTTCCTTCTCCTTCTTGCCGAGGGCACGGCCAAGCTGGTAGATGCACCAGTCGTCGTAGGCATACTCGAGGGTACGTGCCACGGATTCGCGGATGTCAACATCGTAGGGCACGTAGCCGAGGCGGTTGTAGTAGTCGAAGCCTAAGCGACCCGTAGAGGAGACCTGGGGGTGGACAGCGTTGGCACCATGGACGACGGCTTGCCAGAGGGTCTCAATGTCATAGCCGATCCCGGGCACACTGCCGAGAGAGGACAGCTTGAGGTAGGCATCAGCTACGACCGAGGCGGAGTTGTTGCCGACCATACAGCCGCGATGGCCTGGGCTGGCCCATTCGGGCAGGAAGCCGCTCTCCTTGTAACAGTTGACAAGGCCTTCCTGCATCTGGATGTTCATCTCAGGATAGACAAGGTTGAGGAGCGGGAAGAGGCAACGGAAGGTGTCCCAGAAGCCGGTGTCGGTGAAGTAGCGGCCGGGCAGCACCTGACCTGTGTGAGGACTGTAGTGCACGGGCTCGCCTTTCTCGTTGTACTCGAAGAACGAACGGGGGAAGAGCACGGAGCGGTAGAGGCACGAGTAGAATGTGCGCAGGTGGTCAATGTTGTCGTCCTCGACACGGATGCGGCCGAGCACCTCGTCCCAGCGCTCGCGACCGGCGGCACAGACCTCGTCGAAGGAGCGGTCGCCGAGTTCAGCGAGGTTGCGCAGGGCCTGCT
>CAMOSA010000088.1 GCA_946624335.1 uncultured Prevotellaceae bacterium
CAGCGCACCAGTAAAGCGGTTGGTGGTCATGGCGCCCAACACATGGCGCAACTGTGGACCGGCCATCTTCTGCAAAGCATCGCTCATTGCTTTCATACCGTACATGAGCAGCGCCAACGAGCCGAGAAGCTTGAAAACAATCATAAAAGACATGTTCGAAAAATTTTAGGAGGTGAAGACTTCGAATTGCATTTCCTTAGTTCAAAAACGTACGCAAAAGTACATAAAAACGATGAAGCGAGCAAGATAAAAGCATAAAATTATGCCAAGTTTTGTGCTTTAGTGCTTATTTTTGCAAAATATTTGTCTGGAGTGAATGAAGTTTCAAGATTTCGTCGTATCTTTGCCGAACAAACCGCAAGGAAATCGAGAAGAAGAATATGGCAAGCATCAATAAAGTCATCCTCCTCGGACACGTGGGAAAAGAACCCGACGTGCGCTATGTCGATCGCGGCGTGTGCGTTGCACAAGTGCGTTTGGCTACCAGCGAGCGAGCTTATCGCTTGCAGGACGGCACCGAAGTGCCTGAGCGTACCGAATGGCATAACATCATCTTCTGGCGCAAATTGGCTGAGACCATTGAGAAATACGTGCACACGGGAGATATGATCTATGTCGAGGGTAAGATACAGAGCCGTTCCTACGAGGACAAGCAAGGTATCACACGTTACATCACCGAGATATGGGCCGACGAGCTGAAGCTCTTCTCCTCGAAAAAAGAAACGACCAACAACGAGTAAATGGACGATTATCTCTCGGCCGCAGAAGGCCTGTTTGCTGGCATCACTGTCACTGCCCCGGGCATGGGTGCATATATAGCGTTGGGGCTCTCCTTCATACTCCTCTTCTGTTCTGCTTTCGTCAGCGGCAGCGAGATAGCTTTCTTCTCGCTATCGCCTGCCGACATGAATGACATTCAGGAGCGTCGCCACCCCGCCGATGCACGCATCCTGCGCCTCCTCGACGACTCAGAACGGCTACTGGCCACCATACTGTGTTCCAACAACTTCGTCAATGTGGCCATCATCATGCTTCTGGACTACTTCTTCCATGAGACCATCGACTTCGGGTGGAACACGTGGCTGGAGTTCCTCTTCATGACAGTCTTGCTGACGTTCCTGCTGCTACTCTTCGGCGAAGTGATGCCTAAGATAGCATCGGCACAGAAACCGCTTACCATGGCGCGTTTCTGCGCACCGGTCTATAGCATCCTGATTCGTCTCTGGTGGCCGGTGAGCTGGCTGCTGCTTAAGTCAGGCCGCCTCACCGAGCACATACACTCTTCGCAACAGCTCTCCGTCGACGACCTCGAGCAAGCCCTCGAGCTGACCGACAAGCAAGATATCGCCGATGAACAGCAGATGCTCAAAGGCATCATCCGCTTCGGCGGAGAGATGGCACGCGAAGTGATGACTCCGCGCGTAGATATGGTAGACCTGGACGTCAAGACACCCTTCCCCGATGTCATCCGCTGCATCGTTGAGAACAACTATTCGCGAATCCCCGTCTATGCAGACACCGAGGACAACATCCGCGGAATCCTCTATATCAAGGATCTCCTGCCCCACCTCTCCAAGCCTGCAAACTTCCGATGGCAGACCCTCGTCCGACAAGCCACTTTCGTACCTGAGACAAAGATGATCGACGACCTTCTGCGCGACTTTCAGGCACAGAAAGTTCATATCGCCATTGTCGTCGACGAGTTTGGAGGCACAAGCGGACTCGTCACCATGGAAGACATTATCGAAGAAATCGTGGGCGAGATCAATGATGAGTACGACGAGGAGGAGCGATCCTTCACACGCCTCAACCAGAACACCTTCGTCTTCGAGGCCAAGACACTGCTCTCCGACTTCCGTAAAATCATGCAACTGCCCGAAGATGCTTTTGACGAGGTGGCAGCGGACGCCGACACCTTGGCTGGACTGCTGCTCGAGATTAAAGGTGAATTTCCTCAGCTCCATGAGCGTATCACTTATGACCGCTATACCTTTGAGGTCATGGAAATGGACGAGCGACGCATCGTTAAGATTAAAGTCATCGTAGGCAAGGAAGTGGCACAGCCCCAGCCCTAATCCCCTACCGGTCAACATATAACACGAACCCGGCGCCAGAGATGGTGCCGGGTTCTGTATGATACCCAACCTGTCATTATCGCTTGACGGGACCTAGGTTAACGAGGCGGTCACCTTTGTCGTCCATCAAGAACAAATGAGGATGACGGACAGTGCGCCCACGTACGACTTCATGACTGTGAATACTCAACAACAGTCGACCTTGGAAATCTCGGAAAAGCATCCCATGACCGTAGTTGGGAGGTGTGATAGGCTCTGCTTCCTGACGCCAAGGTCCATCGAGCGTACCGCTCTCCGAATAAGCGACACCCATTGTGTAATCTGTGCCGACCCAGCTGGTCCATATCATACCGAGACGTCCGGTCAGTGTTCGGAAAAGCCATGGGCCGTCAGTGACAAGATTAGGCAGTGAACCGTCGGCACGGAAATGGCTTGTCGGAGCCACGGCGGCGCGAACATCGGCAGGCGATGTCGCAGTGATGTCGGCATCACGACTCCATGGTGCATCACTGGCCCGGAACAGCAGCTGACCAGTGCCGATACTACCCGTGAGGTCATCGGTGAGACGGATCTTCTCCATCGTGCCGTCGAGGTTCTGCAGCCATTCATGACAGTAGACCATATACGGATGCCCGTCGGTATCGACCCATAGCGTGCCATCCAGTGTAGGCTTGAAGGGTGGCAGGTAGGCCGTATCGTGCATCGGACGGTATGGCCCATCGGGCTTGTCGCTGACCAACACATGGCAGGCCCGGCGTGGAATAGAACGTCCGGCCACGGTGTCGATGATGATGGCGTTGTTGGTGAAGGTGGCGAAATAGTAGTATTTACCCCGATAGTGATGAAGCTCAGCGGCCCATATCTGCGGATGTGGACCCATCCACGAGGCGGTATCGACCTCAACGACATTGCGTGGGCCGTTCCAGGTCTGTAAATCGCTACTGGTCCACAGCAGACCACCCGTCCCTGTCATGTAATAGGTCTGTGTGGCAGCATCTGCGAGGATACATGGATCACTAAGTACGATACTGTCAAGAGGTACGCCCTCACGATAACGGGGCTGCCAGCGCTGGGCATAACATTCGCTCGCAACGGAAAGAGCTGCGGCGAGAAAGAATGGAAGTGTTAACCTCATGTTTGTCCTTTATTGAAAGATGAAAAGTCCAGCATTCGTTGATTCTTAAGCCCCATTCAACGTGACAAGCTAAATGTCGGACCTAAAAAGTATAGAACTCGACAAGACGTCGTATGGCTCGCTGGCAGACGGGGCAAAACTCCTTGACATCGTTGACCTTCATACGGCAGAGCTGCGTAGGTCGATAGACGCCTTTAGCCTGATAGCCACCTCCCTCGTAGACGCCGACCTTCGTCGTGAGACCTTGACCATCGGGTTGCGTAGGCACGGCCATCGTTGCTGGCAACATATCCTGCCACTTGCTGCCAAAATCGACCAGCGTCGTGAGATTAGGTTCCCAAGGCTCTGTGTCGGCCGGGTACATCGGCTCAGGGTCGGTGCCATAGTCATACTCGTCGCCGAGCCCACCGAAGCTATGCCCAAATTCGTGGACGATGACCTCCAGGTTGTAAGGCCCCTTGGCCGAGGCCATATTGTAACTATTGTAAATACCGCCACCGCCATATTCACGAGTGTTGGCCAAGATGATAAAGTGCTCAAAAGGTATATTCGTCACAAGATCATAAAGACGCTTGATGTGAAGTGTCGTCAAGTAACGATTGCTGTAGAAGGTGTCGAAGCTGGAGGACAACGGCGTATCGGCCCACAAGCCGCGATGGGGTATGCTGACTCCCTCGTGGCGCGAAGGCGGCATCACGGCGATGAAGTTGAAACGATCCATCATCGAGCTGAAAGGTTCGTGAGCCGACAATGCTGCGACACTGCTGTCACACATGGCGAGGAACTCGGGCATCTGCTCTGCCGTGTAACCCTCAGCGATGAAGGCCACATCGATGCAGCGACGCGAGTCGCCACCCTGATGAACATAACGCCATGGCGTCGTCGACTCATGGCTGCGATCCCGGATGAGGATGTCACGAGGATCGACACGGTGAGTCAGTGCAGAGCGCACACGGCGGTGGTTGTCGGTCAGCTGTACGTGAATGTCCACAGCGTTTCGCGGTAGAGGAACGACAAAGGTGTTCTCAAACGCTTTCTCTAAACGCGAAGCTTCTTCGGTGGTCTGCCACTCTTGAAACAACGTCGAGAATGAATGGCGGTATAAAGTGTCGCCCGTGGCAGCATCAGTCAACGTCAACTGTCCATTCCCCTCGAGAGGGAGACGGTTCAAATGATGGCGTCGTCCAAACCATCCGGCGGTCTTCGACAGCTGGTCAAGGGCAATGTGTTGCGTACGGTTAGTACCTGAGAAGATATAATCGATGCGCAACGTGCTGTCGGCAAAGACACGATCGAAATCGACGACCTGGGCTTTCGCTGTGACGGAGCCGACGAGGAACGTCACAGCAGTCAGAAGTGACGTCTTCATCTTATTCTACGACGATATTTCCCCGCACGCTGACCTTGTCAAAGAGCGTGCTGCCAATGTAGACGCTGAAGGTGGCTGTCATGGTCACCTCATGGTTGCCGACAGGACAGTCGGCGGGAAGACAGAAGCGAAGCTTTGGGTCTTGCTTGCCAAGACCATCGTAGTTGTCCTCGACGGTGAGGATAGTGTCACGAGAGCTGCTGGTAGTTTCGTCCCATCCGATATCCTTGATGGTCCACGTGTAGGTCGTGGCGGCGATGCCATTGCCCTTAGACTTTTGGGGGATGTTCAACTCAAGCGTGTCACCGGCTACAGCTGGCCGAGGAGCATAAGTGAGGCTACCATACTGCGGGCGTACATATTCGCCTATCTCATTTTCGCAGGCAGGGAAAACGAATATTGTAAGCAACAGCGATAAAGTGAATACAACCAAATACTTATTCTTCATATATTAAAGTTTTGTTTTAATGACTGATAAAGTCGTTGCACCGGCAGTCCAACGACATTGAAGAACGATCCCTCGATACGTTCTACGCCGACATAGCCGATCCACTCTTGCACGCCATAAGCTCCTGCCTTGTCGAGTGGATGGTAGTGATCAACGTAGTAGCGAATCTCATCGTCACTGAGGGTGCAGAAGGTCACATCCGACCGGCACGCAAATGAGACCTGCCGCTCGGTCGTTGTCAGTGTGACACCGGTGAAGACCTGATGAGTATGTCCAGATAGTTCGTGCAACATACGGCAGGCATCATCCTCGTCTACAGGTTTCTCCAGCACTTGCCCGTCGAGCCATACGATGGTGTCGGCGGTGATGAGCAACTCGTCGGGAGCGAGCGTTGCGGCATAAGCGTCAGCTTTCTCCCTGCTGATGAACAGCGGTATCTCCTCGCACTGTAATTCGCTGGGATAGCTCTCGTCGATGCCAGGAAGCACACGGACCTCAAAGTCGAGCCCCAGCCCCGCCAACAGCTCGCGTCGGCGAGGTGAGTTGCTGGCCAGGATAATCTTGTATTTCAATGATTCTTTCATGATCATCTTCAGATGAGTGATGTTCTTTTATTGTTACCGTCCGCGTCGACTACCAGCCGAAAGCCGTCTTGTCGGCCATCCATTTACCCTGAGCTTTAAGCACCTGCTCGATGACATCACGAGCGCAGCCATAGCCGCCCTTGAGATGACTGACATAGACGGAGATAGCCTTGATCTCAGGCGCTGCATCAGACGGGCTGACGGGACAGCCGACGCGCTGCATAATCTCGTAGTCGGGGATATCGTCGCCCATATACATCACCTCGTCATCGTGAAGGCCATACTTAGCCGTCAGCTGCTCATAGGTCATCATCTTGACCGAGCAGGCGAGGAAGATATCTTCGATGCCGAGCAGCTCGTAGCGCCGACGGATGGCTTCAGGACGAGCACCGGTGATGATAGCGACATGTAAGCCACTCATCTGAGCCAGGCGGAGGGCATAGCCGTCCTTGATGTTCACCGTGCGCACCGGTTCACCATCGGGTCCCTGCGAGATGGTCTCGGCGCTCAGCACGCCGTCGACGTCGAACAGCAGTGCCCGTATTTTCGTTAAATCATAGTTGATCATATTATAGTGTCAAAAGTTAATATCTCATGATACTCTCGGACATCATCGAATAAATGCGCTGCAATTCGGGCCTGTCTGCCAGCAGAGCGCGTTGCATGCCCATCACATTCTCGTCGCGTCGTGCGGCGGGGCCAGTCTGCGCCTCAGCAGGCGACAGCTGGTGGAGCTTGGCCACGGTCTCGTCCAGCAAAGGCAGCATGACGGAGAAGTCAAGACCGAGTTCAGCGAGGAGATCGTCAGCGAGGGTGCAACAATGATTGGCGAAGTTGCAGGCGAAGACGGCCGACAGATGCAAGCGCCGACGTGAGGCTGACGTCGAATGGTGCACAAAGGTGGCATCGCCAGTCAGTGAGCAGGCCAGCTCCTCGAGGATACGAAGGTCAGCCTCAGCTGCTGCCTCGAGAAAGAAATGGACGCGCGAGAAGTCCACGGCACGTTCCTTCGAGAAAGTCTGCATAGGATAAAAGACTCCGCAGCGGTCGTGGCCCGCCTCGATGAACAAGGACAACGGCATCGAACCCGCCGTGTGAGCCATCAGTGCTCCCTCTCGCCCACAATGCAGGCGACGGATCACGTCACCCAACACGGCATCCGTGACAGCAATCAGGTAGAGATCGGCTTCACACGTCAACTCTTCGAGCGAGCCCCACGAATAGGGACAACCCACAAGGGCTGCCAAGGTAGCAGCAGCAGCACGGCTACGACTCCATACCTCGACGATCTCGACACGTCCTTCGTTGAGTGCCAAAGCCAGTTGCGTAGCCACACGCCCGGCTCCGACAATAGCAATCTTCATCATGATCAGAGGAAAATATCTGATGAACTTTGAGGCGTCGGATCGCGCTCAATAGCGGTCGACGTGCACCTTGTCCCACAACAGGCGGTCCTCGTTGAACGGCTTGCGCTCCATACCCTTGTGTCCTATGGCGATGATTGACACGACACGCAGAGGCTCGGGGATACCGAGGAGGTAACGAACGATATTGTCAGCCGGTTCGCCTTCGGCCGTATAACGTTCCCGCACCTGTATCCAGCAAGCTCCGAGGCCCATATCTTCGGCCTGATAGAGCAGGATTGTCGACGCCACACTGGCATCCTCTATCCACACATCACTCTCGGAGGGATCGCCCACGACGACGACCGCCAGCGGAGCACCTGCCAGGAAGTCGGCGCCCTGAGCCTTACACATCGACAGCTTCTCGAGCATCGACTTATCGTCAACGACGACAAAGTGCCAGGCGTGCTTGCCTTTGCTCGACGGGGACATCAACGCGCTACGCAACAAAGTGGCCACCGTGTCGGCTGGCAGTTGCTCATCGGTGAACTTACGCATCGAGCGGCGTAAGCGTACCAGTTCAGAAAAACTTTCCATTGTACTTTGATACCTTATTTAATATGTGGCGCAAAGATAGTCAAAAAAATCCGTATACGGTCTTTCCTTTTTTCATTTTTCACTTTTCCCACTCCACTTTTCCCCTTTTGCCTTCATTTTTCCCTTTTCATTTCTCACTTTTCTCTTTTCCCATACCTCTTTTACCCTTTTCTCTTTTCATTTTTCACTTTTCATTTTTCACTTTTCACTTTTATTTGTAACTTTGCGCCATGGAACAGAACAATCAAGCGTTGGAGATGGCGCGTAATTACGCCCTTTACACGCACCGTAACATATTCCTCACCGGCAAGGCAGGCACAGGCAAGACCACCTTTCTGCGCCGTCTGCAGGAGGAGACGAAGAAACGCATGATCGTTGTGGCGCCGACAGGTGTCGCTGCCATCAATGCGGGCGGCGTCACCATCCATTCTTTTTTCCAGCTCGCCCCCGGCCTGTTCCTGCCCGGTAAGATGGTGGCCGGACGCGACCCCAAGAGCCGCTACTCGTTCTCGAAGCAGAAAGTCAATATCCTGCGGTCACTCTCGATACTCGTCATCGACGAGATATCGATGGTACGCGCCGACCTCCTCGATGCCATCGACGACGTGCTGCGCCGCTATCAGGACCGTTCCAAGCCCTTCGGCGGCATACAGTTGCTGCTTATCGGTGACCTCCAACAGTTGGCACCCGTAGCCACGGAGAGCGAATGGCCGTTATTGAAGGAGTTCTATGACACACCCTACTTCTTCTCGTCGCAGGCCCTACAGCAGACCGATTTCGTATGCATCGAGCTGCGCCATGTCTACCGCCAACAGGACGAGAAATTCGTCAGCCTGCTCAACGCCGTTCGCGACAACAGACTCACGCCAGACGTGCTGCAGGCCCTCAACGCCCATTATATTCCGCATTTCAATCCACCCGAAGGCCAACAGTGGATCACACTGACGACACACAACCATCAGGCCGCACAGCTCAACAGCCGAAGGATGGACGCCCTGCCTACGCCATCCCACACCTTCGTTGCAAAGGTCAAAGGCGAATTCCCCGAGAGCTCCTACCCCACCGATGCCCAACTGACGCTGAAGGTAGGCGCACAGGTCATGTTCTGCAAGAACGACCCCTCTGCCGCCAAAGCCTTTTACAACGGACGCATCGGACGCGTCGAGGCCATCAGCGATGAACGCGTCACCGTCGTCTGCCCACGTCACGACACAGCGGCTCAGGGTGCTCCCCAGCCCGGCGATTACGACCGCATCGAGGTTGGACCACTCGTATGGAGCAATACGCGCTACACCACCGACTCAGCCTCGGGCACCATACACGAGGAGACGATAGGGTCATTCTCACAGATACCACTACGTACGGCCTGGGCCATCACCATCCACAAGAGCCAGGGCCTGACCTTCGATCACGCCATCATCAACGCCGGACGCGCCTTCTCCCACGGACAGGTCTATGTCGCACTATCGCGCTGTCGGACACTCGAAGGCCTTGTGCTGGCAACACCCATCACGCCCGACATCATCACCACCGACCCCGATGTCCTCCACTTCAACGACTACGCCGCCAACCATCAACCCACGGCCGAGACCTTCATACGCGACCGCCGTTCATTTATCGAAGATATCCTCTGCGATATTTTCGATTTCACACGCATCTCGATGCGCCTCCGCTACTTCGCCCGTCTGGCCTCAGAGCACCTCTCAGGCTACTTCCCGGCCTATGCACGTGCCGCAGCCTCCACGGCCACACAGACCGACAGCGAGTTGATGGCCGTAGGCTTACGCTTCCAGCAACAGATCCACCAGCTCATCCCAGCCTCACTGTCGTACAGCAGCAATGCCCTGCTGCGTGAACGGGTTGTGAAAGCCATGACCTATTTCGCCACCGCCACCTCAAAGATCCTCGGCGAGTTTTTCGAACAGGAGCTGCCCGAGATCGACAACGCCCGTGTCCGTGAACAGATGACTGCCGAGCACAAACTCCTACACACCGACTACGACGAGAAAATGCAGATATTCATCGCCTGCAACAAGGAGTTCTCGCTCAACGCCTATTGGGATGCCAAGGCACGTGCCTCCATGACCGAGGACACCTCAACCCGCAAACGCAAGTCCTTATCCTCAAAGCGCGGCTCCATCTCGTTAAACAGCAAGTCCTTATCCTCAAGCCGCGGCTCCGTCGCGGCAAACTGCTATCCCTTATCAGCAAGCCGCGGCCCCGTCGCGGCAAACAGCTATCCCTTATCCGCAAGCCGCGGCTCAGTCGCGGCAAACAGCCTGTCACAGACCGCCCCTCCCACTCCCACACCACGGCGCATCGCCAAGGTCGACATC
>CAMOSA010000089.1 GCA_946624335.1 uncultured Prevotellaceae bacterium
CTGGGTCAAGGTGGGCATGGACTGCCACGCCATCCGTTATTTCGACTTCCACTTCGGCTCCGACCTGCGTGACTCTCCCTTCATGCACACCATGATCAACGACTGGCTTCATGGGCCTAAGGGAGAATTGAACCGTCGCATCGCCGACGATTGTCACGGCATCATCACGGGTCTCTACGAGTACGAGCAATGCTATCGACCCTTCTATCCAGAGAAAACACGTTTCATCCCATTCCCCATCAACCGGTCTGCCCTCACGACGACTGCGACACTCGACCCTGCTGCCCATGACACCGTGCCACCCCTACGCTGTTTTATTGGTATTCAACGCGAGCGCTCTGCCTACAAAGGTACAGACCTCATGCTCCATGCGCTGCGGAGCCTTAAGCAAGACTACCCCGACCGTATCGATATCTTTGAGGCGGAGAACGTACCCTTTGCACGATACCAGCAGATGATGAACGACAGCCATGTGCTGCTGGACCAACTCTATAGCTATACGCCTGGCATGAACGGCTTGCTCGCAATGGCCAAAGGACTCATTCTCGTTGGCGGAGGCGAACCCGAGCATTACGAACTGCTCGGAGAGCATGAGTTACGCCCCATCATCAATGTACAGCCCAACGCACAAGACGTCTACGACCAGATACTCCATCGCTTGCTGCAGGCCACGCCCGATGACATCCGACGCTTACAGCTTGACAGCATAGCATACATCCGGCGCCACCACGATCACATCGGCGTGGCGCGCCGTTACGAAGCATTCTACAACGATGTGCTATAGCGTATCCTTGTTCGTATAGAAACGGTCGAACAACTGGCGCATGATGGCCTCGTCGTCCATCATCGACCTCAGCTCCTCCAGCCGAGCCCCATTCGACGAGTTGTCGAACCACAGTTGAAGATAACCTCCGCGGCCGTATTTCTCGTTCAAGTGAGCGATCATCCTCTCATAATGCTCTTCACGACTCATCTGTGGATAGTGTTCCAGACCATATTGAACCGTCCTTTGCACGATTGTCTCTGGGTCTATGAACCTGTCTGCCTCGGCCACGATACGTCCGTAGATGGAACGTGGCGGATGGGCCGACGATGCGCGGTGGTCCTCTGCCGCTTCGGACATGACCTCAATCTGTTCCTCGGTGAACCATTTGCGCAGGGCCATATCTTCCCTGATGATGCGGCCCGACACCGTGTGGTGGTGTTCGCGCCCCTCGCATAGCCCTACGTCATGGTAGGCAGCAACGGTGAAGGCCATGTCCATGTCGGCTCCTACCTTCTTGGCCAGATCCAGGCTCTGCCCGATGACCATCATGACATGCTTGCGTCGGTGCGCCATGTCGAAGTGGTCGTATCGCGGAATCACGTCATGCTCGACATAACGCTTGAGCGAAGTGTCGACGTCGATGAAGTAGCGTACGAACTCGCTCTCGAAGTTGGGCGTCAGGATCCCGTTGCCCATTGCCCTGACGACTTCGTCGAAACTCCAGAAGCGGCCGCCATCCAGTTCTATGGCCGACGGGTGAATGGGGGCGTCATAAGTGCAGTGATAGACAAATACCAGTTCTCGCTCAACGTCGCTCTCGAAGACATATTTTTCTGTGAATATGGCTTTGAAGTCCGTGATGCCCAGCTCCTCGCGTGCTTCGCGACGTAGTGCCTCCTCGGGCGTCTCTCCATAGTCTATGTGTCCTCCGACTGCCGTGTCCCATTTTCCAGGCAATAAATCCTTCCATAACGGACGCTTTTGCAAATAGATGTCTCCGCGCGGATTGAACACATGAAGGTGAACGACAGGATGGAGCAAGCGACTCCCTCCGTGACATTCGCCCCGCGTAGCCTCTCCGATGACCCGACCTTCTTCGTCGACAATGGGGAAGCGCTCTTTCTGATTGTCTTTCATTGCTGTGTAGTCTATGATGTTCGGGCGGCAAAGATAGTCAAAATTACGTGTTCGATTACTTCTTGAAGTCATAAAATACTGCCGAGAGGTCGATTTTGTTCAATTCTTTTTGCTGTTCTGTCTTTTTTGCGTACATTTGCACGCCAAAAGGAATAAGAAAGATTATCATCACGTTTTCTTAATAGTCTATCATTAAAGCTTATTTCATATGAAGATTGTCACATTAGGCGAGATTATGCTTCGCCTGTCCCCCGAAGGTAACGACCGTTTCATCCAGAGTGAGAGTTTCCGCATTATCCCCGGCGGCGGTGAGGCCAACGTGGCCGTGTCGCTGGCCAACTATGGTCACGAGGCCTATTTCGTGAGCAAGTTGCCCAAGCACGAGATCGGCCAGATTGCCGTGAACGCCCTCCGTCGCTATGGTGTGGACACACGCTATATCGCTCGTGGCGGCGAGCGTGTCGGGTTGTATTATGCCGAGACGGGAGCCTCGATGCGTCCCTCCAAGGTGATCTACGACCGTGCCCACAGCGCCATTGCCGAGGCAGACCCTTCGGACTTCGATTTCGATCAGATCATGCAAGGTGCCGACTGGTTCCACTGGAGCGGTATCACCCCGGCCATCAGCGATAAGGCTGCCGAGCTGACCCGCCTCGCTCTCGAGGCTGCAAAGCGACATGGCGTCACGGTCAGTGTCGACCTGAACTTCCGCAAGAAGCTTTGGACGAGTGCCAAGGCCATCAGCGTGATGCGTCCCCTGATGCAGTATGTCGACGTCTGCATCGGCAACGAGGAGGACGCCGAGCTCTGTCTTGGCTTCAAACCCGATGCTGACGTCGAGGGAGGCAAGACGGATGCTGCCGGCTACGAGGGCATCTTCCGCCAGATGCGCGACGAGTTTGGCTTCAAGTATGTCGTCTCCACGTTGCGTGAGAGCTTCTCGGCGACACATAACGGTTGGAAGGCCCTTATCTTCGATGGTAAGGAGTTCTACCAGTCGAAGCGCTATGACATCAACCCGATTATCGACCGCGTCGGCGGTGGCGACTCCTTCTCGGGCGGCTTGATCCACGGTCTGCTGACGAAGGCCACACAGGGCGAGGCTCTGGAGTTCGCTGTAGCAGCCAGCGCGCTGAAGCATACCATCAATGGCGACTTCAACTTCGTCAGTATCGAAGAAGTGGAAGCTCTTGCCGGTGGTAATGCCAGCGGGCGAGTGCAGAGATAACCTGTAATGGGAGTTAAGAAGTTATGAAGTTAAAGGAGTTAAGACGATAGTTTTGCCAATGAACGATTTCTATAAGAAAACAGCTCGCGAAGCAATCGTCTTAACTCCTTTAACTCCTTAACTTCTTTAACTCCTAATTCCCTAAAGTCATAAAGAACATCAATCATTTTTCAGACAATGGCTCGATTTGATAAGATGGCCGTTATGGCCAAGATCAAGGAGGCACCCATGGTGCCCGTGTTTTACCACAAGGATGCCGAGGTGGCTAAGCAGGTCATCAAGGCCTGTTACGACGGAGGCGTGCGTGCCTTCGAGTTCACTAACCGAGGCGATTTCGCCCAGGAGGTCTTTGCCGAATGTGTCAAGTATGCCGCCACCGAGTGCCCCGACCTGGCCTTGGGTATAGGGTCTGTCGTTGACGCCCCGACGGCAGCGATGTATCTGCAGCTCGGTGCCTGCTTCGTGGTGGGACCGCTCTTCAATCCCGATATCGCTCCCGTCTGCAATCGTCGCCTCGTGCCCTATTGCCCCGGTTGCGGCAGTGTCAGTGAGATAGGCAAGGCTCAGGAACTGGGCTGCGACCTGACGAAGTTGTTCCCCGGTGACGTCTACGGACCCAATATGGTCAAAGGTCTGATGGCTCCGATGCCCTGGTCCAAGATCATGGTGACGGGTGGCGTCGCTCCTGAGGCGGAGAACTTACGCAGCTGGTTCAAGGCCGGTGTCTTCTGTGTCGGCATGGGCTCTAAGCTCTTCCCCAAGGACAAGGTGGCCGCTGGCGACTGGCATTACATCACGGCGAAGTGTCAAGAGTGCCTCGACATTATCGCTCAGGCACGCGCATAAAATATAATAAGGACATTCAATCACCCTTTCGGCATGAAGAAAACCAACCTGTCAGTCCTTACTGCCATCACGGCCATGGGCTTTTTCTGTCAGTCGTGTGACTGGACGGACCGTCATACCGGCGCCTCGTCCGATATCACCTTTTGCACAGCCGTCTATGTCGACAGCGTAGAAGCCCTCGATGGACGGGCCAGACAGTCGATGCATGTCGACTTCCCTGTGGACGAGGACACCACGCAGCTGGCTGAGACCCTCGTGGCATGGCTTTGCAACGAGGTCGCCGAGAACAGCTATCCCGATTGGGTGGGCGATTGGCCTGAGGCTTATGTCGACCAAGCCGAGATGGAGCGGGCCGTACAGGACGGACCGTCGTCCTTCGCCGAGAATTTTGTCAGCTTCTATGGCAAGAAAGGTATGGAACGCATGACGGGTGAACTCAAGAACATGGTCGCAGACGGCTACGAGGGTGAGATCATCAACGAGCTCTCCATCGAGCTTGTGGAGCAGGAGAAAGACTATCTGACCTTCGTCACCCATCACTTCATCTACACCGGTGGAGCGCATGGCGGACAGCGCATCAGCGGCGTGACCTTCCGTCGCAGCGACGGCCAGCAGCTCGACTGGTCCCTCTTTGACCAAGAGAAGAGGGCTGAGCTCTCTGAACTTCTGAAGAAAGGGCTCATGGACTATTTCAGCCACTACGCCGACGAGCCCATCCGCACCGATTCAGCCCTCTTCGACAACCTCCTCCTCTTCGATGATCCCGAGACGCCCGAGAACGAGCTCGAATTCGGCATCCCCATGCCCTCGATGGCTCCCTGGCTCACGCGCAACGGCTTTGTCTTCATGTATTCCGAGTATGAGATTGCTCCCTACGCGATGGGCCACCCCTACTGCGAGATTCCCGTCGAGGCGATTCGTCCGTTGCTGAATGACAAGGGACGTGCGTGGCTCCAGTCTATGACGCTGAAGCCTGCGGGTGACACGCCAGGCATCGTCTACGAGGAGCGCCTGTGACCGTCTCCGATATTGTGTATGCATAGGAGTCACATCGCCATCATTCTTATCCAGCACGCAAACGCCATTATCCAGCACGCATACGCCCCGTGAAACATCGCTGTCTCTTTCTCCTGCTTGGGCTCTTTTGCCTTTCGTCGCTCGCCGCTCAGCATGAGTTGCGTGTTGATGGCGAACTGCTGGCGCATGGCGTGAACCGTACTGGGCAGGTGCCTCCGGCCCTACGCTCTCTGCTTCAAGGGCGCCGTCTGTCCGTGACACAGGCCACCGCCTTTCGCTCCGGTCAGTGCGTGCCGCCGTCACGGATGATGCAGCGTCGTAAGGCTTCCCGGCGATATCGCTCGTCGTCAGCCATCACGACCGTCGCACCCTTGCTGGCGTCCATTCGCGACCAGCAGGAGCCCTACAACATGCTCTGCCCACGCTGGACCTACGACGACGGCAGCGTCAGCGAAGAGCGCTGTCTCTCGGGGTGTGTCGCCACGTGCATCGAGCAGATCATGGCCTACTACCGTTATCCTGAGGTCCTCCTCGACACGCTGCATGGATGGTCGACGCCGCATTACACAATCGACGACCTCCTTCCGGGTACGCGCTTTGATTGGGACCATTACCTGCTCGACTATCGCGACGGTTGGACCGAGGCACAGGGACAGGCCATCGCGCTGGTGTCGCTCGCCTGTGGGATGGCCGTGCACATGAACTACGGTCTCAGCTCGTCGGGGGCCAATACATCGCGAGCCGTCGAACCGCTCCGCAAGGCTTTCGGATATGGCATGGTGACGTTTGCCGAGCGCATCAGCTATTCGCCCGAACAATGGCACGCCCTCATCCAGCATGAACTGGCCTGCGGTCGGCCTGTGGCCTACACAGGACACAATATGGCGCTCAGCGGACACGCCTTCAATATTGACGGCGTCGACGCGCAGGGCTACTACCACGTCAACTGGGGCTACAATGGCTGTTATGACGGATGGTTCGACCTCGACTGGCTGAACCCTTGGGAGCCGACGGACCGCGACCCGCAAGGCATCGCAGAGGGTATGTTCTGCAATCAGGCCTTACTTATGATGCATCCGTCAGCAGAGGCTAAACCACTGGACGTCGACACCCTGGACATCGACAACCTCGGCATCACCCTGCGTGACGTTACGTTCCTTCGCCAACCTGATCTCCAAGACTACGTGCCTGCCGATTTCAGGTTCTACAACGACGGCAATGCCCCCGTCACCTACACCTACGAGGTGATGACCTATCTGCCCACCGATACGGCCATCTTCGAACAGGCCGACTACGTAGGCCTCTCGGCCATCACGCTTCAGCCGCGCGAGGAGAAGGTGCAGCGTGTATACCTCAACTTCGATGAAAAAGGCGAACGCATACTCGGTATCTCCCACGACGACGTGACCATACCCTTCACACGACCCGTCACCATCGCACAAGGCGTCGCTCCCAAGTTGGAGTGGGGTAGTGCCGAACTCACGTTGACGAAGATGGTCACGGGCGAGTACGAAGCCACAGTGAGCATCAGCGTCGCCAACCACGCTGCGGCCGGTTATGCCGGTTCGCTCGTGACGCTATGCCTATGCCCCGACGGCCTCGAGGACGAAGACCTCCGGCATTGGTGGGTCCTCGCCTTGCCCGGAGGTCAAGAAGAGGTGCGCACGGTGACCTTCAGCCATCTGCAGCCCGACACCTACTATCACTTCCGCCTGCGATGCCCGTGGCAGGTGCAGAGCGAACTGCGCTTCTGGACCAAGACCACAGATGATGCCATCCACGATATCGTTGAGCGAGACGGCCTCGATGCCGATGGCACTTCGCCCATGGCCCACACCTTTGATATCGCAGGCCGACGCCTGGGCAACACCGCGCGGGGCCTGGTCATTCAAAAAGGAAAGAAATGGATGCTACGATAACCCCTCTCTGGCAACGCATTATTGATAAGTACTACTCCGATAATCCGGCGTTGCGCCATATCCTCGTCGTCCACAGCCGAAGCGTCGCCGATGCTGCATTGGAAATTGCCCGTCGCCATCCCGAGCTTCCGGTCGATACGGCCTTTCTCGAGGAGGCTGCCATGCTCCACGATATCGGTATTTTCAAGACCCATGCACCCGGCATCCAATGCTTTGGCGACCAACCTTATATCTGCCATGGCTTGTTGGGCGGAGAACTTTTACGCAGCGAAGGTCTGCCCCGTCACGCACGCGTCGCTGAGCGACACACCGGCACGGGTCTCACCGCTGAGGACATACGCCGCCAGGGGCTGCCGCTGCCCGTCTTCGATTACGTGCCTGAGACCGTGGAGGAGCAGATCATCTGCTATGCCGATAAATTCTTCTCGAAGACACGCCTCGACCATCGCAAGACTGCCGACGAAGCCCTGCGCAGCCTCATGAAATTCGGAGACGGTAGTGTGCGCCGAATGACCGCTTGGATACATCAGTTTGGCGCCTGACGCACCACTTTTATCCTAAAATCTTTGCAAAAGGCGCAAATAAGCCTTAAATTTTTTGCTTTTGCGCGCGAGTTGCAGTACTTTTGCACGAAATTTTGATGCGACAGCTCCTGCCGCACGTCTATCGTAGTGAATCGACTCTATCTCATACGCTGGCTTTGTGCCCTTCTGATAGCTGTCCTCGTTGCCGCTTGCTCCACGTCAGCCTTGCGCAACGAGCGCTCGTCACGCGCCCCAGGCAGCGTGGCGTTGGTCAAGGCCGACAGCGTGGAACAGTTGACCGACAGCCTCATGCTGACGGACTCTTTGTCCACCGTTGTCACCGATGCCATCTCGTCGGGGATGGCAGACACCATCGTCGATCAGGCGTCCTCGTTAGCGCCACAGTCCTCAACGCTTAATGACAGCCTCACCGCAGCCCCTGACTCACTAAGTCTGCAGAGCCTCGCTAAAGCAGTGCCCGACAGCCTTACCCCGATCCTTTCCACAGCCGATTCCCTGCGCGAACAGATTCTCAGCGACAGCACGCGCTTCATGATCGTGCATGGCGACACCGTCTACCTTGGGCGTTCGGGCCACACCGGCATCGACACCCTCGCCATCGATTCCTCTAAGCAGAGCAAGAGCGCGCTCGATTCGCCCGTAGACTTCAAGGCCAAGGACTCCATCACCTTCGACTATATCCTCAACCGCGTCAATTTCTACGGCGACGCTGAGGTCAAGTACCAGAACCTCGAGCTCTCCTCCAACCTCATCACCATGAGCGTCGACAGCAGCATCGTCCATGCCTACGGGACACGCGACTCCCTCGGCCACGTCACGACGCCGCCGACCTTCAAGCAGGGACAGGACACTTACGAGCCCGATGACATCGCCTATAACTTCAAGACCCGCAAGGCCTTTATCCACAACGTATTCACCGAGCAGGGCGAAGGCTATATGACCAGCAGCGAGAGCAAGCGCGACTCCTCGGGAACGATGTACGTGGCCCATGCCAAGTACACCACCTGCGATGCCAAGCACCCCCATTTCTACCTCGCTCTCTCGCGCGCCAAGGTACGTCCCGGCAAGGATGTCGTCTTCGGCCCCGCCTATCTCGTCGTCGAGGACGTGCCGCTGCCCCTGGCCTTGCCCTACGGCTTCTTCCCCTTCTCCAACAGCTATTCCAGTGGCATCATCATGCCTACCTATGGTGACGAGACCACCCGAGGCTTCTACTTGCGCGACGGAGGTTATTACCTCGCCATCAGCGATCGTGTCGACCTCAAGCTCCTCGGCGAGATCTACACGAAGGGATCATGGGGCGTCTCTGCACAGAGCACCTACAAGAAGCGCTACCGCTTCAGCGGGGCGTTCAACTTCTCCTTCCAGAACACCGTCGAGGGCGAGAAGAACATGCCAGACTACTCCGTCGCCAAGAGCTTCAAGCTCCAATGGAGCCATCGTCAGGACGCCAAGGCCAACCCCGCGCAGAGCTTCTCCGCCAGCGTCAACTTTGCCACGTCGAGCTACGAGCAGAACAACCTCTCCTCGCGCTACAACCCGCAGAGCCGAAGCCAGAGCACGCGCACGTCATCCGTGTCCTACAGCCGAACATTCGCTGATATCGGACTGACCATCGCAGCCACCATGAACCTCTCGCAGAACGTGCGTGACTCCAGCATCTCGATGACGCTGCCATCGCTCAACATCTCACTCGCGCGCTTCAACCCCTTCAAGCGCAAGAAGATGGTCGGCGCCGAACGATGGTACGAGAAGATTGCCATGAGCTACACCGGAACGTTCTCCAACAGTATTTCCACCAAGGAGGACAAGCTGCTCAAGTCCAACATCATCAAGGACTGGAAAAACGGTATGCGCCATCAGATTCCCGTCAACGCCTCATTCAGCATCCTCAACTACATCAACGTCACGCCATCGTTCAACTTCAACGACCGTATGTACACCTATAAGGTCAACCGCTCTTGGGACCAGGACGCACAGCGGGAACGTGCTGACACCACCTACGGCTTCCACAACGTCTACGACTACAACCTCAGTCTCTCGGCGTCCACCAAGCTCTACGGCACCTACACGCCGCTCATCGGCAAGAAGAAGGTCATGGCCATACGCCACGTGCTGACGCCCACCATCAGCCTATCCTATGCTCCCGACTTCGGCGCGTCACGCTTCGGCTACTACGACACCTACGTCAAGACCGACAAGGACGGCAACGTCTCTACCGTCAGCTACTCGCCCTATCAGGGCGCACTCTATGGCGTGCCTGGCAAGGGAATGACCGGAAGCGTCAACGTGGACATCGGCAACAACGTCGAGATGAAGTTGCGCACCAA